>NC_007626.1:967500-1267500 GCF_000009985.1 Paramagnetospirillum magneticum AMB-1
GAGTTAGTGTATGCAGCAAGCTTAAGCCGGTAGGCGTAGGCGCAGCGAAAGCGAGTCTGAATAGGGCGACGAGTTGCATGCATTAGACCCGAAACCGGGTGATCTAGCCATGGGCAGGTTGAAGGTGGGGTAACACCCACTGGAGGACCGAACTCACGTCTGTTGAAAAAGACGGAGATGACCTGTGGTTAGGGGTGAAAGGCCAATCAAACTCGGAAATAGCTGGTTCTCCGCGAAAGCTATTTAGGTAGCGCCTCGGACGAATACCTACGGGGGTAGAGCACTGGATGGGCTAGGGGGTCCCAAAGACCTACCAAACCTAACCAAACTCCGAATACCGTAGAGTAATATCCGGGAGACAGACGGTGGGTGCTAAGGTCCATCGTCAAAAGGGAAACAGCCCAGACCGCCAGCTAAGGTCCCCAAGTCATGGTTAAGTGGGAAAGGATGTAAGACGGCCAAAACAACCAGGAGGTTGGCTTAGAAGCAGCCATCCTTTAAAGAAAGCGTAATAGCTCACTGGTCTAATAGCTGTCTCGCGCCGAAAATGTACCGGGGCTCAAACCATGCACCGAAGCTGCGGGTGTGCACTATGTGCACGCGGTAGCGGAGCGTTCCGTAAGCCTGCGAAGGCGTCATCGTGAGAGGCGCTGGAGGTATCGGAAGTGAGAATGCTGACATGAGTAGCGACAAACAGTGTGAGAAACACTGTCGCCGAAAGTCCAAGGGTTCCTGCGCAAGGCTAATCCGCGCAGGGTAAGCCGGCCCCTAAGGCGAGGGCGAAAGCCGTAGTCGATGGGAACCACGTTAATATTCGTGGGCCTGCTGGAAGTGACGACCCCCGTGTATCGTATCTCCTTATCGGATTGGAGGTGCGGTGAAGGGGGTCCAGGAAATAACTCCAGCGTATAGACCGTACCCTAAACCGACACAGGTGGACTGGTAGAGTATACCAAGGCGCTTGAGAGAACGATGTTGAAGGAACTAGGCAAATTGACCCCGTAACTTCGGGATAAGGGGTACCTCTCTTTGCGCAAGCAGAGGGGGGTGGCACAGACCAGGGGGTGGCGACTGTTTACTAAAAACACAGGGCTCTGCGAAGTCGAAAGACGACGTATAGGGTCTGACGCCTGCCCGGTGCCGGAAGGTTAAAAGGAGGGGTGCAAGCTCTGAATTGAAGCCCCGGTAAACGGCGGCCGTAACTATAACGGTCCTAAGGTAGCGAAATTCCTTGTCGGGTAAGTTCCGACCTGCACGAATGGCGTAACGACTTCCCCGCTGTCTCCAACATCGACTCAGCGAAATTGAATTCTCCGTGAAGATGCGGAGTACCCGTGGCTAGACGGAAAGACCCCGTGCACCTTTACTACAGCTTTGCAGTGGTACTAGGATGTGGATGTGTAGGATAGGTGGGAGCCTATGAAGCACCGGCGCCAGCTGGTGTGGAGGCAACCTTGAAATACCACCCTTCTGCTTCCTGGTATCTAACCGCGCCCCGTGAACCCGGGGCCGGGACCCTGCATGGCGGGTAGTTTGACTGGGGCGGTCGCCTCCCAAAGAGTAACGGAGGCGCGCGATGGTGGGCTCAGGCTGGTCGGAAATCAGCTGTCGAGTGCAATGGCATAAGCCCGCCTGACTGCGAGACAAACAAGTCGAGCAGAGACGAAAGTCGGTCATAGTGATCCGGTGGTCCCGCGTGGAAGGGCCATCGCTCAACGGATAAAAGGTACGCCGGGGATAACAGGCTGATCTCCCCCAAGAGTCCACATCGACGGGGAGGTTTGGCACCTCGATGTCGGCTCATCACATCCTGGGGCTGGAGCAGGTCCCAAGGGTTCGGCTGTTCGCCGATTAAAGTGGTACGTGAGCTGGGTTTAGAACGTCGTGAGACAGTTCGGTCCCTATCTACCATGGGTGTTGGAAACTTGAGAGGACCTGTCCCTAGTACGAGAGGACCGGGATGGACATACCTCTAGTGTACCGGTTGTCGCGCCAGCGGCATCGCCGGGTAGCCATGTATGGACGAGATAACCGCTGAATGCATCTAAGCGGGAAGCTCCCCTCAAAACCAGGTTTCCCTATCAGAGCCGTGGAAGACCACCACGTTGATAGGCAGCATGTGGAAGCGTGGTAACACGTGAAGCTAAGCTGTACTAATCGCTCGATCGGCTTGATCGCCCATGCGTAGCGGCAAGCCCGACACAAGAAACACTCGCATATGTGCACGAAGGTACTAATCCAGATCAGAAATTCTTCTTCGTTTCCTTCGACGACCAGGTGGTCATAGCGAGGGCCCCCCACCCGATCCCATCCCGAACTCGGACGTGAAACCCCTCTGCGCCGATGGTACTGTGTCTTAAGGCACGGGAGAGTAGGACGCTGCCTGGTCTTCAAAGGAAACGAAAAAAGAAAAACCTAACACGATCGACAAACACCGGCCCTCATAAGGCCGGTGTACGCCTTTCTAAGGCCTTATCACGGCCAACGCCTTACCGCGGGGTGGAGCAGCCCGGTAGCTCGTCAGGCTCATAACCTGAAGGTCGCAGGTTCAAATCCTGCCCCCGCAACCAGTCCAAAAAGCCTGCAATCCCAACGGATTGCAGGCTTTTTCTTTGGGCATTCGAATGGGGCAAATATCACGCTCTGCTCCAATTTTGCTCCATTGGGAATGGTTTTGCAGTATTCATGATCCGTTCCAATTTGGTCCTATCGACAACTTGACGACCCCGATGCCATCCTTTTGGTACGGAGTTTTTGTCATGGCGGATTTTATCAAGCGCGTTGGAACGAACGGGAAGATCAGCTGGCAGGCCAGGGTCCGCCGCAAGGGCTTCCCGGATATGTTCAAGACATTTCGGACCAAGGTCGAGGCTCAAAAGTGGGCCGCGGTTACGGAGTCCGAGATGGCCCGTCACGTCTTCACCGATCGCAGTTTGGCCGAGCGCACCACCCTGGGAGATGCCCTTGAGGTCTATCGGGACGAGGTGACGGTGGAGAAGGCCGGCCATCAAGAAGGCTATGTGATCAAGGCTTGGCTCAAGCATCCCTTGTCCAAGCGGACTCTTTCCAGCTTGAAGGTCCGGGATTTCCAGGCATGGGTGACGGAGAAGAAGGCAACGGTTGGGCCGAAGACCATCCGCCTTCATATCGGCGTCATTTCCAATCTCTATAATCGGCTTGAGAACCTGCTCGAGATTGAAGCCCTGCCCAATCCGGTCCTGAAGCTTATCCTCCCTCCGTTGCCAGAAGGTCGTGATCGCCGCCTCAATGTTATCGAGCATGATGACGGCACCGTCAGGAATGAAGCCGAGGCTCTCATTGGCGCTTGTGCTGATGCCGTCAATCCCTGGATTCGCCCCGCCGTGGAATTTGCCCTCGACGGCGCAATGCGGCGCAACGAGATCGTCCAAATGCGGTGGGAGCATGTGGATCTCAATGCTGGAATGGTCCGGTTACCGGCCGCCATCACAAAGACCGGCGTTTCTCGTGATGTTGCCCTCAGTCCTGCCGGTGTACAGGTTCTTCGCACCCTTCCACGGTCAATCGACGGCAGGGTTTTTCCGCTGACTGCCGATGCCCTCTATCGGGCCTTCGTTCGGGCCCGGAAGAGGGCCGGGCTTGACGATCTCCACTTCCACGATCTTCGGCATGAGGCCGCCAGCCGTCTGCGGGAAGAGGGACTCGACCTCATGGAAATCGCGTCCATTACCGGCCACAAGACCCTTCAGATGCTGAAGCGCTATGTCCACGTAAAGGCCAAGGATGTCGTGGAAAAGCGGCAGAAGTCCCATGGAGGCAGCCATGGATGATGACCACGCATCAGGGGTGGACCCGGGTCTAGACCCGGGTCTAGACCCACCCAGCTCGTGTTGTCATGGGAAAATTAGACCGTCAGATTTCGCTGATGTGCTGGTCAATATGGCCGCGCATCAGGCAATGACATCGTCACCGGACGTAAGGGATGATTCCCTGGCTCCGCCGCTCTCCAATGCCGACTTGGCAAGGGGAGGGCTTTGTCGCGCAGACGCGTGGATCAGGCCGGAAAAGTCCGCGAATGCAAGGCGTATGGAGCGCAAGCACTGCAAGCTGGAAGATTCTGGGCTTCGGCAGGTGAACATCGTCGCTCCGATAGCATTTCATGACGTCATGAAGGGAATCGGGCGACGGATGAAGGCTGGGGAGGACCCAGTCGGGGTAATGCTCGACGTAATCGTCGGCGGGGCTGTCTCTCAGGAAGGTCGTGAGCTCATTTTGGAACTGATCCGTCGCGTGGAAAACGGAGATCTGGAAATTGGGCGACTCAAGCAGCTGCTGAAATAGCCATGGGATTATCGGCATCGGCCGTGGTGGAGCCGCAGGCGGCGGCGACTGCCAATATCAGATCCTGCTTGTTCATGAATTCCTCCCCTATTCAACATGACGGGCACCCCGTCAATGATGGTGGTGCTGAGGCGGGAGTATTGATGCGTGGACTTCAGAGAGGGAAAGAAAACAATTATTTCCGGCAAACATATCGCCGATATGTCGGTGAGAGGGAAAGTAAACAGATATATCATGACATCCGCTATTCACTAGGTATCCCATCATGACCGATCCGGCATCAGATCCAGACTCCGACCTTGATTCCATTGCCATTACCTCTGAGCAAATCAATTGCCTCATCGCGGGGCTGGCGGCCGTTGCCGGTCAATGCGACACGGCTAAGTCTCTTGATGGCGAAGGCTTCGCCAAGATCGATGTTCCTCTCGGCCATATGCTTGCGCAGTTGCCAGCGGCGGAGTGGTCGGAGGAGAACATTATTAGCGGCTTGATTATGGCTAAGCGTTACAGGCGCCAGATCTCAGCTGCAGGGGTCCAGCTCGATAAACTGCTCGAGTTGTCCGTCACCGCGATAGCCATCCGGAATTCAAGGCGGGCTACACGCAAAATGAGGAAGCGTGGGGGGAGTGTCGGTATTGAGGTTAATGGCGATAGTCGGCGCATTACAATGATCTCGCCTTTCAACCATTACTTAGTTCAATGGCAGCGCGAACTGATCGGCGACCAATGGCTCGAAGATAAGCGGATGCGGGTCTGTTTGTTTTGCCTGGAAAACGCCATTGCGGTTATGAAATTGGCTGCCGAATTTGGGCTGACGCTGCCTGACGATTGGGAGAAAGCAATCGTCGATGCAAGGCCTGTTCGGCGTTTTGAGATTGTTGGGCCTAGTGTCATTCTTCACGGCGCATCTCGCCGCGATATTCCAGATAATAGATGGGAGGACGGACTTGATAGCGACTACAAGCTGTTTCGCCTGGATTATGAAAAGGGCCGATGCATCATCACTTCGGCCGCGAGCAGTTGGGCGTTGCGTCGGCTCCATGGTCTGCTGGACCAGCGTGGCTATCGCGACCAGATAGGTTTCTCAAATTTGATGCGGCGGATACCCTCCCTGGTGAGGGAAGAAAACCGGCGCGCTGAATCCGCCGGTGCGCTGACGCCAATCAACGGCCAGCCGATCCTGGAGGGGCTGCCCTCGGCAACAGCGGCACGGATTAAGCCACACCAGATCGTTGGTATCGAACAGATACTAAAGGGGGGCGTCGCGGGCGCCGGCAACAGTGAGATCATCCTTGCCGATGAGCAGGGGCTGGGCAAGACGTTGACCGCCCTGGCGGCATTGGAGATCGCCGACGCCTGGCCAGCGGTGATCATTACTCCCGCCGTAGCTAAATTAAATTGGGCCGACGAGGCGGCCGACTGGCTGCCCCATCGTCGTATTCATGTGATTGGCGTTGGCGCCAGAGCAGCGGGAGTGCCACTCTCCGATGCCGAGATCATCATCCTTAACTATGAGGTGACTAAGGCCAATTTGGATGCCCTCATCGCCATCCAGCCGCAGGCATTGGTGTGCGACGAAGCGCAGTACCTCAAGACCTACAATTCCGCCCGAACCGAAGCGGTTAAGGCGCTGCTGGAAAAAACAAAGCCGACGATCCGGTTGTTGATGACCGGCACGCCGATTATCAACAAGCCACGAGAATTGCTGACGCTGCTGACCTTGCTGCCGGTCAGTCTCGGAGCCATGGGCGGTTTCTGGCACTTCGCGGTTCGGTACTGTGGCGCCAAGAGGCGTCGAATTGGCTATGGTAGCGAATTCATTGATTTCAGCGGCGCCGAGAACACCGAGGAGTTAGCCGACCGGGTCCGGCGGGTTTGTCTGCTGCGAAGGGAAAAGAAACAGGTTTTGCCTGATCTTGCGGATAAGCTCTGGTGTCAGGCGGATGTCGGTTTGGCAAACCGTTACGAATACGATGATGCCAACCGCAATCTGATGACGTGGATGACACAGTACCGCCCTCAGCAAGCAGAAGACATTCTTGAGGCTAGGCGAGCTCGTCATCGAGCTCTATTGGCCGAGCTTGATGCCCTTGAAGCCAGCGGCGATGATGACGAAGATGAAATGTATTTGCTCGTCAATCAGATCAGCCTGTTGGAGTTTGGTCTGGGTGAACTCGGCCAGGCCGACCTGGATGAAGCGTTGCGCAGGGTCAGTGTGCTTCGACAGCTTACCGGCATTGGCAAGATTCCCGCCGCGGTGACCTGGGTGGAACACTTCCTCGTCTCAAAACCCTCGGAAAAATTGATTATTTTCGCTCACCACATCGAGGTGCAGCAACAATTGCAGGTGGCCTTCTCCGACGCCCTTGTCATTGATGGCAAGACTTCGGCAACCGCTCGGCGCAAGGCGGTCAAAGCCTTCCAGGCTGAGGGCGGTCCCCGACTGATCATTTGTTCCCTGCGCGCGGCACAGACGGCGCTGACTCTCACTCGCGCCCGCCACGTTCTGTTCGTCGAACTCGATTGGACGCCATCTGGGATTGAGCAGGCGGCTGATCGCGCACACCGCATTGGCCAGGACGGCCAAGTTGAGATCACGCTGATGGTGGCGCCTGGTTCCCTGGACGACCGCATGTTGGAAGTCATCACCAGAAAGCGAGTGATAATCCGTTCCGTTATGGCGAACGACACCGCCAGCATGGCGGCACCTTTCGGCCTTCGCCGGGATGGACTGCCGCGTATGCAAGCCGCGGGGCCTGGTCGACCTAAAACGCTCAGTGAAGAGGAAAGAAAACAGAGAAATGCTGCTGCTAAAGCCGCATGGCGGGAACGCAATCGAGGTAAAATGCAGGGCTACACCAAGCTGTGGCGGGCAAAAAAGCGGGTGTGAGCGAAGGAGGCGTCTAGGTTTCCGGCCCAGCCGGTGGCAGCTTGGCAGGCGACCGCAGTGCCCCCGGGAACGGCCACTCGGCTGGAGCATCCGCTATGGCCCCTGAGTGCCACAAGCCGTCATTTACTTGCCCTGTTGGGGGCTGTCGGCTTTTGGCATGGGCAGTACCAGCTGATGTGCTAGTCTAAATCCGTATGGCTATCTGCCATTTGGGGGGGATGATGCCTATACTTCTGATCGTGCTGTCAGCTTGTGGTTTCTTTGCCGTCATGGTTGGCGTGTCCAAACTGGCTGATCGAACCAAGGTGAAGCCAGCCGCCAAGGGTGCCCGAACCATAAACTTTCAGGGCATCGATGATGCTGGAAAGCTGACCCGACAGAAGGCGGAGCTTGAATCTCGGGTTAAAGCGCTTGCTGCCAAGGAGGCATCCCTTATCGCTTCCATGCAGGAATTCGAGCAAGGCATCGATGCCCGCAAGGGGGCGAAGCTGGCTGCCGAGCAAGACGAAATCAATGCTGCTGTCTCGGCCAAAAATGCAGTTGAGGCTCGTGTTAGCGAGCTTCGTGAGGCTGAACGAAAGCTGGCCGATGTCGTCTCTGACCATCAGGCCGACGCCGACCGTAAGAAATTGCATGTGGATGAACTATCCGCCGACGTTGCCGATCTCACCCGGACCAAGGACGCTCTCGACGAGAGCATCACCAATCTCTTGGCCCGGCAGCGTGAGATTGAGGCTGAGATGGCCGAACTGGATCGTGACATTGACGAGCGACGCCGGGAAAAAGTAGCCGAGATGGAAGAGGCCATCGCCGCACAGAAGGAATTGGCGCTGTCCAAGATCATGGCGTGGACGGAATCCGAGAAATCGCGGCTTCAGGAGCGGTTCGAGAGCAGCTATCAGACCGAGGTCACCGACCTGCGGCGTCAGCTGATCGAGAAAGTCACCGCCGAATTCGACAGCATCCACGAATACTTTTCGGCCTTTGCCTCGGAGCGCAAGCTCATGGCCGAGACCGAGATCAAGGACTTCCTGGCGGAGAAGCGTTCGACCATTCTGTCCAACCTCGAATAGACCGGAGACGGACATGCTTGCTCGCGCCATTCTGGCTGTCGCCCTGATTGTCAGTGCTGTTCTTGGCCCGGTTCGTCCAGTTTCAGCCCAAGAGCAACCGGACATTATCATCCTGTTCGATCAATCGGGATCGGTTGGAAAGCATGATCCAAAACTCGCCTCCAAGGCCTGGCTGCTTACCTTCCTGAAGACCTTCGACAATCCGTATAAGATCGAAATCGTTGGGTTCGACGAAGCCCTGTACCGTCACCTGGCCATCGACCGTGATACCGCCACCGACATCAATGCCGTGAACCGGGCCATCGACGGCATTGAAACGGTTGGCAAGGCGACAGATTTGGAGATGCCCTTTCGCTATCTGCTGAATTTCGCAAAATCCTCGACGAAACTGGCCGTGATTATATCCGATGGCGAGCCTGAGATTTGGGATGCCAAGCTGGGCTATCTCAGCAAGGAGGTTCAAGCGGATTCCCGCTATGACGATCTGAACCGTCAGTATCAACAGATGAAGGATGCCGGGGTCTCTAAACGCAAACGATTTGAAAAGCTCGGTGCCTTGTACCACGCCCGCAATATCGATCTGATCGAAGGCCAGATGCCCGGCATCGCGAAGCTGATCGGGGATCGACTGATCATTTGGGATTTGTCGGGGACATCATACTATCTGAAGACCTGGGCCAAGGCGGCGGGTGCCCAATATCTGCCGATGCGGGTGGCTGCTCAGGAAAACCCCGTTGAGCAATTGCAGAAGGCAATGACGGCCTTGCAGCAGCATTCCAGTGCTATCGTCAAAGAGGCTCTACCTGACGACCATGAGCACCGGGCGGCAGTCGCCTTGACCACAATTCCCGAGATCGCTGCGAAGGTTCAGCCCAAGGAGATTCCAGCCCCCAGGCCGCCAGCTCCACCCGTTGAAACGAAAGCACCAGAACCTGCACCACTACAACCCGTGGCTCCGTCACCTTCAAAAGATGACCAGCCCTCATCCTGGTTGATCGTGCTGGTGCTACTGGGAGGAGCCGCCGGGGCTTATGCTTTCTTCCGTCGGCGAGCGCCGGTCGCGTCGTCGGCCAAGGCTGGACCCGCCATACCCTTGGACCTTGCATCTCAGTACATCGACGCCAAGGTCAAGAATGCTCTCGATGATGCGGAGAAACTGCGGCGTAAGCTTCTCGTCAATGAGAGCGGGGCGGTCAATGTCGAGCGACGGTTCTCATTGCGCGTATCTGTTCCGCCCGGAGCCATGGAGGTTCAATGGATCGGTGAGGATGGTGACAAGCGGGAAACCCCCGCAATCGACATCTCCATGCATGGCGTCAAATTCGAGACATATGGAGCCGGGATAGCCTCGGTCACCGCAATCGTCTGTCCGAAGATGGAGGTGGTGCTGGCCGTGAAGAAATTTGAGGAAATCCGCCGTGATGGAAGCCGCGCTGTAGCACTGCTGATCGAGTTCGATAACAATCTCGACGACTGGATGCGGTGGGTGGAAATCATCACCCGGATTGATCAGGCTGTTACGAAGTGATTGGACCACGCCCTATAGCTGTGGCCCCCAAACAGGAGATTTCCATGAGCAATCTGATTGATGAGACTCTGGATTTCGTGGGGCATGAGCTTCAGATTGCTCGTGATCGGGTCGAAGGTCTCGCCCACGCACTCAGCATTTCTGTCCTGCCCTCTCCCCCGGAACCAAAGCAGAAGCCACCAACACTGAAACAGTTTCATGAGCTTGAAATGCGCCTCCATGAGATTGAGGTCAAGCTTAGGGCAACCCAGCGCGAGCTAGGGCTGAAGAAAGCCGCAAACGAAGGTCTGATGGCCCAGGCAAACGTCCTAAAAGACGCATTGAAAGCAGCTTACCCTAAAAGCCCACTGTTGGGATCGAGTGGTAAAGCTTGGAAATCTGGACCGATGGCGGGAAAGCAAAAGTCCCAGTTACGTGTTGTCTGGGAAAAAGCTTTTGACAAAGAAGCCAAGCGCCTTGGGGCTACCGATCCTCTGAAAATTCGCCTTTCCTGAACCGGGAAAAGTTTACACATCGAATGCCTCTTGTGGGTCATGGACGGCCGACTGGCCCCGGCGCGATGGATGACTGCTGCACCTCCGATAGCCGCCGCTCAAGGCAAAGGTCCGATCCGGCCCCGTTGTGCCATTTCTCGTCTGTGGACCAGTTGATCAGGTTGGGACTGAACCTTCCGGCAGCGTAAAGTAGAAGGTCGTTCCGTCGTCAGGCATCGACGCCAGCCAAATGCTTCCGGAATGTCGCTCAATGATCTTCTTGCTGATCGCAAGGCCGATCCCGGTACCGTCGTATTCTTCACGTGCGTGCAGACGCTGGAAAATGCCAAAGATGCGCTCAAAATACTCCGGCGCAATGCCAATGCCGTTGTCGCCCACACTGAACTCCCAATGACGGTCCAGGTGTCGACCGTCAATCCGGATAATCGGTGTTACGTCAGGCTTTCGGTATTTGAGCGCGTTGCCGATCAGGTTCTGGAACAGCCTCATGACCTGAGTGGGATCTCCCATCACCCAGGATGATCGGATCGCGTCATCGACAGTGATCGTCGCCCCGCTGTCTTTGATCGCCATCCCCAGATTAGTTAGTGCCAATTGCACCGCAGGCATGATTGGCATGGCGGTAATAGCTTCGCCACATCTATTAACACGCGATAATTCCAGCAGATCAAGCACCAGACGGTCTAACCGCTTGGCCCCATCGCGAGCGAACCCAATAAATTCCCGCGCAGCCTCATCGAGCTGATCCGAATAGCGCCGCTCCAGCAGACTGAGATAGCTGCTGACCATCCGCAGCGGTTCTCGGAGGTCATGGCTGGCGACATAAGGATCGTGTCCCAGGAGTTGGTGTAACAGCGCCTTGGCCGTCATGATCTCCGGCGGGCATGGCCGGGACCGTCATTCCGCCGCGATGGGCAGGCAGACGAGAGGATCATCGCTCAGTTGGGTGACGGATTCCAGGGTCATGTAGCGGGAGCGTTGGACGGCCCATTCGTCGTTCTGCTCCAGCAGGATGGCGCCGATCAGGCGGGTGATGGCGGCTTCGTTGGGGAAGATTCCGACGACCTCGGTGCAGCGGATCGCTCCGTCGTCGGGGCGGCAGGACCGATAACGGACCACCCGCCGGGAAATCCCCACGATGCAACACGCCCGACGCTCACTCAGCCCGAATAACTCCCGGACATGAGCGACGACGCTACGCCTGACGGCGGGCGTCACCATTTTTTTGAGGAAATCTCTTTCAAAACGGCGTTGTCGAGCATCGCTTCGGCCTGCAGCTTCTTCAGCCGGGCGTTTTCATCCTCCAGCGCCTTCAGCCGCTTGGCCTCCGACACCTCCATGCCGCCGTACTTCGCCTTCCATTTGTAGAAAGTGGCGTCCGAGATCCCGTGCTTGCGGCACACATCAACCATCTTCGCACCGGCCTCCTGCTCCTTGAGGATGCCGATGATCTGCTCTTCCGTGAAACGACTGCGCTTCATAAGTCCGTCTCCTGTCGTCGACGAACTCTACCTCAGACCGGATACATTTTCTGGGAACAGGTCAGGGTCCATGACCCAATTGGGTCATTAGGCGAGACAGCACTTCACACGGGCTGCGCCGTCAACTCCGGGCAATCCGCAGTCATCTGCGAACAGATTACGGCAATTTTTAAGCAAGCAAAGCGGCTTGTGTCCTAGATCGAACGGACAAAGCTTTTAGTATGCTCGTTACATGAAGCTTCACAGTGCCCTCAGCCAGACCAAGATCTGTAGCTATTTCCCGGTTCGACTTTCCAGTCTTTAATTGGCTGAGAATCTCACGCTGCCTCGAAGTGAGGTGAGTAATATTCGGCACCTCGACTGTGGCAGTAACCAGCTGATTACCGGGATCGGCAAACTCCGCAGGAAGGTAAATGCCGCCAGCCACAACCAAGTTTAGCGCCGCCAGAAAAACTTGGCTGGATGATGCTTTAGTGATGAAACCCGACGCTCCGAGGTCGATAGCAAGATTGACGGCGGACCGGTCAGCGACGTCAGAAACGATTACGATGTGCGCTGGCGACGGAAGCAAATGACGCAATTTCCTTAGACATTCAGGCCAAGGCCCACCGGACATTGTCAGATCGAGCAGAGCCAAGTCGATGCCCGATTCACGCTCTCCCGCCTCAATGACTTCTGCGAAACTGCTCGCTTCCACAATTTGCGAAGCTTCCACGTACAGGGTGAGGATGTGACGCAGACCCTCGCGAAACAACTGGTGATCATCGGCAATAAGGATCTTCATCGGAAATGCCAAGCCCACTTTTCACGCCGTTGGCTATATGAGATCCACGCCCAAAGTGTGCTTCGATTCTGTCTGGAATGCACCCGATAATGCAGATCCACTTGAAATTCGGGCACACACTATAAACACGCAGTTCCATCATTTGGCGTGTCAACGGGTCTGGATGAGAACCTCATCGATCTTGGTGAAGCCGCTGCCGACTCCCAGTTGAGACAGATGGACGGTTACCGAGCCATAACCATCGATCTTCGCCAGCCGCACCATGGTTCCCGACTTCGGGACGTCGATGATGCTGTCCACCGACCAAACCGTCCGGCTCCGACCGTTACTCTGATAAAGATCGCCGAGGGCAACAGCTTTCATGATCCACTCCCCTTGGGAGCGTTTCATTGCATACTGACGACGGTCTGATCAAGTGACAGATTGAAACCAAGATTATGGGATCAGCCCAACCTGGGGGCATAGCGGTCACTTGCTGCGCGGCTGCCAACGGGCTCACCGCGCGTCTTGTCTGCCGGTATCAATTGCTTGACTGCGCTTGGAGATAGAGCAAAATTCCTTCAGGGGAGCAGTTTCGCCAATTCGGCCCCCCGCGAGGCCGACCGGGCCGCCTTCGACAGCCACCCGGTCGGCCATCTGCATTTTGGAACACTCATGCGTCACTTTGGTCTATCTGCGCCTCCGCCAATTCGCCGCCGCTCCAAGCCATGGTTTGCGTGGCTGGCTGTGATGGCTGCTATTGCGGGGGTGGTAGCAGTCTGGGTCCGATAGCGACACTGACCCGGCATAGCGGGCGTTCCCGCTGACTGGCGGTTGCCGGGGCACAGCGGTCGCCTGCCGCGCCGGGGCCGACCAGCTCAGGTTTACACTCAAGGGCCGCCGCAAGCGTTCTCACCGAACGACGGGTGTCTGGGGTAGAGCGGTCGGCCGCAGCGTACCGGCTGACCGGCTCAGGCTGACCCAACCCGGCCATTTGGCAGGACCGCCGTCCACATCTACAGGTTGTTAGCCCGAATTGATCTATTGACGAGGCCAAAAGAAACACCACAATCTCCATAGGGGGCGGTTTCGCCAATTCGGTCCCTCGCGAGGCCGACCGTGTAGCCTTCGACAGCCACCCGGTCGGTCATCTGCTTTGGATGTGGGGGCGTTATGGGGTACGTTGGACTATCTGCGCCGCCGCCAGTTCGTCGCCGCCCCAAGCCTTGGTTTGCATGGCTGGCAGTGGCTGCCGCTATCGCTGGTGTGGTGGCGGTCTGGGTCCGGTAGGGGCCTGCGTGATTTATCGCGTGTCCCCCAATAGGTCGTCTCATGACGAAATCAATTTTCTATCTCTCGTTTCTGTATGCGGGGGGGTGACGGGTGAAACTCGACATATCCACCTTGTTCTTCGTTCTTGGTGGAGCGTCAGTTTTGGCGAGCGCCTTTGCGTGGTTCCTATTCATCAACAACAGGGCCATCAACGGCGTCCTGGCTGTTGCCCTGTCTAATTCATTTTTCGCCTTCGGCTTCGGGGCTATAGCATTGCGAGAGGTACTGCCCGGATGGCTTTCATTTGTTGCAGGGAATGTGGCCATATTTTGTGGATATGCGCTGGTTCTTTTTGGTCTTCTACAGTTCACAGGAAGAAGGGCTGACTGGCGCTTGCTACTGGGTGGCATGGCCATTTACGGCTCTGAATACGCTTATTATTTTTTTATTGATGACAATTTTAAGATGCGACTCTTATGCTATCTACTGGCCTACTCTGTGACATCCCTATGGGCCTTCACTGTGACCATCTCAGAATTTCGTAAGACCCGGATGACTTCGTATCTGGCTGCGTCAGCATTCTTGCTCTTCCTGTCGATTTCATTCCTTGTCAGCGCGGCTCTGTCTAATCCCAGCGACAGGGTTAAGGACATCTATTCGCTGACGGCGATCAACGCATCGGTAGTGTTCGAGCAGATCATCTTTGTCATCGGCTGGATCATTTCGTTTATCTTGATGGTTAACGAACGATTGATCGACGAAAAAAATCAGGTTCAAAATGCACTAAATGATAAAAACATAATATTGGAGCAGTCAAACGCTGACCTTGAGCAATTTGCCTATGTTGCATCACACGATCTACAGACTCCACTAAGTAATATGGTTCGATACGCCCAGCTGCTTGAGCATCGATATAGTGGGAAAATTGACTCAGATGCTGACGATTTCCTTCGCTTTATTGCTGAAGGCGGGAAGCACATGACCAATTTGATTTACGATCTTTTGGCATTTTCCCGAACATCGCAACAATTGGAGCTTTTAAGGCCGATACCTGCTGGGGATGCCATAGCACGGGCTTTGAAAAATCTTGAACTGGACCTGCATGCATCCGGAGCAGAGGTCACAGTCGGTGATCTGCCGACGGTTATCGCCGATCAGACCCATCTCGTCAGTTTGTTTCAGAACCTACTCAGTAACGCCATCAAGTATAGTGCGCCAGACCGCAGGCCGGTGCTTTCGGTGAGTGCGGAACGTATGCCCAGCAACGACTGGCGCTTTGCTGTATCCGATAACGGCATTGGTATTGAGTCGCAATATCACGGCAAGATCTTCGAGATATTTCAGCGTCTTGACCCTATGTCCTACAAGGATGGCACTGGCATCGGCCTGACACTTTGTCGGCGAATTGTCCACCGTTTCGGCGGCGAGATTTGGCTAGAGTCTGAGCTGGGCGAAGGCACGACGTTCTTCTTCACGCTCAAGGATGGTGCGGACCAATCCTGATCGCTTCCCAAGGACGACCGGTTGTAGCACATGGGGGCTCTTCGCCGTGAACGACGGGTGTCTGGGTAGAGCGGTCGGCTGCAGCGTACCGGCCGCCCAGCTCAGGCTGACCTATCTCAGACGTTTCAACGGTCTGCCGAAGACTGCGGGGCAGTGTGTGGCGTTATGTTAGGAACGATCACCTCATCTGCGCTCATGATTCCTCGAGCCTTGCCCGACATCTTGGCCTGATACATGCGGGCGTCGGCCAGTTCAATCAGTGCTGGCCAGTCTTGGGCATTATCGGCGAGCGGGGCTGTCCCAACACCAGGCAAGCCCGGCGCTCCGACACCGCCAACCGCTCGCACACCGCCATGATGCAACACCGGCGACGGGCGGGGCTCAGAAGTTTCCCCAGGCGGCCTCCTTCAAAATCAGCTTGTCGATGGTCAGGTCAGCCACCGCCTTGCGCAGCCGATCGTTCTCGCGCTCAAGCTCCTTGAGCCGCTTGGCCTGAGAGACCTTCATCCCTCCGTATTCCTGGCGCCAGCGGTAGTACGTCACTTCCGTCACCGACAGCGCCTTGGCGACGTCGGCCACCTTCCGGCCTTGCGCCAGAAGCACGTCCGCTTCACGCAGCTTGCCGATGATCTCTTCGGCGGTATGTCTCTTCTTCGGCATGGAATGTCCCCTTCATGGTCAGTTGAATTATTACATTCAACATGGAGCCATTCACGGGGGGCAATCCGTCTATCGGGCTTTGGAAATAGCCGGATGAATTTCCAAAGCTGATAATGAGGATACCCCTGAATTTGCGTATCAGCCCAGATAAGCCATTATAGGCATGCTCAGGATGAGTCCACGTAATAATATTGTTATTATATATAATTACTATTTAAGGTGAAAAGTTAATGCTCGAGTCTAAAGCAATGGAGTTAACAGCGGGTCGCGAAAATAAAAATCCTTGTACATAACGCACGCCGGCATCACGAAGAACTTTTAATTCTTGAGTCCGCTCCACTCCCTCGGCGACAACATCAACGCCAAGCTCCTGACATACCTTTATCATTCCCAGGGCAATTGTACGGCGTCGTTGATCATGGTCGATATTGCGGACCAGGGCGATGTCCAATTTCACGACATCAACAATCATCTCTGCCAGCACATTAAGACCGGCATAGCCCGCCCCAAAATCATCAAGTGCCACCCTGAATCCATGGCGGCGGTATTCCTCGATGATGCCAAGCAGATGAGGGGTATCTGTGATCCTTTCGTCCTCAGTAATCTCAAAGGTAATGAGATCGAGGGGAAAGTTGACTCGGTCCGCAGCAGCCAAGGTGGCACGTATACATGCCTTGGGATCATAAACGGCATTGGGTAGGAAATTGATGCTCAGACGCCGGTCCAAGCCCAAGCTGGCTGCAAGGTCGATGGCCTTGACCCGGCACGCCTGATCGAATGCGTAGCGGTTGTCGGCAGTCACTTGAGAAAGAACGCTCATAGCAGGTTGGCCCTCTGGACCTCTCACCAGTGCTTCGTAGGTCGATATGCGTCGCTCATGCAAATCCACAATTGGCTGAAACGCCATGGTGAAAGGAATAGCAAAACCCTTTCCCTCCAGGCACGAGTGGCAACCAGATTTTGAATGGCTCATGGCTTCCTTGGACCGTTCGTTCGCGGCAGCGTGGATGATGCGAGATTTGCTGTCGCTTTGCTAATTTTCTGCCGCATTTTGAACCGTCACCAAGAAACTCTGAGTGACTTTTGGGGATGGCAGCGGGTCAATGTTCAGGTTCAGCGTGCCCGAAATTAGCGTCTAATTCCTCGTTGTTAGATGATGGGGGATAACGCGTTGCTGTGCGAGCAAAACTTGTTTCCAGCCGCTCGATCCGCAGAAAAAGTTTGTGTGAACGATTCAATAGTGATCGTAATTCATCAGAAATTACAGCATCATTACAATGCGATGTGTCCAAGCACACATCATGCCCAGATAGCCTAAATTGGTCTTCCATCGCATATTCTGCGGAAATCTCACCGTTATGAACTGCACGCTGGAACATCAGCCACGACATAACTTGAGTCAGACGGCTTGTTAACCGAAAAGTTTCATTGGTTATCCGAAGCCCTTTAACGCCATCGACTTTTTGCCGGTCCCACCATTCGGTTTCCATCATGAAGGTCCGAGCTTCAACCAGTAGAGCCATGGTTTCTTCAATAGGGCCGCGAAAATATGCAGTTGTTTGCATCCTCGCACCTCATGCCACCACCAAGACGGGCGAATGTTTCTTACAATGCTAACATGCGAAGTTCCGCCATCATATGCCAATCAAAACCAAATGTCATACTTCAGCCCAGCCAGCCATATACAGTATTGCGGTTATTTCCTGATAGATGGATCTCGATCATCGTGGTTCAATCCCCTCGTGGCTTCTTCCCAAGACGAACAGCCACCACCGATGTGGATGCCCCCCGCCTTTATCCGGCCGTCGAACGGTTCCTCGGTCGAGTGCTCGCCGTTTCGAGGCCGCTAAACCTTCCCATTTAGTTACCTTCCAATAATCGCTATTTTGCGATATGGTATGTCCATGGAATGGAAGGTCGAAACCCTCAACGAAATCGTGGACGCGGAAATCGCTGTCTTGCCCAAGGATATGCAGGCCCGTTTTCTGCGGATAGCCGGGATGATTGAGACCGCTGGGTTGGAAGGTATGGGGCATCCTCATGTGAAGCCGCTTGAGGGCAAGTTATGGGAGATGCGGCTAATGGGCCGCGACGGCATCGCCCGTGCCCTCTATGTGACCGTCACTGGTCGGCGGGTCGTGGTAGTGCGGGCCTTTGTAAAAAAGACTCAGAAGACGCCTCGCCAGGAGATTGAACTCGCATTGGCTCGGGCCAAGGAGATTTTGAAATGACCAGCCTGAATGATCTCAAGGCTAAAATGCTGGCTGATCCCGAGGTTAAGGCCGAATATGACCGTCTCGCTCCCGAGTTCGAGATTGCGGAAACCCTTATCCGTGCCCGGCAACGGGCGGGTCTATCTCAGGCCGAAGTCGCAAAAAGGATGGGCACCACCCAGTCCGTGGTTGCACGGCTGGAAAGTGGTCGTTCCCTTCCTTCATCGACTTCACTGGCACGCTACGCCGCCGCCACAGGAAGCCGCCTTCGTGTTGAGCTTCTTCCTGGTCGATGAGTCCACTGCTGTTCCTGCGTTGGCTCCGTCACCAAGATGGATGCGATCTTGGGTTCATTTATCAAATTACGCAAACCGGGCAACGATTTCACCGCCCAAGGTTTCCTCGCCACCTTGGCTGAATGCTCCCTGGCTTGATGGACGGGATCGCTATTGGTCCTCCTGCCGATCTTCTGGTGTCAGTGGAACCCCAAGAAGCTCAAGGCGATGGCCGGTGACCTGATAGCCGTAATCTGCGGCGATCTTCTTTTGCAAAGCTTCAATCTCAACGCAGGAGAATTCGATAACTTCCCCTGAAGTTACGTCAATCAAGTGATCATGATGGTCACTTTCGGCCTCTTCGTATCGGCTCTTTTTCCCATCGCCAAAATCGTGCCGTTCAAGGATGCCTGCTTCCTCAAAAAGTCGCACGGTGCGGTAGACAGTGGGAATGCTGATATGCCGATTGATCTCGACGGCACGGCGATAAACCTCATCGACATCAGGGTGGTCGGTTGCATCTGAAAGGACGCGAGCGATGACTCGCCGCTGGTCCGTCATCTTCATAGATTTTTCAATGCAACGCTGCTCGATACGAGACGGGGGCGATTCATCCACGGCTCACTTCCTGTCGCATTTCATTCACCTGAACAAAACACATACCACAAAAGAATGATGATGCAAGTTAATCGCAACGACTGCGATTTACAACTTGATGGCTGAGCGGCTGCCCCCGGATGTAGGCGGTTACCATTGATCTGATTGGCTCGCCACGGGGGAATGCGTCAGATTCTCAATCTCATTTGCAGGTGACCAAACTTTAGCTTACATACTTATGGTGCGGATGTTTCTTGAATTTTTGGAGCCTCTCAATGCGGGACCAATTGCCCAGGAAGACCATACTGATCATTGAGGACAACGCCCTCAGTTTAAAGCTTTTTAATGACATTCTTCAGGCCAGAGGCTACTCCACCCTGCAAGCAATGGATGGTCGCGAAGCCAAAGAGATTGTCGAGCAGAGCCGCCCAAATCTTATCCTTTTGGATATCCAGTTGCCGGGGGTTTCCGGCCTAGATTTCGCCCGCGTACTGAAGGAAGACGCTGAACTTCAAGCGATCCCTATCATCGCGGTAACCGCGTTTGCTATGAAGGGTGACGAGGAGCGAATCCTTGAAAGCGGTTGTGACGCCTACCTCGCCAAGCCCATCTCAATTGAAAAATTCCTGAACAAGGTGACTGAATTTTTGGGATAGCTATTTCTGCCGTAAAGGGGGGGGCTTCCAGGGGAAAGTAACGGGGATATTGGCCAATACCTTGTAGGCTTATCGTCATGCGGCTTTAGTCATCGCCTTGCCGTCCCATCTTCCCCAGAAAATCGCCAAAATCCTTGGCTTCGCGGAAGTTCCGATAGACGGAGGCGTATCGCAAATAGGCCACCTGATCCATCCCTATCAGCACATCCATGACCAGTTCGCCGATGAGCTTGGACGGAACCTCGTTCTCTCCCAAGCTCTCCAGGCGGCGATGGATGCCATTGACGATGCGTTCGATCTGCTCCTCATCCACGGGACGTTTTCGCAAGGCGATCTGGAGCGATTTAACCACCTTGTCGCGGTCAAAGGTGGACCGGCTGCCGTCCTTCTTGATCACCACCAGATCGCGGATTTGCACCCGCTCGGAAGTGGTGAAGCGTGAGGCACAGGCAGGACACGCCCGGCGGCGGCGGATGGAGGCATTGTCATCGGTAGGGCGGGAATCTTTCACCTGGGTGTCGTCATGTCCGCAAAAAGGACAACGCATACTCGCCCCCCCCCATCGATGTTCAGATTGATCATTCAGGAAATGGTCGCCGCCAGCAAGAACAGCGGATGACCGAGACAGGAATTTCAATCCGCAGCGTAGACGTGCCCCGGTGGTCGTCCGGTGACGTGGGCTGGGGGCCGTTTACATATTCGTTGCGTGGGCCAACGATTTGTAACGAGCGGGCTATCTGGGGTCGCTACGGATTGACCTTCCCGTTCGTGCGGATGTAACGCTCATGGTGGAGTTTCTGGAGGCCAGATGTCCAAGCCTCTCAGGAAACACGCGGAGTTGGCATCTGTGATTTGATACGCAGGAACCTGCAATGATGGACGACGGGCGAAATCAGCATGGAGGTGACCAGCATGGAGGTGACCAGCATGGAGGTGACCAGGATATTGGGCACCTGCTGAAGCTCGTCGAAATCCCAGAATACCTGAGCATGATCCAGCCGATCATTGACCACCTCCCATGTGGGGTGGCGGTGTTTGATCCGTCCTTGAACATGGTTGTCTGCAATGGGGTGTTTCGGCGTCTGCTGGACCTCCCTGATGAACTGTTCACGGCAGGACTACCATCATTGAAAAAGCTCGCCACGTTCGCCGCTGAACGCGGTGAATATGGCCCTGGCAATCCAGAGGAACTTGCCGAACAGGTCGTACAGCGGGCCATGGCAATGGAACCGAACCAGTTTGAGCGTGTCCGGCCCGATGAAACTATCTTGGAAATCGATGAACGTCCGTTGCCCAATGGCGGATTCGTAACCCTTTACACGGACATCACCGAACGAAGGGCTTTGGCAGAACGCAGCCGTGATCTTGAAGCCCTCAATCTGGAACTGACAAACACCGTTGCGGCTCTCGCAGCATCAAATGCCGAACTCCACGCTGCACGGGAAGAGCTTGAACATCTGGCACAGCGGGATGGCCTGACTGGGGCTTGGACCCGTCGAAGAATTGAAGAAACCGCCCAGCAGGAAATGTTGCGAAAGGCGAGGTACGGCCATCCCGTATCGCTCCTCTTCATCGACCTCGACCATTTTAAGCGGGTGAATGACACCCACGGCCATGCGGTTGGTGATGATGTTCTGAAAGCCTTCTGCAATATCGCCCGAAAATGCATGCGGTCCACCGACCTCCTTGGCCGCTGGGGTGGTGAGGAGTTCGTGATCCTTATGCCCAACAGCGGGGTGATGATCGCCAGCCTTCTCGCCGAACGAATTCGTAAGGCTACGATGGCTTTCGAATTCCCAATTGTTGGGCGTGTCACCACCAGCCTGGGTATCGCGGAATGCAGAGAGGATGAAACCTGGGATTCCTGGCTCGCCCGGTCTGATGCGGCCCTGTATGCCGCAAAGGCAGGTGGTCGGAACCAAGTTATTAAGGATGCAGCCCATGCGGGTGAAGCCGGAGAGGCAGAACTTCTTGATCTGGCGTACATGCGTCTGGGATGGCGAAAGGCTTATGAGTCCGGCCATTCTCTAATCGATAGCCAGCACCGTGATCTGTTCGATCTCGCCAACAATCTTCTGACATCGGTAATCGGAGATCGCCCGGATGATGAAGTTGTTCCCCAGGTCGAATCACTTGTGGCCGACCTCACCAAGCACTTTCATGATGAAGAGGTGATTTTTAGGTCAGTGGGCTATTCATCCGCTGATGATCACGCTGAAATCCACAGATCACTGATTATTAGAGCAAATAATCTGGTGGAAAATTTCAAGCAGGGAGAATTGTCGGTCGGAGAACTTTTTAACTACATTGCTTATGACTTCATTGCCAAGCACATGTTGTCCGAAGATCGAAAGTTCTTTGGACTAATTCAGGCAGATTCAATGCGGCAGGCTGAATCCTAATTGATTCTTCGATTTGCGACGACTTGTAACAATAGTTGATATACAGGATTCCGCTGATTGACCTAATGGCGACAATTCCGCCACACTTTTAATGGAATTTCCATAGGTGGGGTGCCATGCGTCTTCGGTGGCAAGATTCGATGATTTTGGGTGTTCCTGAGATGGATGCATCTCATCGGCACCTGTTTCATCTGCTTGATGCCGTTGCCTTGGCGGTTGAAGCTCGGATGTTGGAAGCCTCCCAGATTTCGGTTGGAGAATTCCTCGAAGCAGCATTTGAGCACCTTGCCAGTGAAGAAGCCCTATTTGAGCGGATCGCAGGTCAACATAACCGGGCTCGACATATGGCTACCCATAATGAAGCCCGGAGAACTTTCAAACGGCTTCAGTCTGCAATCTGCGACAATTCCGACCTGGACGAAGCCCGCACCATTCTGGACGTTTTGATCCCTGAAATGATCATCCGACTGCACCAGGAGGACACGGCCTTGGCATCCGCGTTGCTAAATTGAGCCAAGCTCGGACGTTTCAATGATAAATGATCCGACGACCGCACCGGGCGATGGAGATGGCATTGGCGGCTTGCTGATGCTCGCCAGTTCTCCAGAATGCCGCCAC
Source organism: Paramagnetospirillum magneticum AMB-1 (assembly GCF_000009985.1). Taxonomy (GTDB): domain Bacteria; phylum Pseudomonadota; class Alphaproteobacteria; order Rhodospirillales; family Magnetospirillaceae; genus Phaeospirillum; species Phaeospirillum magneticum. The sequence goes on from NC_007626.1 coordinate 990,246, forward strand.
ATCATCCAGTCGATCATCGATCACCTTCCGTGCGGCGTAACGCTGTTCGATCAGAATCTGGAAATGATTGCCTGCAACGGCCTGTTCAGACGGCTGCTGGATTTCCCTGACCAATTGTTTGAAGGCAGCCTGCCCTCCATGAAATCCCTTGCCATGTTCAACGCACGACGCGGTGAATACGGTCCAGGTGACCCAGAGGAACTCGCTGGGCAGGTTGTCCAGAGAGCCATGGCGATGAAGCCACACCAGTTCGAGCGTGTTCGGCCTGATGGAACCATTCTGGAGATTTCAGGCCAGCCACTGCCGAGCGGCGGATTCATCACGCTGTACACGGACATCACTGAACGACGTGAAGCCGAGGAAACCCTTCGTGACAAGGAGGGGCTGCTGCGGCTGATTTTCGACAATTCCAGTGTGGCCATTTTCACCATCGATTCCAGTGGCCGGATTGGTGCGGCCAACCAACGGATGGCGGAAATGTTCATGATGCCATTGGAATTGCTGGTTGGCATGGAATACGTCGATCTGGTCGATCCCGTAGAGCAGGAAACAGCCCGAAAGAACATGGCGGATCATCTGGTCCAGGATCGGGCCAACGTCAACCTGGAACGCCATTATTGGCGGTCAAATGGCACTGCGTTCTGGGGGCAACTGACCGCCCGTCACATGCCCGCTTACAAAGATGGGCGTGCGGGTCTGGTCTGCGTCGTTTCTGACATCACAGAACGCAAAATCGCGGAACAGCATCTGGCCGAACGCAGCCACGAACTCGAAATTTTGAACCTGGAACTGACCAAAGCTGTTGAGGCACTCGCCGCATCGAATGCCGAACTTGTTGCCGCCCGAGAAGAACTGGAGCAATTGGCTCAGCATGACAATCTGACGGGCACATGGAGCCGTCGTAGGATTGAGGAATCAGCCCAGCAGGAAATGCTCCGTAAGACACGATATGGACACCCTGTTTCGCTGATTTTCATCGATCTCGACCACTTCAAGCGGGTCAATGACGGCCACGGCCATGCCGCTGGAGACGAAGTTCTAAAAACATTTTGCGACATCGCCCAAAAGTGTATGCGTTCCACCGATTTACTCGGTCGTTGGGGCGGAGAGGAATTCGTGATAGTCACCCCGAACAGTGGGCTGATGATCGCAATCCTGCTTGCAGAACGAATTCGCAAGGCAATCATGGCTTACGAATTTCAAGGCATCGGGCATGTTACAGCCAGTTTTGGCGTCGCCGAATACCGAGAAAATGAATCCTGGGAATCATGGCTATGCCGGTCTGATGCAGCCCTTTACGCGGCAAAGGAAGGTGGGAGGAACCGAGTCGTAACCGATGCCTGCGAGGCTGATGAAGCCGATGAAGCAGAGCTTCTCGATCTCTCGTTTCTACGTCTGGTCTGGAGGAGCACCTACGAGTCCGGCCATGCATTGCTCGACACGCAGCACCGAAATCTATTCGAACACGCAAATAATTTGCTGACAGCGGTCATCGGAGAGCGACCAACCGATGAGGTGGCGCCTCAGATCGAAGCACTTGTTGCGGACCTTCTGGATCATTTCCGGGATGAAGAAGCAGTTTTCCGCTCGATAGGATATTCCGGTGCTGATGAACATGCCCAAACCCACAAGGGGCTGATCGACCGTGCCGGGGAATTGGTGGCAAATTTCACATCCGGCGAACTTGCCTTGGGTGACCTGTTCAATTTCCTGGCCTATGACGTGGTGGCAAAGCACATGCTATCTGAGGATCGAAAGTTCTTTGGACAAATCCAAGTGATCCGCGATACAGCAGGCTGAACGCAGGTAGGCTGATCAGACGACAATGGCGATATTCGGGCGAAAAACTCCCCCCATCCAAGTCGGGGATCGATTCATGAAGGCCAACGACCAGACCCGGAAAGTCTGGGAGGTATCCCGACTTTGGACGGCGGTCGATGGTGTGCCCCATGCCCGGTTGGTGAACCAGCATGAGACGCTGATGGTGTCCGTTGGAACTTTGAATGATCAGGAGTTCTTCGTGGCCATTCCTGTGATGCGGAACGAACCATAAAGCAGATCGGCGGTGGCGCACTGGCGAGAACTCCACCGCCGGATCGTGCTGGATGGATTTGGGTTACGGGGGATGGTCCATCCAGATGTGGCCGCATTGGGGGAATGCCACCATGAAACGCTATCGCATTCGCCCTGTGCCATCAAGACGTACAGGATGAACTTCTCGCCCATATGGTGAAAATCTTGAACGCAAATCCGACCACGGACACCGCATCAGTCACGGTTACGACAATCAGCATCATCCATGTGATGAATGCTGGAAAGCTGCGTGCCTTGGCTGATGTTGAAGTCGTCTTTGATGGTGTGGAGATGATCATCCAAGGTGTCCAGGTGGGGACGGTCACCAGTTAGATCGGCTTTTCCAAAATCTAATTGGGAATGCCATCAAATATCGAACAGAGGGGATAAGGCCCCACATCGCCGTAGCTGTTCGCCTCAATGATGGGAAGGCGGTCTTCTCTGTTCAAGATAATGGTATCGGGATCGCACCAGAATACTTCGACCGAATTTTTCTGCTTTTCAAGCGACTTCATACCCGAGAGGTATACGAGGGAACAGGAATAGGTCTTTCTGTCTGCAAGAAGATTGTCGAGCGGCACGGGGGCGAGATTTGGGTCGAGCAATCACTTTCTGGCGGCTCGAATTTCCTGTTTACCTTGCCGACGCATGAGTAAACCCGTTTGGTTGACGATACCTATTCGTCGTGCCATTCGTTATAGCCATACTTTTCGTAGGGAGGGGCAAATGAACAAGTCCGAATTGATCGCCGCCGTTGCCGATGGTGCCAACATGACCAAGGCCGACGCGGCAAGTGCCATCGACGCTGTATTCGAAGCCATCACCGCCGCCATGAAATCGGGCGATGACGTGCGTCTTGTTGGCTTCGGGTCTTTCTCGGTTTCTGCCCGTCCTGCACGTGAAGGCAGGAATCCGCAGACTGGCAAGACCCTCACCATCGCGGCCAGCAAGTCTGCCAAATTCACCGCCGGAAAGAGCCTCAAGGACACCATCAATGGCCGATGACATCAAGGCTCTGACCGCTAAGATTGTGGCCGCCTACCTGAGCAGCAGCACCTTGGCGGCCACTGAAATCCCAACCCTGATCAAGTCCGTTTATTCGACTTTAGCCGCTACGGACAACCCTGCTTCAGCACCGGCTGAACGGCAGCAACCTGCCGTTTCAGTGAAGCGGTCGGTGACCCCCGATTACATTGTCTGTTTGGAATGTGGTGATCGGCAAAAGGTGCTTAAGCGACACCTCACGACTGGGCATGGGCTGACTGCCGACGAGTACCGGGCCAAGTGGGCTTTGCCCAGGGATTACCCTCTCGTCGCCCCGGAATACGCCGCACGTGACCTGCCTTGGAACTTTCATCCGGCTGAAAGTAGAGTCTCGGCCAAAATTACGCCGTCTGGCGCGGGGTGAGCAATGGGGTCGGGCTTGGAGCCCCGGAGGGGCGGAGAGGCCGACCCCATTGCCTTGAGTTTGGCGGCGTGAGCCGCCGGGGTTTGGTATCCCAGGGCTGAATGCGGCCTGGCGGTGTTGTAGTCGGCCACCCAGGCGACAATGACGGCGCGAGCCTGTGCCATGCTGGTGAAGACCGTCTCGTTGAGCAGTTCATCGCGCATCCGGCCATTGAAGCTCTCGCTGTAGCCGTTTTGCATGGGCTTGCCGGGAGCGATGTGGTGCCATTGTATGCAATGGTCCTGCGTCCATTTCAGCACGGCATTGGAGGTCAGTTCGGTGCCGTTGTCGGAGACGATCATCCCCGGCGTTCCCCGTCTGGCGATCAGCGCCGCCAGTTCGCGGGCTACCCGCACGCCGGAGATCGATGTGTCGGGAACCGATGCCAAACATTCCCGCGTCACGTCATCGACGATATTGAGCACGCGGAAACGCCGTCCATTCTCCAACTGATCATGGATAAAATCCAGCGACCAGCGACCAGCGACCAGCGGGCATTGGGCTTGGCCTCAACCAAGATCGGCGCCCGGGTGCCGATGGCCTTGCGCCGGGTGCGGCGCTTGCGCACTGCTAGAGGGCGTTGACATTCAGGATTGAACGAAATCGCTACGGCGATATTGGAGCCTGATGTGACGGCAAAGGCCCCCGTCTGACAGGGTTGGTTTCCCGACCACCCTACAGACAGGAGGCCCCCGATGGCCGAGATGAGCCCTCTGCGTCGCCGTATGATCGAGGACATGACCGTCCGCAATCTGTCACCGGCGACACAACGATCCTACCTTCATGCGGTTTCGAAGTTCAGCCGATTCTTCAATCGGTCGCCCGATCGGCTCGACCATGATGATGTGCGCACTTGGCAGGTCCACCTGGTGTCGCAGGGTATCTCGTGGGCCAGCCTCAATCAGTTCGTGGCGGCGTTGCGGTTCTTCTATGGGGTGACGTTGCGGTGCCCGGAGATTCCGGAGCGGATTGTCTATGCCCGCCAGCCGCGGCGGTTGCCGATAGTGCTGAGCGCCGACGAGGTGGTGCGGTTCCTGGAGGCGGTCCCCAGCCTGAAGAATCGCACGGCGCTGACCACGGCTTATGCCACTGGGCTGCGGGTGTCGGAGGTGGTGGCGCTCAAACTCGCCGACATCGACAGCGGCCGGATGGTGATCCGGGTAGAGCAGGGCAAGGGGCGCAAGGACCGCTACGTCATGTTGTCGGCGCAGTTGCTTGGTATTCTGCGCACCTATTGGCCGCTGGCGAGGCCGGAGCATTGGCTGTTTCCCGGCCGCGAGGACAAGCCGATCGAGCCGACCGTGCTTAATTCGGCCTGCCGTTCGGCCTGCGTTGCGGCCGGCATCGACAAGCGCGTCACTGTCCATACCCTGCGCCATAGCTTTGCCACCCATCTGCTGGAGGCGGGCACTGACATCCGCATCATCCAGGTGCTGCTCGGCCACAACAACCTATCGACGACGGCGCGCTACACCCAGGTATCCAACGCGATGATCGCCAAGACAACAAGTCCGCTTGACGGTCTCGACCTGATGGTGGTGCCGCCGTCCTGAGATGCCAGCCATGGCCGGGGGATTGGAGGTGGCGGACGGTGTTCCGCCGCTTCGGTAGTGCATGGCGGGCGGCCCAGGACGGGCATCTTGATCGCGGCCGACGCCGGGTGATGGCGGCGATCGAGGCATGCCGGACGGCGCGGTTGGGCGGTCATAGCGAGTCCTGCGGCGCGTGCGGGCTGGTGCGCATCGCCTACAATTCCTGTCGCAACCGGCACTGCCCCAAGTGTCAGGGCTTGGCGCGCGCCCAGTGGCTGGCCGACCGTCAGGCCGAGTTGCTGCCGGTGCCCTACTTCCATGTCGTCTTCACCGTTCCAGCCGAGATCGCCGTCGTCGCATTCCACAACAAGGCGGTGGTCTACGACATCCTGTTCAAGGCCACCAACGAGACGCTGCGCACCATTGCCGCCGATCCCAAGCATCTTGGCGCCGAGCTCGGTTTCATCACCGTGCTGCATACCTGGGGACAGGCGTTGCAGCACCATCCCCATCTCCACTGCGTGGTGCCGGCCGGCGGCCTATCCCCGGATGGTCAACGCTGGGTCGCCTGCCGCCCCGGCTTCTTCCTGCCGGTCAAGGTGCTGTCCCGGCTGTTCCGTCGCTTATTTCTGGAACAGCTGACGGCGGCATTCCAGGCCGGCGCGCTCGCCTTCTTCTCCGACCTCGCTGCCCTCGCCGAACCCGCCGGTTTCACCCGCTACCTTGCGCCGCTGCGCAAGGCGAACTGGGTAGTTTACGCCAAGCGCCCGTTCGGCGGACCCGAGCAAGTGCTGGCCTATCTCGGTCGCTATACCCACCGGGTTGCCATCGCCAACAGCCGATTGAGCGGAATCGAGGATGGGGGTGTCAGCTTCCGCTGGAAGGACTATCGCCATCACGACAAGCAGAAGGTGATGACGCTGAAGCCCGGAGAATTCATCCGCCGCTTCTTGCTCCACGTCCTCCCCGACGGCTTCCACCGCATCCGCCATTACGGCTTTCTCGCCAATGGGCGCCGCGCCGCCAAGCTGGAAACCTGCCGCCGCCTGCTGGCCGTGCCGACGCCGCCGATCGCGGTGGCCGGCACCCCGGATGACTACCGTGATCGCCATCACCGTCTCACTGGCCACGACCTCCGCCGCTGCCCATGCTGCGGCGGCACCATGGCGCCGCTCGCACCCATCCCCCGATCGCCGGCCGGCCATGCCAACCACCGGATCGACACGTCATGACCGTCGCTCTGCTTCCGTCCCTCGTGACCGCGATTACACCGACGGTGGCCGTCGGCGTCGCCGCTGCTCGCCCAATTCACGTCCGTTCGGCCATCACGGCGACCACGACTGCCGCTGATCGCCACCTCCGGGCCACCGCCGTCGCCATTGCAGCACCCATCACCACGCCCGTGTGCGTTCCGTCGGCCGGCTTCTCCGCGCGGATGGCGCCAGCCATGCCCACCGCCATGGTCAAATCCCCATAGACCTCGTCCGCGTCCCGCGGTTTCGTTCAATCCGGCTTCTCAGAGGTCCGGCTCCTTTGGGGCTGGCGCCTCCTTGGCCGGACCTCAGAGAACCCTCCAGATTCCCACGGCCCCCAAAATCTGATTCAAACTCCTTTTCGAGAAGGAGGCTTGAATGAGCGGGGTCCGTTTGATCTTAAAGGATCATCAGTGGGATCGGATGGCGCCGCATTTGCCGGGCAAGCGCAGCGATCCCGGCAGGACTGGTGCGGATAACCGCCTTTTCCTGGAAGCTGTGCTATGGCTGGCCCGAACGGGTTCGCCTTGGCGTGATCTGCCGAATTTTTTCGGCAATTGGAACAGCGCGTTCATCCGTTTTTCCCGCTGGTCCAAGGACGGTGTATGGGATCGGCTTTTCGCCATGATGGCTGACGACCCCGACTTCGAATACGTCATGATCGACTCGACCATCGTCCGGGCGCACCAACATGCGGCGGGCAAAAAAGGGGGCCTGAAGCTCGTGCGATCGGGCGTTCGCGCGGCGGGCTGACCACCAAGATCCACGCCATCGTCGATGCCTTGGGCAATCCGCTGCGCTTTGTCGTCGGGCCAAACCGAACGGTAGCGGATCATGGTGCGATCCGCCGCGATCACCGCACAGGCCCGACGCTCGCTCATCTCGAATTGGCTTCGCAGATGGGCGACAGCTTCTCGCTTGGCGGCGGGCCTCACCATTTTTTTCCCAGCAGATCGCGGAGCGCGGCCTCGTTCAGCATGGATTCCGCCAGCAGCTTCTTCAGCTGGGCGTTCTCGTCCTCAAGCGCTTTCAGCCGCCGGGCTTCCGACACGTCGAGCCCGCCATACTTGGCCTTCCACTTAATGGGATGGACGTCTCTCCCCCCAAGCGGCAACGCTTGCAAAGGGGCGCATCAGATGTTGGAGGAGATCATGACGATCACATACATGGGTATCGATCTGGAGAAGAGCGTGTTCCAACTGCACGGGGCGGATGCCGATGCGCGGCCTCCTGCTGGACCGTGGCTTCGCGATCGGTGCTTCGATCACTCGAGCCCGGCGCGCCATCCCCGAGATCATCTCCGATCCGAACAACGGTTTGACCACCATGGCTCGGGAAACCATCACGGAACTCCACGAGTTTCTTGGTCAGATCGACCAGCGGATCAAAGCGTTCGACCGTCGCATCGGGGAGATCTTCCGCGCGAATGCGGCTTGTCAACGGATCGCCCGCATCTTTGGCGTCGGCCCCAAAACGGCCACCGCCGTGATCGCGGCGGTCGGAGATGGCAAGGAGTTTAAGAATGGCCGACACCTTTCCGCTTGGATGGGGCTTGTCCCACGACAGCATTCCAGTGGCAGTCGATAGATTCTGATGGGGATCAGCAAGCGCGGCGATCAGCACCTGCGAACCTTGCTCGTTCATGGCGCGAGAGCCGTGGTGCGGGTGGCCGCGAGACGGAGTGACCCGTTCAGCCAATGGATCAATGCGCTGCGAGAGCGTCGCGGGGCGAACCGGGCAATTGTCGCCGTCGCCAACAAGAACGCCCGGATCATATGGGCGATGCTTCGGCGCCATGAGGAATTCCAGCCCGCGACCTGAGGCTGGGATAAGGGTTGCATGGAGATCCAAGAAATGTGACCGACCGGCAAATCCGGTGTGTGAGGAACCTGGCTTTTATAACGGCCCCATGAGGCCGACCACTTGTTGAGGCTCACCACGCGGAATTCCCATTTGGGCGCACCGACATCCGGTGACGCCGGATATGCCAGCATGCTGGCCAGTAAGAAGGCTTCCCTGCAGGTGGTCGGGGCCTTGGGCTGGCGGCTGAGAGCAACCTGGATGGCCAAATTGGCCATCAATTCCGCCCGTTCGTTGGCGGTAACAATTTCGTCCACGCTTAGCACCTTGTCAGTTGATGGCCGGCCCAGTAGATAATGCGAAAGTCTGGACGAACAAGGGTTTTGAGACGCGCTTGGAGCCTATTGGACGATGATGATCACGGTGGATAGCGAACCTGATCGAGAGGCGAAACTGGCGGAGATCGTCGCCAAGATCCGCCAGATTCTCGTCGGAGATGACCCACAGGGCATCGTTGAGACAGTCACGCCCGAACCGCCGCAACCTGTGCTGACCGGGATCAGTGTCGGCCGAGCCCACCGTTTAACCCTTTTGGCGAACCATGTGTTCGGCGATGAGGATAATGCCTGCATCTGGTTGACGGAGCCGCAGGAGAGGTTTGGGGGCAAATCTCTGATGCAATTGGCCGAGAATCCCGCCGTTGCCGATCATATTGAGGAGGCATTGCGGCGGATCCATGAGGAACAGATTTTCAAGGATTAACCAAAAATTCGCGCCAAACGCGGCCTCATCAAATAAACAATGCGAACAAATGGACCATGAATTCGAACTCAGAACAGACCAAAAGCGCACTTGATCAATGCTTTGTAGATACAGTTAGGCATTTGTCACATATAGAGGCGCCAGACAAGCTTGAAAAATTGACGGAATTGCTTTTGATGGCGGTTCTCTCGAGAGAACCATTGAAGCCATTGCGGGATGCATTGATTGCGTCCATCCGCTACACAATAAATGAAGTGCGCAATCGACCATCAGGCCATGGAAGACGGAACGCCATGAGGCTGTCTGTGGTGATGTGCCGAAAAACTCTGCACGTGGCCAGGATCGCGTCAAAAGTGAGCTGACCATACGAGGCATGATCTGGCTGAAATCTCGAGCGTCGTGCCTTGTATGTGAGGCGCGACGCTCAGGCAGAGGGCGCACCACTTCGGTGGTGCCGAGGAACGGGGGGCTGTGTAGCGCCATGGCCAAGAATGCCCCCAGGGCTTCCCGCAAATGGCAACGACGTTACTTGCATCTGCAGCCGCCGGCAACGCGTTACTATTCGGCCGGGGTGGCCATGAAGGCCAAGGCGTTGATGTGTGTGTGGCGGGCTCGCGTCATAATGCCCAAGACCTCGTTCGGCGGGAATGTCTCGGTGCTCATGGAATGGACGTTCTGGACACGCCTCGTTCGCAATGCCCGATTTTATCAAGTGCCGCTATTCAGCGGATTTCCGCCCATCGGCCAGAGTCTTACGATTTGTCGCGGCTGATAGGCTGAGTGTTTGGTGAGCACTATCCTGCGGCTTCCGCGGCCAGGAGGGCGAGAGGACGAGGATCCACGGCGGAATCTCTTATCCACCGCTTATACTGCATGTCCTCATTGAGGATGTGGTGAGTGAGCCATTTGACAACGAGGTCGGGAAGGTCGTCCGCCGCTGACTTGGTCCCACTTTGATAGGTTTCGGAAATCGCCCTCACCCTGGCTTGAAACTTACGGTGTTTATGGTGATGTTCCGAGAGTTGCGTATAGCCGACCGCTTTCAGCGCCTTTTCCTCGCGAAGGAAATGCCCATCCACATACTCTTCCAGGATCAAGAGAGTGCTGGCGATGATCAAGCCCTGATCCCGCTTATCGGCGAGCGAATCGTAAAGCAGCCGAGCAATGTCAAAAAATGCCTTATGGTCGGAGTCCAGCGTGTCATTACCCACGGACATCTCGGGGGTCCACTCAGGGATTGCGCCTCGAGCGGCACCACTGGCTTCCATTTTCCCCTCCCTACAGTGGCTTTTGGCCCCAGGTAGTTCTGGTGCCGCTCAGCGAGCAGATTGTGCCAAGCCATCCGCAGGTGATATGACTAACGTAACAAAGGCTCATAGCCGAGGGCCTGTCAAGGGAGGCTATCAGCATGGCCATCTGCATTAGCGGCAATGGACACAGCTTCCGTGACAATGAGATCATCGTCAGCAAGACGGACCTTCAGGGGCGAATGACCTATTGTAATGGCGTTTTTATTCGCATCTCAGGATACGCGGAAGCCGAGTTGATCTGAAAAACACATAACATGATGCGGATTGACATAAATCAATCTGACGAGATGTTGTTTTTAGCGCATTTTTATCTTGGCGGTGCATATCGCAAGAATTATCACGTTGATCTTGCAGCCTCCGGTACATCGCAGGTCCTGTTAAGGGCTTGCAGACTGACCGCCCCCCCCCCCAGCCGCGATAAAACGAAGCCGTTTCCTCCCTTCCCGATGACGTCGAATCCCTGCGCCATATCATCGCCGGGCTGACCGGAGAGTTGGCGGCGGCGGTCAGCGCCTCTTCATCATCCCGCCCCTGTGGCTCACGTCGCTGTATCCAGCGTGGCTGCCCCTGCACCAGGCAAGTCCGGCGCTCCGGCACAGCCAACCGCTCGCACACCGCCATGATGCAGCACCGGCGACGGGCGGGGCTCACTTGACCGGCCCCGGCACCTCGATGCGCTCGAAAGCGGCCATACGCTGACATGTGAGGAGAGTGGCGTTTGCCCATCTTCGCCTGCTCCTAGGCTCGTCATTTTGCCGGAAATGCGAGAGAGAATCACTTGCACTATCAGCCTTCATTCGACTATACCCACATCTAATTCGAGTCATTAGCAAACTCATTAAGGGAGGGTTCCAGATGAAGTGGACCTGGTCGAGTGGAATGTGCACTGCCCTGCTCCTCGTATCAGCCTCGGCATGGGCAGCCGGGGGCTATTGGGCTGGAATCGCCGAGGAAGTTTGCACAGAGGTTACCAAGGTCGAAACCTTTGCCAAGGCAGGCAAGATCGAGGACGCCAAGGCGGCGTTCCACACCGCCTATTTCGGCACCTTCGAAGAAAAGAAGATGGAGATCGCCGAGCGCTCCAACTTCGGCATCTCCCATACTGCCGATGTGGAAGAGATGTTCAACAATCTCCGCAAGGCAGCAAGCAAGCCCGGAACCGGCGACGTGTCCGCCCTGGCCGAGACGCTGCGCAGGGAGTTGCGCAAAGACGGCAAGGCACTCGATGCCGCCAAAGTGAATCCCGATGGAAATGAGGGAAAAAAATGATTCGCCACATAATTCTGGCCATCACCATGGTGGTCCTCGCCGCGTTGCCCGCCTCGGCGAAGACGGTGGACGTCCCCGCCACCATCTCCTTGATCCTTGAGGGCGGCGATGCCGCCATCGCCGCCTATGCCCCCGAGCGCAAGGCCGCCACTGCCGATGCCATGTCTGATCTTTACTTCGATTCCTTCGAGGCCAGTGGCCTGGAAGGTGCGATCGGCATGGTCGATGCCTCGTGGAAAATCGGTCTGGAGGGGCAGTTCGGCCAACTCATCGGAAAGATCCGCCAGGGCGACTCTCCGGAGGTGGTGAAGGCGGGCTGGGCCTCGCTGCGCGCCAATCTGGCCGTCGTTCCGTCGCGGATGGCCCCCAAGGGGGGAGGGTTCTGGAGCATGTTCCTTCAGTCTTTCCTGATCCTGGTGCGCGAGGGCTTCGAGGCCATGCTGGTGATCACCTCCCTGGCCGCCTATCTCAAGCGTTCCGCTCCGGAGAAGGTCAAGGTGGTCTATCACGGGGTTGGCTGGGCGGTGATCGCCAGTTTGGTGACCGCATGGGTGGTGTCGGCCCTGATCAATGTCAGCGGCCAGGGCAAGGAATTGTTTGAAGGCTGCACCATGCTGCTGGCCTCGGTGGTGCTGTTCTATTGCTCGTACTGGCTGTTCGCCAAGCGCGAGGCCGCCCGCTGGCAGAGCTACGTCAAGGAGCAAATCAGTTCGGCCCTGTCGGGCGGCCGCCTGTTCGCCCTGGGCTTCGCCGCCTTCCTGGCGGTTTATCGGGAAGGGGCCGAGACGGTGCTGTTCTATATCGCCCTGGCTTCCGGCGAGCCGGGCCAGATGACGGCGCTGTTGGCGGGACTCGGCGCTGCCTGCGTGGCTCTGGGAGCCCTCTACGTGACCATGAACGTGATGTCCATCCGTCTGCCCCTGGGTGTGTTCTTCGGGGTGACCGCCGGACTGCTCTACTACTTGGCGGTGGCGTTCGCCGGCAAGGGCGTGGTCGAGTTGCAGAACGCTAAGGTGCTTCCCATCACTCCGCTGGAGGGGTGGCCGAGCGTCGATTGGCTTGGCCTGTTCCCCACCCTCGAGGGTGCCACGGCCCAGGCCATCCTGGTCGTGCCCCTGCTGGTCGGCATCCTTGTTCTGCAATTCAAGAAACGAGCCGCGAGGGCAGCGTGAACAATAAATCTTTCGACGAGGTTCGGACCAAGGCGTCGGTGCGCCCAGTTTCGGCACGGAAGGTCGCGGCGGCTGTCGAAGAGTTCTTCGTCCGCAATCGCACATGGCTGTCATGGGTCCATGCGGCCATGTTCCTGGTCTTTCTCGGCATCATCCTCGTGCCGGTTTTTCTACCCGATCCTCCGGGCAACGCCACGCCGTTGACCCATTACACCACCTTTACCAATTACCTATTGTGGGGATTGTGGTTTCCGCTGGTGTTCATGTCGGTGATCGTCACCGGACGGTCATGGTGCGGTTTGCTTTGCCCCATGGGGGCGGCGGCCGAGAAGGCCAACGCCTATGGACCGAAGTTTAAGATTCCCCGCTGGCTGAGCTGGGAAGGAACGCCGGTGGTAAGCTTCCTCATCGTCACCATTATCGGTCAGACGGTGGGGGTGCGCGACCATCCCGAGGCCGCGGCCGAGGTCTTCGGCGGCACCATGCTGGCCGCGATCATCATCGGCTGGCTGTTCGGTTCCAAGAAACGCGCTTGGTGCAGGCACGCCTGCCCAATCGGCCTGCTGCTGGGCGTGTTCTCGCGTCTGGGAGCGGTGGAGTTCGCACCCTGGACCCGAAAGTCAACCACAGAGGGATACACCGACCGAGGTGTATGCCCCACCCTGATTGATATCTCTCGCAAGACGGAATCGCGGCACTGCATCGAATGCTTCCGCTGCGTCAATCCATCGGCCAAGGGTGGGGTCCACCTGGAATTCCGCAAGCCCGGGAAAGAGATCGAGCGAATTCGCGATCATCACGCCAATCCGGTGGAGGTGTGGTTCTTGTTCCTCGGGACCGGCATCGCCCTGGGTGGCTTTCTGTGGCTGGTTCTGCCGATCTTCCAGAAGATGCGGCAAAGTCTAGGGGTGTGGAGCATTCACAACGGCCTGACCTGGATGGGGCAGCCCGGACCGGCTTGGCTGATGAGCGTTCATCCCGAACGGAACGAAATTTTCCTTTGGCTCGATTTCGTGATGATCACCGGCTTCATGACGGGCTGCATGGTGCTGCTGGCCGTCGTTCTGGCGGCGTTCACATCCTGCTCGTCCGCTTTGGCGGGACGGGCGGGAGGCGATGGCACCTTTGGCAGCCGTTTCACCGAATTGGGCTACCAATACACTCCGGTGGCCATGGTCTCACTGATCATCGGTCTTGGCGGCAAGTTGTTCGAACCCATCGCCTATACCCCGCTGGGGATCGATGGTGTCCATGGGGCGAAGGGCTTGCTCTTCGTGATCGGACTGCTGTGGAGCATCCGCCTGGGCGAACGCATCCTCGCCCGCCAGGGGGTCGCGGCCTCGCGCCGCTGGCTGCCGCTGTTGCCTGGCCTTATCGGCACGCTGGCGGTCGGCCTCGGCTGGTGGCCGGCAATCTTCGGTCTCATGAAGTAAAACGCCTTGTGGCGACTTTCCAAACTCACATTTCCAACGGAGGTAAGCATGGTTTTTTCCAAGTATTCCAGCGTGGCTACGGCGGCCATGGCCGTGGTCCTGCTGTCTGGTGCCGCGACCGCCGGAGAGATCCGCATTGGCGATCCGGTCGAGAAGGCCGGGATGAAGATTGCCGGCGTCTATCTCCAGGCGGTCCTGATGGATCCGGAGAATGATATCTGCGGCCCCCACACCGCCGATATCCACCTGGAAGCGGACGTGCACGCCCTCAAGGGCAATCCCAACGGCCTGGGCAAGGGCGAATGGGTTCCCTACATGAATGCATCCTATGTCCTGACCAAGAAGGGCAGCGACTTCAAGGATGCCGGCCCGCTGGTCGCCATGGTCGCCAATGACGGCCCCCATTACGGCCGTAACGTCAAGATGGCCGGGCCGGGCACCTATCATGTGGTGTTCACTCTTCAGCCGCCCTCGGCCAATGGCATGGGCCACCATGTCAGCAAGGAGACGGGTGTCGCTGAATGGTGGGCGCCCATCACCCAGGAATGGGACTTCGATTATGTGGGCAGCACCGGCAAGAAGGGCGGTTACTGATCGCTTCTTCGGGTCTGGCCGGCATGGCGATGCCTGCCGCGTCTTGATTTCGTGAACACATCACACCCAGAGGTAATAATGCGTCTCACTCTCGTGAAAACGGCCTACGTCGCTGCCGCGGCCCTTATGCTTTCCGGCGCAGCCGGTGCCGCCGAGCGCCCCATCGGCGAAGTCGAAAAGGGCGGCATGAAAATCTCAGCCGTCTATCATCAGGGTATCGTTGTGGAGCCGAAGAATGAGCTCTACGGCCCGGACAACGCCGATATCTATCTGCAGGCCGATGTTCATGCCCTGAAGAACAACCCCAACGGCTTTGGCAAGGGCGAGTGGCTGCCCTATGTGACGGCGTCCTATGTGGTGACCAAGCCGGGCAGCGACTTCAAGGCCGCCGGCCCGCTGCCGCCCATGACCTCGGTCACCGGCCCCCATTACGGCCGCAATATCAATCTGGCGGGACCGGGCACCTATCATGTGACTATCACCCTCAAGGCGCCGGTCCACAATAACTTCTACCGCCACACCGACAAGGAGACGGGCGTCTCTCAGTGGTGGGATCCCATCACCCAGGAATGGGACTTCAAGTTTGAGGGTGCCGGAAAGTAATGCCGGCACCGTTTATGAAATATAGGTCGGCATGGGCGCGGGGAGCAGCACCTGCCGATGAATGCCAAGGGGATATCATGAATAAGCGTAAATATAACGGCGACGCTAAATCGCGCACTTCTTTTGGATTGGTTGTGGTCTCGCTACTGTCCTTGACGGCCTTGGCTCATCCCGCCCTGGCCGACGGGGATTGTGAGGTAACTCCTCCGGGGTTCTGGGAACGCGACACCGCGCTGGGCAGCTTCGGCGGTGCCCGCACCGAGCTGTGCAAGAAGGGCGTTCAACTGGGCGTCACCTCGGTCAACGAAATGCTGGCCAATCCGTACGGCGGCGTCAGCCACGGCGGCAAGGGCCAGGGGCGGATGCAGTTCGATCTCGATATCGATCTCGAGAAGATGGCCGAGCTCAAGGGAACCACCCTGCATGCGGGCGCCATGTGGATTTATGGTGGCCGGATCAGCGGCAAGAATCTCGGCAACCTGATGCCGGTCAGCAATATCGAGGCCATTCCGTCCCGTCGCCTCTTCACCCTTTGGGGACAGCAGGTCCTGTTCGATGACATGCTCAGCGTGCGGCTCGGTCAGCTTGCGGTCGATGATGAATTCGTGGTCAGCAAGCTGTCCTCGGTCTTCGTCAACAGCACCTTCGGCTTCCCGTTCGGAATTTCCGGCAATCTTCCCAGTGGTGGCGCCGCTTTCCCCATGCCGACGCCGGGCGCTCGGGTCAAGCTGAACCTGACGGACGAAGTCTCCTGGATGACGGCGGCCTTCGCTGGCGACCCTGCGGGCAAGTTCGACGTCCGCGACCCCCAGTGGCGCAATCATGACGGCACCACCTTCAGCTTCTCACGCGGCACATTCTACATTACCGAGGGTGCCTATGCGGTGAACCAGGAGAAGAATTCAAAAGGTCTTCCCGGAACCTACAAACTGGGCGCTTGGTATCACAGCGCCCGTTTCAACGACCAGCATTTCGACAATCTTGGTCAATCTCTGGCTAGCGGAAACACCACCGGAATCGGGAATCCGGTCCGGGGGAATGGTGGCGTCTATTTCGTCATCGACCAGATGCTGATCAAGGGGCAGCGCTGGTCCGAAGAAGGGCTGGGCGTGTTCCTGCGTGGCGGCGTCTCGCCTTCGGACCGCAACCAGGTGCCCTTCTATCTGGATGGCGGCATTAGCTACAAGGGCCTGTTCGCTGGCCGTGAGGAGGACACCTTGGCGCTAGGTGTCGGCTACGGGCAACTCAGCGGGAGTCTGCAGGGGCTGGATAGGGATACCCGGCAGATCAACGGCCAGCCAACCCGACCGGTCCGGGACTACGAGACTGTCATCGAGGTAACCTATCAGGCGCAGATCACCCCCTGGTGGACGATCCAGCCGGACGTGCAATACGTCATTCATCCCGGCGGCAATATCCCCAACCCAGGGGCGGGGAGCCAGTTCACCCCGATCGGTGACACCTTTATCTTCGGAGCGCGGACCGCGATAAAGTTCTAACAGCTTAAAGGCGACCATTCCGATCCTGGCGTGGGATCGGGTTGGTCGCCCCGTCGCTAAAATGGCGTCTGAGAAAATTTTCCACTCGATGACCCCATTGGGTCATAAGCGGCAGAATTACCAATCGCTGCGGGACCGTTCCGCCAAAGAGGCACGGCTGAAAGCCTCCGTTGCCTCCCGTACCGTTACGGCGACCGCGTATTTCCATCACATTCCGCTTTCCCGCAGCAGAGCCGCGGCTGCCGATCGCAGGATGAAACCCGCTATACTTTCCGGCTCGGCCTTCAGGACAGCCATTCCTCGCAACTGGGTGGCCTGTGCAGGGATGGTGCCGACACAGCGAATCCGGTACAGGGCCTGATCGGGAACCAATGACTTGTCCTTGGCGCGAACTTGAATCGGGCCGCCAGCCACCGAGGCAAGCACCGGTTCCGTCAGGCTGCGGATGGCCCCGCTGTCGATGGTAGCAATCCTGCACGGCAGGTCGGGGCGGCCCGGGTCATCGGCAACAAACCGCCCCTCGTTCCCAATGCGAAGTCTTCCCACATCGCTTTCGGCCACGAAGGCTTCGACCGCCAAGGCTCCGGTCCCTGCCAGTTGGGCAAGGCGCTCCCTGGGAGAAATCCACTGCCCGATCTGAAGATCGGGAATCATATCCACGACCCTGCCCGCCATGGGGGCTGTGACGGAAAGCCGGGCCAACTCCCGCTGCAATGAGACCCGCTCGGCGATGGCGGTTTCCAATTCCTCGCGCAGGGCCTGGGACCGCTCGCGGAAAGATGCATCGAATGAGAACGACGCCAGTTCGTATTCCAGGACCAGGATTCGCCGCTCCACCTGGGCCAGGCGATACTCAAGATCGGGGGAGGATAGCAGCGCCAAGGACTCACCCTCGGCGACCTGCCTTCCCTCCACCATCAAGATGCGTTCAATCCGGGCCGGGCTGGCGGCATAAAGCTCCAGATGGCGTTCCGCTTTCATGACGGCAGGCGCGCTGACATGGGCGCGCCACGGGACCAGGGCCAGGACAAGCGTGGCAACAAAGAACCCCACCGGCAGCAAGGACCGCCGTGACCGTCCGATGGTTTCGCGACGTTTCCACCACTCCTTGGCCTCGTTCCAGAACGGCAGAAACACGAACCATCCTATTTCCACCGCAAACAACAAGATCCCCACCGCCTTGATGAAGAAGTGATAAACCAGGACAGCCATGACCGCCAATGCCTCGAATGCACAGAAAGAGGAGCGCCGGACTTGCCTGGTGCTGGGACAGCCACGCTCGACACAGCGACGTGAGCCACAGGGGCGGGATGATGAAGAGGTGCTGACCGCCGCCGCCGCCAACTTTCCGGTCAGCCCGGCGATGATATGGCGCAGGGATTCGACGTCATCGGGAAGGGAGGAAACGGCTTCGTCTTATCGCGGCTGGGGGGGGGGGGGCTGCAAGCCCTTAACAGGACTTGCGATGTGCCGGGGGCTGCCAGAGCTTTATCGCTTCTGATTTTATTTGCGCCGTAACTTAGCAATATCTTTAAACAATTTATCTTGAGAGCATGCGGGAACTTGGCTCGCCCCGCCAGTGGGTGTGTCGTTGGTGGTTGCCATTATTTGACAGTATTGCATCAGAATGTAAGAATTCATAAATTCTTTGTTTAAGTCCAAAGAGTTTTTGAACGAACTGGCGGCAAGTTCAAATTGATAATTCTTGCGATATGCAACGCCAAGATAAAAATGCGCCAGAAACAACATATCATCAGATTGATTCATGTCGATCCACGCGCTGTACAGTCTAATTGCACGCACGAAATCACCCGCACTAACTGCTTTTTCGGAAATTTCTATGATTTCGGAGATCGAAAATCCGTCATTCGACACGCCAAATGACCTCCAGGGTTGTTTGGTGCTGATTAGATCGCCTCGCGTGCCAGGATGTGATCAAGACTGAGAGAGACTTTGAAGGAGTTTGCGCCACTTTGGAGATATCGTTGTTGAGTGTGATGTCGAGGACGAAGCTGTGGGAGCGGGTCATGTCGCGGTTGTTGTCGATGCTGTTTTTGCCGGTATCAAGAGATGTGTCTTGGACATGGCGGTTTCGGTGTAGAGCAAGGTGCGGCGGGTGACGCGAATGATTGCCCCCTGCCGGCCCCAGACGATTATGGCACCGGCGAAAGCGGCAGTCAAACCCAGCCATGTAAACCGGAGCCTGGAGCGGTGACGAACTGGCGGCGGCAGATAGGCCAAAGTGACGCATACCGTTCTCCCAAAATGCAGATGGCCGACCGGGTGGTTGTCGAAGGCGGTCCGGCCGGCCTCGCGGGGGGAGGGCGAATTGGCGAAACCGCTCTCCTGTCGGAATTGTGCGCGATCTCCAAGAGCAGTCAAGCAATTGATACCGGCGGACGAGGCGCGTGTTGAGCCCGTTGGCTACCGCATAGAGGGGGGCCGCGGTCGCCCCCAGGTTCGGCTGATCCCATAATCCTGGTTTCAATCGGTCACGTGATCACTCCGCCATCAGTGTTCAATGACACGCTCTCAAGGGGAGTGAATCATGAAAGCTGTCGCCCTCGGCGATCTCCATCAGAGTGACGGCCGGAGCCGGATGGTTCAGATCGAGTGGGCAACCTCCTGAGACTTCACATCTAGCCGAATAAATCGGCATAAGGGTCAAGTTCCGCTTCGGGCCGTTTCTTCGGCGTCTTCGGACGGACCGGCGCCTTGGGCGTCCGGAACGAGGAAATAGCGTCCCAGATCTTGATGAACAGGCTTTCGCGGCCATCCAAGATGCCCGCTTCCTCCCGCTTTTGCCAATGGACCTCGCCCAGCCCGGTTTTGACGGACGGACCCGTCGCCACGGCCGGCGCGGCTTCGACGGCCGGAGCGGGGGGCGGTGGGGCGGGTACGGCGTCCGTCGGACCGGCGTCCTGAAGATCGCTTCGCCGGGGCTTCGGCGTCCTGGCCTTGGCGCGCCTGGTGGCGGAAGGGGGGGGCGTCCGCTCCGTGTCCGCGGCACAGGAGGCCGCATTGTCGCAAACCGGCTTTCCGCATTTCCTGGTCACTTGCCGCGTCCATCCCATCACATGAGGTCTTGAATTACGTCTTATCAGATTCGCGGAGAGTTTTCGCCATTTCATGGTTGCCTGGGGGAAGGTGATCTCCATGGGCGGTGACAGAAGGGCGCCGCGCAGGGTAAATAGATGGTTCGGTCGGGTGCGGGCTTCCTGCGGCAAGGCGTGATCAAATGACAACCACGGACCGTGATGCCGATTGGGTGGGATGGTGCCGCGATCAGGCGGCGCTGCTGCGGCGCCTGCCCGTCGCCACCTGTCCGGCGGGGCTCGATCCCCAGGCGCTGGCTCAAGAGATCGAAGACGGGGCGACTTTGAAGGTGGATCAGGCGGCCGGGTGGATCTTTCGCGCCTTGCTGGCCCTGGTGAAGCTTGCGGCCTACGATGATCGCGGCCAATTGCAGCGCCTGGATTTCACCCAATCCCAACTGGCCCTCGTCTGGCGGCCGGGCTTTCGGCGTCATCTGGATATGGAAGATATCTGGCTGCAGGTCCGCGAGGCGGCCGGGCAGATTCGGCCGACCGCCATTGAACTGCCCCGATCCTGCCCGATTCTGCTGGAGGACATGGTGCCTCGGGATGGGGGGGCTTTCGATGTCGGGACCATGGAGGCGAAGCTGCTGCGGGCGGGGCTGAGCCGCCGGAGCGGCTAATGGGCGGGGCGTACGATTTCGGTTAATTCAGCCCAGGCTGGTGTTGCTGCAGATGCCGTGAAGATCGGCGCTCACCTTCCGCTTGGTATTGCCAGATATATATATGCCATTTGCCGTTCTTGTTATAATTGTTGCGTGACGCCACGCAGCAATCACAGTCTGGAATTTGACCATGCATCACAGTTGCAAGCGAGCAGTCATCGTCGAGGATTCGCCGCAAATGCGGACGCTGATCAAGGTCGTCTTGCATCAGTTCGGCGTGACGGAGGTCGTTGAGGCGGAGGACGGTAACGAGGCTATGCAGGTCCTGCGTGAAGGCGGTGCTGACATTATCGTCATGGATTGGATGATGCCGGGCATGGATGGCATTGAATGTATCCGGCGCATCCGAGCCGGGCAGGACGGGATTGTCCCGAGCATTCCCATAATCGTGGCCACCGGGGTGCAAGGCGACAGCGCCGAGGTAATGGCCTTGGCGGCCGGAGCCAATTGCTTCCTGAAAAAGCCATTCTCCATCAAGAGGCTGCAT
This sequence comes from Paramagnetospirillum magneticum AMB-1, assembly GCF_000009985.1. GTDB lineage: Bacteria > Pseudomonadota > Alphaproteobacteria > Rhodospirillales > Magnetospirillaceae > Phaeospirillum > Phaeospirillum magneticum. Next base: position 1,011,240 of record NC_007626.1, read on the forward strand.
GCGGCCTTCGTCATGGCTCTGGGCGAGAGTGCCGCCCCGATGAACTGATGTGATCGTCGATTCTGCACAGGGTCGGACGGATGGCTTGCTGTGCCCCGATTCCCGCCGTCGGCATCCCATCGGGCTTGTTTCAGGGACGCAATAAGCCCGGGACAGGGGGGGCTGATCTGGAAAAGCAGCCATGGGGACCGGTCTGAATTAAGCCGTGAGGGCCATTTCTTCCCCGTGACTTGCGCGGCACACTCCAATACTCACGTCGCTACCGCAACTGATTCGCAATATTGCAACTTGGGCGCAAGCCATGCGGGGATTTGCGTTCAGATCATCGTGCGTCAAATCTAATGGGGTGGACGGCCCCTGCTCACCGGCGTCGCAATGCGCCAAGATGGTGGTTGTCGAGACACACCATTTGAAGGGGGCCGTCCATGACCGAGGTTAGCACGATTGGTTTTGATCTGGCGAAGCGGGTTTTCCAGGTCCACGGGGTCGATGGCGACGGTGCCGTGACGATCCGGCGGCAGTTGCGCCGCTCCGAGGTCGTGACGTTCTTCGCCAAGCTGTCGCCCTGCGTGGTGGGGATGGAGGCGTGCGCCTCAGCCCATTATTGGGCGCGGACGCTGGCCAAACTGGGGCATGAGGTGCGCCTGATCCCGCCCTCGCGGGTCAAGCCCTATGTCAAGCGAGGACGGAAGAACGACGCAGCCGACGCTGCGGCGATCGCCGAGGCGGTGACACGGCCGCACATGGAGTTCGTGCCGGTCAAGAGCGAGGAGGCGCAAGCGGTGCTGATGCTCCATCGCACCCGCCGCCTGTTGGTGACCCAGCGCACCATGCTCGGCAATGCGCTGCGGTCGCATTTTGCCGAATACGGCATCATCGAACCGGAGGGGCAAGGTGGGCTGGCAAGGCTGGTCGTCTGTGCGCTGGACGCACCGGATGCGGCATTGCCTCAGGCGGCTCGTGAAGCCATGGCGATGCTGGCCGCGCATGTGCGCGAGATCGACTCCAAGATCGATGCGCTGGATCACGAAATCCTGAGATGGCACCGTAACGACGCCGACAGCCAGAGGGTCGCCTCCATTCCCGGCATCGGCCCGCTGATCGCCAGCGCCATCGTTGCCGCCATGGGCGATCCCAAGCGCTTCAAGACGGGGCGAGACTTCGCCGCCTGGCTGGGGCTGGTGCCATCGCAGAATTCCACCGGTGGCAAAACCGTGCTGGGGCCGATCACCAAGGCTGGGGACCGCTATCTGCGGTCGCTCCTGGTGGTCGGCGCCACCGGCACTTTATGGCGGCGGCGCAAAGAGCAAGGCACATGGCTGGCGGGCATGATGGCGCGGGGTAAGACGGCACGGCAGATCTCCGTCGCCCTGGCCAACAAGATGGCGCGCACCGCCTGGGCCATCCTCGCCAAGGGTGGCCTCTATCACGAACCGGCAGCACAGGCCGCCTGAGAAAGAGCGCGAGGAACAACCAGTTGCGAGGGCGATGAAAGCGTGATGGCGACCGGTCAATCCAAGGAACGGCAAAACCCAGCGTACGTCATGGCCGCCAAGGTCGTAAATCTGATCGGGAGCCGTTTCACGGATCACATCATGGCCAGCGGTCAGAGTGCCGCGCAAACAGGCCGGACACATGACTGCACCCGACCGGAGCGTCAGCGCGAAAAAATCTCCTTGCAACGCAGGGGCTGTCCACACATGACGCACGATGATCTCGCTTTATGTTGGTCCCTCTGCCCGAGCGCGGTTCTCCGGCCGTTTGGCCGCTCGCCCAATGCTCGCCTGAGCGTCGCGCCTCATATTTGAAGGCGCGCCGCTCATTCCAAAATCTTGGATCGGCTGGAGCCAAATCGGCGCCAATCTTGTCGCGGTGCAGGTTGGACGGAAGGCGTCGCCCGCGGCTGAGGACGCTGTTGATCGGTTCCAACCAATATTTCTTAGTATAAATGAGATGCCAATAGATAATGCATAGGATATAAATAGAATAAAATATAAAATGCGTCTAATTATCGACAATTTTTACTTGCGACCCCCCCCCCCAGACATGTAATAAAATGTGACGATCGTCAACCGGGGTGGTGGGCGTCGTGGGAGATGATAATGGTCGCTACGAATATTGGAGGGGCAAAGGCATTGACAATGTCGCCGATGGTCGGCAAGACCTTAGCGATCTGTGTCAGTGCCGGTATTGGGTGGGGCGTTCTTTCGGTTCTCGCTGTGGCGGCATTGGGTAGTGTCTATCTATGCCGCAAATTCGCAGGGGAATTGGGCGAACCCGTCAGCGATCTTGAGGCATAGGCCGCGATCATTTCGTTTGCCACGCCATGCGTGACGATGATCTGGGCAGACTTGCGGAAAAAATCGTGCTGGCGTGGGCGGGCTGCTGCGGTCGGGCGATCAAGCCGAAACAGGACGTCGTAGCGTCGGTTTTCATAACACTGCGCGAAATCTGCGAGCACGGCCATCCGCAATCGGGCGGGCATGGACCGTCCAAGGCCGCCGACCGGCGGACCGGGCATGACACCTCGGTCAAGCTGATCAGCTGCCCCGACTGCGATTCCATCATGCGAAACCATGCCGCCCTGGCTCGGCATCGGCGGTTCTGCGTCAAGGGAATGCGCAAGATCAACCTTTCGACAGACTGACCCATCCGCCGTGGGGTGTTTTCGGCCCCGCTTGGTTTCTGCCATGCCGCTCCGAAGGGGGCGGTCGGCCGGAACCGGGGGGCGTCAGGCCAGTTCGTCCCGCAAGATGTCCTCGTCGGAAGCGCCGTTGGCAGCTTTGCCGCGGTTCAGTTCCTTCTCGACCAGATCGACGCCGCGATCCCAGGCATATTTGGCGGCAACGCCGGCCACCAAGGCGGTGCCCAGCGATACAACCAGGCCGCCGCCGACGGCGGTCGCGGCCACGGCGGAAAGCGCGGTGGCCAGGCCGGCGCCGACGGTTTCCTTGCCGGTATCGATGGCCGCTTCGGTATTGGTGATGCGCTTTTCCTTCAGGAGGCGGACGTTCTTGGCCAAGGCGGCGGCGCCGCCGACCAGGGCGCCGAGAACGCCGACGCCGGGAACGGATTTCGCCAGATAGGGGGCAAGGTGAAAGGGCATTACGATGGTCCTTGTGGTTCGGATGTCGGTCTTATTCTTCCCCGGCCGCAGCCAGGAGCGCATCATCGGACAGGTCGGGGGTGCCGTGGCGGCGTCGCGCCCAGACATAGAGCGCGGCGGCCCCGGCCAGTCCGGCGGCCCCCAGAAGGAACGGCCCCCAGGCGCCGAGTCCCAGACCGAGGCCGAGGCCAAGCCCCTTGGCGGACAGCATGGCGCTGCCGGTTCCGGCGGCGGTGATGGGAGTGACGGTGCCGGCTCCGGCGGTCAGCAGCGACGAGGCTGATCCAGCGCCCACGGCGGCGGCTCCGCCGGTGCCGGTGACGGCGGCCGGAATGAATTTGGCGGCGATGGCGCCGCCGCCGACGGCCTTGCCCGCTCCGGCGGTCAGGGGCTTCAGGACCAGGAATTTGCCGGTGGTGCCGCCGATGACGGGGCTGGGGGCGACCACGAAGGTCTTGCCCACCAGGCCGCCGGTCTGGGTCGCGGCGTTCTGGACGTTGATGGCGATCAGATCGCCGCCGCCGACCGGGTTCAGATACAGCATGCCGGCCGCCTTGGTTCCGGCGGCGACGGGGGGCTGGGCGATGGTGAAGCTCTTGCCGGCCAGGGCGGGCAGGTTGACGGCGGCGGCGGTGCCTTCCACCTTCATCATCACCAATTGTCCCGCGCCCGTGGCGGCGGCGGCGGCCTTGGCGCCGGTGACCGGGGTCAAGGCGATCCAGTTGCCGATACCGCCGATGGCGGCGGGGGTCTTGCCGACCATCACGGTCTTGCCGACCAGAGCCTGCAGTTCAACCACCTGCCGGGTCGCGTCCAGCTTGACGATGATTGGCGCTTGTCCGGCGGCGGTGGGGGTGATGGTGGCGAGATTGGTGGCCGCCGACACCTTGGTGACCGTCGCGGTCTGACCGGCGAGGGCGGAAACCTGAGACGCCTGCATGGCGCTTTCGACCTTGGCCAGGAGAAGGTCCTGCATCGTGTCTGTCTTTCCTTACGGCGGCGAGAATGCCGCTATGCGCCTGAAACCGGCGCGCTTGTCGAGCGGCTTTGGATTAGATCAACGCGACGAAATAGCCGACCAGCGGCAGGCGCCAGGTGCGGCGCAGCGCCACCGAGGCCAGACCAGCCACCGACAGAACCAGCACGCCCATGGACGAGAAACCAAACAGCCACTTGCCGATCAGGGGAAGATGCAGGGCGAACATGGCCAGGACGCTCCACATCCACAAGACCAAGCCCTGCTTGGCGTGGAAGTACACATATTCGTCGTCCCGGCTCATCAGCAGCGGGACGAAGCAGAGAATGCCCAGATAGCTCAGGCCCGCCATCAGATAGGAGCGGCAGCCGCAGGGGGTATTTTCGGTTTCGAGCAAGATTGCCTCAGCCATTGTCGTATCCTCGCTTAAGTCGCATCGGCGGCGGCATCAACCTCCGCCTTGCAGTTTTTCAATTTGCCGACCAGATAGGCGGCGCCCGCCAGCCCGGCGATGCCGACAAGCACGGGTCCCCAGGCACCGAGTCCCAGTCCGAGCCCGAGACAGACACCCTTGCCGGTCAGCATGGCGTTGCCGATGGCGGCTGTCCCGACCGGAGAGGCGATGATGCCGCTCCCGACGCCGAGGGCGGCTCCGCCGGTCCCGACCCCCGCGGCAGCCGAAGCCTTTGCCGGGGCGGCGGCGTTTGCCAAAATCTGCCCTCCAACCTGAGCGGCCATGACTCTACACTCCGAATCCTCACGTACAGCCTGGCAAGAATAATTGAAACAAGAGCCCAGGCAAACAGAAAATGCGTTGATAGCTCCTCTCAACTTATCTTCGGGTCATGTGATCTTCGGCTGGGGATGACTATGCGCTTCATCTCCAGATATTTTGTTGAGAGTGATTTGCATGCGCGCCAAACCGGATGGGGTTGACGTATTCAATCCTGGTCGGCTTGGGAACAATCCCTTTGGATGTTGACGGTGGCTTGTTTCCTGTGGCACTCGAAAGTCCCCGGCCATGAGGTGCTCGTCATGCTTGATCTTTGGGATGTGACCGCCGCGCTCGCCGTGGTCGTTTTAGTGGGGGCCTGGGCGGCGCGGCGTTTCTATCGGGGCAAAGGTTGCGGTCTCGGCTGCGGCGGCTGCAAGACGCCAAAGGCGGGAAGGTGCGACTAATTCTCTTTTGCTCTTCTGAGAGAGAAAATAATAGTTGGTCGCAACTTCTCCGCTGTCGTGACGTTGTCCTCGTAACGTGTTGTCCTCAGCAATGATCTCATGTTATTGATGCCGCTAGTCTGAAGGGGGGCTGGCGTTTTCAGTCCCGCGCTACTTGATTGTGAGGAGAACCGAGGTGCCAGCTCAGATCGCCAACGGAGTTATTTGCCCCCCAGGGGCCCCGGCCGGAACCAAGGCCGCCGCCGCCATGGGCGAGATGGAGCGCGAGGGCGCCGCCGCCAAGGCCGGGGCTGCCAAGACGGGCGCCGCCAAGACCGGAACCGTCGCCAAGACCGGCATCGCCGCCAAGACGGGTGTTGCCACCGCCGTTGCCGCTCCGGCGGCTCCTGCCAATGTTGCCGCCGCCCAGGGCGCCGGGACCAAGGTCGCCCTTGGCGCGGGCAAGGCCGCCGCCGGTGCCAAGGTCGTCGGTGGAACCATCTGGACCGGTAAGGGGCTGGGCCTCGGTCTGGGTCTCGGTCTGGGCGCGTGGGGGCCGATCATTCTCGGCGTTGTTGGCGCCGGGGCGGTTTACGCGTATATGAAGAGCCGTGATATCGAATCGGCGCAGAGCGACGAGGAAGTCGAACTGCGCGACGCGCTGGCCTGAACGAGGAGGAGGGGGGAATGACTGAAGCTATCCTTCGCAGCACGCTCGGTGCGCGCACGACGGTCATGGCGGCGCTGTCCTATCTCAGCGTCTTGTGCTTCGTTCCGCTTCTGGTGGATCGGGACGACGAATTCGTCTACTTCCACGCCAAGCAGGGGCTGGTGATCTGGATGTGGGGCGTTTTGGCGCTGTTCGCGCTGCATGTTCCCGTTCTGGGGAAGTGGATTTTCGGTTTCTCGTCCATGGGGGTTCTGGTGTTCTCCCTGCTCGGCCTGGTTTCCGTAGTGTTCCAGCGGGCGTGGAAGCTGCCCCTGATCAGCTGGGTCGCCCACCGGATCTGATCTGATCTTCGGACCCGATGATGCGCATCTCGACGTCTCGCTTTGGCGGGCGTTGGGATGTTTCGTTTCTGGAGCCCCGCGGGGCCGTGCGCGGGCCGCGTCCGCAGGCCGCTCGCGGCACTTAGTTAATGGCTTGCCAAAAAGGTCGGCGATCATGAAGATCGCCCCGGCGGGTCTGCCTGCCTGATCGGCGGCAGCGAAGCCAGTGGGAGCGGAGCCTGATGGATAGCAACGAAAAAGAACAACCCCTGGGCGGACGCCGCCCCGCGCGACGCCGGGACGGCGGCGGCCAGGTGGTGGTTCTGTATCTGGCCGTGATCCTGGTGGGCGGCGTGCTGGCCTGGCCCTTGCTGGCGCCGCGTCTCGGCGGCCTTCCCGGCCCCTGGGCCAAATGGCTGGGGGACGAGATGGGCTCCACGGCCGCCGCGCCCCGACCGGCCGGCCTGGACGAACGGGTGGAGATGCTGGAAGCCTCCCTGGGGCCTTTGGCCATGCGGCTGGCGGAGACCGACCGGCGGTTGACCGTGATTGAAGCCGTGATCCGCAAGCAGGAGCACGAACCGCGCAAGGAGGCAGCCGCCGCCGCCGATCAGGCGCAGATGGCGCGTCTGTCCGCCGAGGTGGCCGCCATCAAGGGCGATCTGGACGTGGTCCGCAAGCTGGCGACCGACGAAGGGGGCGCCGCCAAGCTGTCCAGCGCGGTGGAAAAGGCGGAAGCGGCTTTTCGCCGCATCGCCGAACGCCGCGACCGCGCACCCTTGTTCCTGGCGGTGCTGGGGCAACTGCGGGAAGCGGTGGACCGGGGCACGCCTTATCCCGCCCAATTGAAGGCGGCCCTGGCTCTGGCCGAGAAGGGCGGCGCCGACAAGCTGGCGCCATTGACCATGGGGGCGGGGACCGGGGTGGTCTCCCGCGTGGCCCTGGCCGAGAGCTTCCGCATGACGGCGGCGGCGGCGCGCAAGCTCGACGACGTCGCCGAAAGCAGCTGGATTCCTGCCAATATCCGGCATTGGCTGGGATCTGCGGTGGTGGTCCGGCGGGCGGAAAACAGCAATGAAGGCATCGACGGGGCCTTAAACAGCGCCTCCCGGCTGCTGGCGGGCGGCGATCTGGCCGGGGCGGTCACGGTGCTGCGCCATGCCGAAGGTCCCGGCATGGCTGCCATCCAGCCCTGGCTGGAAGCGGCGGAATTGCGTCTGACCGTGGACGCGGTGTTGTCTGAACTGTCGGCGACGGTTATGACCGTCGCCGCGTCCCGGGACGAGTGACCATGCTGTTGCGCCTTATCGTCCTTTTGATCTTCATGTCGCCGGTGGTGCTGGCCACTTTGTGGTTCTCGGACAATGCCGGGACGGTGCAGGTGGAATGGCTGGGGTGGCATGTGGACACCAATGTCCCCGTGCTTCTCGGCATTCTTCTGGCGGTGTTCATGCTGTTTTCCGGCCTGACGCGGCTGTCGGCGCTGGTGGCCGATCTGCCTGCCAAGCTGGGCAAGTCGCGACAGGCCCGGGGACGGGAAAAGGGAATGCTCGCCCTTTTGGCGGCGCTGGACGCGGCCGAAAGCGGCGATGTCGGCGACGGCCGCCGCCTCGGAGCAGAGGCGGCCCGGTTGCTGGACAGTCCCGAGCTTGCTGCCCGCCTGGACCGGCTGATACCGCGCCCCGCTGCGCCTCCGGCGGCGACGCTCCGGCCCGAGCCGGCCAAGGGACGTCTGTTCGCGAAGAAGCCGCCCGCACCGCCGGTGGTCGAAAGAGAGCCGCCGCCGCCGGTCAAGGCCGCGCCGCCGCCTGCTCCCGTCGCCGTCGTCGAGACGCCTGCCGCCCCCGCCGATCCCAGCGCCGAGGATGCGGCCGCCTTTGCCGCCAAACTCCGGGATGGCGAGTGGGCGGCGGCCCAGGCATGCATCGACGCCACTCTTTCCGCCGGGCGGTTGTCGCCGGCCTTGGCCGCGCGATGGCGGGCCGTGGTGCTGGAAGGGCAGGCATGCCTGGACTCCCAGGACGATCCCGCTCGGTCCTTACGGCTGGCGCGTGAGGCATTGGCCGCCGATCCGGGCTTTCTCCCGGCGGCTCTGCACGTGCTTCGGCAGGAGGTGTCCGAAGGTCGCCGGTCCGAAGCCGAAGCGGTCCTGGCCGCGGTCTGGCGGAGCGCTCCCGCCCGGATTTTGCTGGAAACCTGCTCGCCGCTGTGGCGCGAAGACGATGCCGAAAGCCGTTTGAAGCGGCTTGAGGTCCTGGCGGAATGGGCTCCGCATGATCCCGAAGGCCACCTTGCCGCCGGGGAAGCGGCCGTCGCCGCCGCCAAATGGGGCGTCGCCCGCCGTCACCTCATGGCGGCGCTGAAGATCGCGCCCGATGCGTTGGGATGTCGGCTGATGGCCGAGATCGAGGACAAGGAGCCTGGCGGAGCGGAGCGGGCGGAAATCTGGCGCCGCCGTGAACGCGAAGCTCCGGCAGCGCCCACCTGGGTGTGCGAGGCTTGCGGCGCTACCTCGGGGTCATGGGCGCCTTATTGTTCGGCCTGCGCCGCCGGAGCCGCCATCCAATGGACGCGCCCGGCCCACAAGCCGGAAAATCCGCCCGCCCCCGCGAGTGTCCCGCCGTCGGCGGAGGCTCCGCCCGCTCCCGCCGAGCCTAGAGTTTCTCGCATTCAAGCCGAATCAGAAATCGAGAAACTCTAGAAAAACGAGCTGATGCACTTGCGCTGAGCCAGCGTCGTGACCGTGTAGATGGCCAATCCTACCAGGCCGCCGACCACGGTGCCGTTAATGCGGATATACTGAAGATCCTTGCCCACATGGCTTTCCAGCTTCTCGATCAGGAACGGGGTGCGCCAGCGCATGACCAGATCGGTGATCAGCGAGCCTATCAGCTCGCGCCGGGGCACCAGCAAGGCTTCGGTGGCGTCGCGCAGCCAGCGGTTCAGGGTCGCCCGCATGGCGGTGTCGTGCTCCAGCCGTTGACCGATCTCGCGCAGGCCGTTTTCAAGGAGCATCTCCATGGTCTTGGCCTCCTCCATCAGGTGGTCGTAGGCGCTGCTTCCCAACTGGCGGAGATAGGCATCCAGGGCGGGATCGTCGAGAACCTGCATCTTGACCTCCTCGATCCGCTGGGCAAAATGCGGCGAATTGGTCATGCCGTCGATGGTTTCGTGGACGAAGAGCTCGAATTTCAGCCGCCAGGGATGGTCGGGGGCGGTCAGCTCCCCCAGTGAGCCGTCGATGCCTTGGGTGACGCCCTGTGCGATCTGGGTCTCCACCCACAGCGGCAGCCATTCCGGACATTCCTTGGCGACCTTGGCGCGGATGAATGAACGGTTCTGGGCGACGAAGGAGCGGGCCTCGGTCACCAGATGATCCAAGATGGCGTGGTGATAGCCGCGCCCCACCATGTAGGACAAGATGTTGGCCATGCGCGGGGCGGTGATGGCGGTATCGACCACCTTGCGCAGACCGCCGCCGATGGTGCTGCGCCACCGTTGCTCGCCGATTGTATCGACGATGGGGGGGAGCGATCCGGCGATCCGGGCGGCGATCATGGCCGCCGTCTCAGGCCGGGCCAGCCAGCGCCCCAGCCGTCCGGCGGTATCGAGTTCCTCCAGCCGTTGGGCCAGCGCCTGCGACGCCAGCAGGTTGTCGGCGACGAACCGGCCGATGGCGGCGGCGATCCGGCCGTGATTGCGGGGAATGACGGCGGTGTGGGGGATGGGAAGTCCGAAAGGATGGCGAAACAGGGCGGTAACCGCGAACCAATCGGCGATGCCGCCGACCAGGGCGGCTTCGGCGAAGGCCCGAACCGGCGCCAGCCAGGGCCAGGCTTTCTCGCCCCAAACGGAGAATGCGAACACAGCGGAGATCAAGGCAAGCAAAGCCGTAGCATAAGTCCGCATGCGGGAAAGTCCGGCATGTTGCGTTCGATTATCGTTATCTTCTGGTGAAGAGAGCATCTGATCCGAATCCGAGGGTGGCGGCAGGAAATCGAGACTTTTTGTTTCGAGCATATATACGCAATCCGCTGCAGCGGCGGATTACGGGGTACCTTCGTATGAACCCTGTGTTTATGTGTTGTCAACCGCCCCCGACTCGCTGTTATAGTCTGACCGAATCGGAGGTGACGGGTGTCTCGAGTGGAAGCGGCTGCGGCAGAAGTTAAAGTGCGCCAGCACAACGCCCTTTATTTGCTGTCGGCGTTGTGCATGGTTTTCATGACCCTGGTGGTTGCTATTCAGCCGCTATTCTTGCGAAACGTTCTTAATATCTCATTCGAAACCGCCGGCGCCGTCAATGCCAATGTGCAGGTGGTGACCGAGGTTCTGGATCTCTTCATCTTCGCCTATCTCGGCTACCTGTCGGATCGGATCGGGCGGGTCAGGATCATCGTGGCCGGTTTTCTGGTCGCCGCCATCGGTGCGGTGATCGCGCCGCTCAGCCCCTGGATCGGCGGTGCCTCCATCGGGGCGCTGGTCGTCTATTACGTTTCGCGGGTCATCATGTCGGCGGGCAGCGGCGCGGTATGGCCTCAATTGTCGGCCCTGGCCGGGGATTTCAGCGACGACGACACCCGGGCGCGCCTGATGTCCAATACCGCGTTCATGATGGCCTTCGGGGTGACGCTGGTCTACGCTGTTTTGATGCAGATCCCGGCCCATGCGGGCATCGCCGTGACCATGCTGCTGACGGCGGCGGTCTCCCTGGCCGGTGCTTGGCTGGCGGGGAAATTCCTGGTGGATGTCGCTCCGCGCACCCAGGAAACCTCGGTTCCCTGGCGGGCGGTCTGGAGCTTGGTGAAGGCGGAGCCCCGCCTGCGCCTGGCTTTCGCCAGTTCGCTGTTCGCCCGCAGCGACATGGTGTTCGTAGGGCTCTTCCTCATGCTGTGGTTCATCTACTTTGCCGATCTGATCAAGGTCGGGCAGGCCGAGGCGGCGGCGCGGGCCGGAATCTTGATCGGGCTGATGGGGGCGGTGGTCATGCTCTCGATCCCGGTTTGGCGGTCGTTTATCGAGCATTTCGGCCGCATTCAGGCGGTTCTGCTCGGGATGGTGCTCTCCGCCCTGGGATTCATAATGTTGGGTTTCATCATCAATCCGTTCGACTGGTTCATCGTACTGCCCATCTTGTTGATTGCGTCCGGGCAGGCTGGTTGTTTTGTGGCGCCTCAAATATTAACAGTTGACTACGCGCCTAGGGATTTGCTTGGGTCTGTGCTTGGCGCATTTAATGTTATTGGGTGCATTGGTATTATTTTCTTTGTTCAGGTCGGCGGGTTTTTATTTGATTATGTTGGCCCGCCGGCACCTTTTGTCTTTACTGGTGTTGGAAACTTGATTATATCGGCGTATGCATTGCGCCTGCTAAAACGCGAGGCGCGTGACGGCGGCGGCGACGACGCCCCAGGGGACGACGGGGTGGCGTAGCGCCATTCGCTCTGCATCAAGACTGGAGTAACGTTTATGCCAAGCGTGATTTTCGGACTGCTGGCGCTTGCCCTCGGATTGCTGGGGGTGACGGCATGGTGGTGGTCGGTGACCGAGTTCCTGCGCGGAGCGGTGCCGGTGGCCCTGCTCATCCTTGGCTTGGTCGCGTTGGCCTCCGGGGTGCAATCCGTGCGGTTGCCTCGTTCCAACAAGGGGACCGCTTCAGACCCTGACATCGATGGTTGATGGCCATGTTCAATGGTGACGTAGAAGACGGCGGGCGCGGCGATGCTTCCTGCGGCAAGGATCTGAAGCGCTATCTGATGCTCATGGGCGTGGTTGCCCTGGTCGTCCTATTTGGCGCCTTCATTTACCGGCAGTCCTCGGGCGGTCTTCGTCTCGGCGCCATGTTGGAGCAGATGGGGCGGGGCACCGGCCCTGCCGTCAATGTTCCGGTACAGCAGGGCGGGCCGTCGGCAGCCGTCAATCCGGCCATGTCGGTTCCGGCTGGTGCCCGCGTGGCGCCGCCCTCGGCCGCCGGTGCTATAGCGACCATGCCTCCCATGGTGGATTTCGGACCGGCTCCCATTGGGGCCGGGGGGCCGTTCTCCAGCGTCGTCACCTTGCTGCGCAACAGCGTCGTCGCCGTGACCGCGTCATCGGCCAACGGGCAGGCCATGCCCGATCCCCTGGGCTTGGCCAACCCTGACGGACTGCCCCATTTCGCCAATCCCGCCACCCGGTCGGTGGAAAACATCGGCACCGGCGTGATCGTCCGTAACGACGGCTTCATCGTCACCAACTATCATGTGGTGCGCGGCGCCAATTCGGTGTTCGTTACCGTGCAGGACGACGTGGGCTCGACCCGCTATTCCGCCGAAATCATCAAGATGGACGAGGCTCTGGATCTCGCCTTGCTGAAGGTCGCCCCCAAGACGCCGTTGACAGCCGCCGTTCTGGGCGACAGCGACGGGGTGCAGGTCGCCGACGAAGTGATCGCCATCGGGACTCCCTTCGGTCTGGACATGACCGTCAGCCGCGGCATCATTTCCGCCAAGCGCAAGTCCATGGTGATCGAGGGCGTGACCCATTCCAACCTGCTGCAGACCGACGCCGCCATCAACCAGGGCAATTCCGGCGGTCCGCTGGTGATTTCCAACGGGACGGTGGTCGGCATCAATACCGCCATCTACACCCCCAACGGCGCCTTTGCCGGAATAGGCTTCGCCGTGCCCAGCAATCAGGCCCGCCTGTTCATCTTGGATGAAGTGGGCTGGCTGCCGACCTCCACCGCCGAGGGGGCCTCCATGGGCCTGGTGGCCATGCAGCGCCCCATGGGCGGCGGCGTGGGCGCGGCGGGTCCGGCCATTTTCGCCGGGACTAGGGCGCCCCACACCGATGGCCGCCAGAACATGGATTGCACCACCTGCCACGATCTGATTCCGGCCGGAAACGGGCGGCCCGCGCCGATGATGCCCATCGCCGCCCCGATTCCGCCGCCGCCGATTCCCATGGGCGCCGTCTCGCCCCATACCGACGGCCGTCAGAACATGAACTGCGCCAATTGCCATCAGATGCTGGGCGGTGCCGCGCCCATCGCCGCACCGGGACTCGGCGGGGGGGCTTACCGCTTCGCGCAGCCGCCGGGAAGCCTGGCCATCAATATTCAGGGGCCGCGCGGCGGGCAGTCGACCGCCGCCGGAACCGGCCGGGTCACGCTTTTGGGCGCCGCCTTGACTCCCATGTCGCAGCGCCTTGGCGCCCAGACCGGCGTACCGGTCGGACGCGGAGTGTTCATCTCCGGCGTCACGCCCAATACTCCGGCGGCGACGGCGGGGCTGCGGCCCGGCGACGTCTTGCTCAAGGTGGACGGCCGTCCTGTCCGCCTGCCGGAAGAAGTCTCCGCCATCATGGTCGAGATGCATGCCGGACGGTCGGTGCGGCTCGGCGTCCTGCGCGATGGCGATGTGCGCAACATGACCCTGGTCGCGGGACCCGCCGGTCTGGCCGCCGCAGCGGTCCAGGCTCCGGCCATTGCCGACATGGCGCAGCCGCCCATGGGCGGCATGGCCCCCACTGCACCCGGCATGGTCGCGGTTCCCGGTGGTCCGGCCGTCATGCCGAAGCCTCCGACCGAGTTCAACTGGCTGGGCATGGAGATCGAAACCTTCCAGGCGCCGCGTCCGATCACCGGTGTGCCGGGCGCCGTTCCGGTTCCCGGAGCCAAGGGTGCCCAGGTGGCCGAGGTTCTGGTCGGGTCCCGGGCCGCCGTGGCGGGGCTCCAGGCCAATGACCTCATCCTCGAGGTCAATAATCGGCCGGTGGCCGGTCCGGCTCGTCTCGACGCCGCCATTAAGGGGGCGACGAATGCCGGGCAGCAGATTTTGCTGAAGGTCAACCGCAATGGCCAAGAGTTCTGGATTGTCCTTTGATGGTGGAGCTGGATAATGGCGAATAACCGGCGAGATCGCGACAAAGGCGACGGGAGCCAGGGTGAAGGCTTGTCGGCGGGCGGCGGAATGCCGTCGGAGCCCGAGATCGTCTCGGTGACGGTCCATCCCACGCCAACTTTGGCCGTGTCGCTGAAGCCGGCGCAGCAAGGCGATATTTGGGCCAGTTTGCTGGAAAGCTCGCCCTGGTCGGCCAATCACGGCGGCCGGATCGAGCCGGTTCAGCCGAGCCCCGCCCCTACCCGCCCCACGGAATCCCCGTCCGTCGGCGATCTGGTCAGCCGCTGGTCGCAGCCGATCTGGCGGACCCCCAGCCGCGTGGAAGAGGTCGAGACCCCGGAGAGCAATTTCGTCATCGAGTTGGAGGCGTCCCAGCCGATCACTTCGGATATCACGGTGTCCGTCTCCGATCTGGTGATCGAGGTTCAGCCGATCCAGACCACCGAAGCCGAGCCGGAGCCCGAGCTTCCGGTGGCCGAGCCCGAGCCCGGAGTCGTGCCGGTGGACGTTGTGGCCGAAGCCGAGCCGGAGCCCGAGCTTCCGGTGGCCGAGCCCGAGCCCGGAGTCGTGCCGGTGGACGTTGTGGCCGAAGCCGAGCCGGAGCCGGAGCTTCCGGTGGCCGAGCCCGAGCCCGAAGTCGTGCCGGTGGACGTTGTGGCCGAAGCCGAGCCGGAGCCGGAGCTTCCGGTGGCCGAGCCCGAGCCCGAAGTCGTGCCGGTGGACGTTGTGGCCGAAGCCGAGCCGGAGCCGGAGCTTCCGGTGGCCGAGCCCGAGCCCGAAGTCGTGCCGGTGGACGTTGTGGCCGAAGCCGAGCCGGAGCCGGAGCTTCCGGTGGCCGCGCCCGAGCCCGAAGTCTTGCCGGTGGAGGTTGTGGCCGAAGCCGAGCCGGAGCCGGAGCTTCCGGTGGCCGCGCCCGAGCCCGAAGTCTTGCCGGTGGAGGTTGTGGCCGAAGCCGAGCCGGAGCCCGAGCTTCCGGTGGCCGCGCCCGAGCCCGAAGTCGTGCCGGTGGACGTTGTGGCCGAAGCCGAGCCGGAGCCCGAGCTTCCGGTGGCCGAGCCCGAATTGGTTCATGAGGCGGCTGTTTCCGAGCCGGTGGCCGAAAGCATCGAGGACGCGGTGGCGGTTCCCGCCCCGGCGACTAATTTCGGTCTTGCCGAACTGATGCAGGCG
This sequence comes from Paramagnetospirillum magneticum AMB-1, assembly GCF_000009985.1. GTDB lineage: Bacteria > Pseudomonadota > Alphaproteobacteria > Rhodospirillales > Magnetospirillaceae > Phaeospirillum > Phaeospirillum magneticum. Next base: position 1,026,523 of record NC_007626.1, read on the forward strand.
GCTGCGGCCATGGCCCCGGTTTTGGCCTCTCCCCCTTCCGTTGCCCCAGCGGCCAAGCCCGTCCGAGAGCCCGCGAAGAAGAGGAAGGCTCCGCCGGTCAGAAAGAAGGTCGCCACGGTTCAGGACGTTCCCGTCGAAGACCTTCTCGGTGGAATTTTCGGGATCGCCGGTTCGGCGGTGCGTAGTGTCCTCAGTCTTGGTGCCGGGGTCGTCGGCGGCGTGGTCAAGGGGGGGCGTGTCATTGGGGACAACGTCGTCGCCGGTGCGCGTCGGCTTACGGGGTCCGCCGAGGGAAGTTGCGGGACCTGCTCCACGTCTCAATGCGATACGGTGGGCAAGAAAAAATAGCTGGCAGCCGTCAATTGGTCATTTAGCACGCGAACGGAGTGACAAAAATGAGTGAAGGTGAAGGCCAGGCCAAGAACAGATTGTTCCTTGGCATCGACCTTGGGACTTCCCATACTGCGGTGATGTCGAGCCGGGGCAAAAAGTTCCTGCTGAAGTCGGTGGTTGGATACCCGAAGGACGTCATCGGTTTGAAGCTGCTCGGCCGCCCCTATGTGGTCGGTGACGAGGCTTTCGAGATGCGCTCCTACCTGGACATCCGCTATCCGCTCCAGGACGGCGTGCTGAGCGAGATCAGCGACCGCGACATCGAAGTGGCGCGGCATCTGCTGACCCATGTGGTGAAGTCGGCCGAGCCCGGCCCCAACGACGAGATCTGCGCCGTCATCGGCGTGCCGGCGCGGGCGTCGGCGGCCAACAAGGCGCTGCTGCTCAAGATGGCTCAGGAGGTGGTTCATACCGCCCTAGTGGTGTCCGAACCGTTCATGGTCGGCTACGGCCTGGACAAGCTGATCAACACCATCATCGTCGATATCGGCGCCGGAACCACGGATATCTGCGCCCTGAAGGGCACTGTTCCCGGCCCCGAAGATCAGGTTACCCTGACCAAGGCTGGCAACTATGTGGATGAGCGGCTCCAGAACGCCATCTTGGAACGTCATCCCGAACTGCAGATGAACGTGAATGTCGCCTGCGCGGTGAAAGAGCAGTTCTCCTTCGTCGGCACCCCCACCGAGGTTGCCTCGTTCGAGTTCCGCGCCGCCGGCAAGCCCGTGCGCGCTGACGTGACCGAGCCGGTGAAGATCGCCTGCGAGGCGCTGATGCCCGACATTATCGAAAGCATCGAGACGCTGCTGCGTTCGTTCCAGCCCGAATATCAGGCCACCGTGCTTCAAAACATCGTGTTTGCCGGCGGCGGCTCGCGCATTCGCGGATTGGCGGCCTACGTCAAGGAAAAGCTGCGTCCCTTCGGCGATGCGAACGTGACCTGCGTCAAGGACCCCACTTTCGACGGTTGCCGGGGCGCCTTGCGTCTGGCGGAAGAGCTTCCGCCGCAGTATTGGCGTCAGCTTGGAGACGTCTCCGGCTCGTGACGGGGGGAGAGTTCGATATGCGGGACGGGGATACGCGGCAGTCTAGGACAGTGGCATGGTAAGATTGATCGGATCGTTGGTGTTCGGCGGGTTGATCGTGCTGTTGGCGTCGTCCAACGCGCATATGGTCGAAACCCGCCTGGGACCACTGGCGATGATTGCGCCGCATTTCGTTGTTCTGGGCATAACGTTTTTTCTCGGTTTCGCCATCGGCATCGTCTCGGTGCTGGCGAACGTCATGACGCGGCGCAAGCAGAAGTCGCCGGGGAAGAGCATCGTCATCAAGCGCTGAATCCCTTCGCTTGGGTTGAAGGCGGGGTCGGGGCTTTGGAGTGAGTAAGGATGAGGAAGAGCGGTTGCACGGTCTGCAGCAGGAGCATCGGTTGGGTCGGCCTGGCTGTAAACACCGTACTGATGGTCATGAAGGCGTTCGTCGGTCTGATCGGCGGATCGCAGGCCATGCTCGCCGATGCCATGTATTCGCTGAAGGACATGCTGAATGCGCTGATGGTGGTCATCGGGACCACCATCTCCAGCAAGCCCCTTGACGCGGAGCATCCCTACGGCCACGGCAAGGTCGAATTCATTCTGTCCATGGTGGTCAGCGTCGTTTTCATCGGACTGACCGGCTATCTGCTGGTCCACGCCGTCCAGATCTTGTTGGATGAAAGCATGCACCGCACCCCGCATCTGATCGTGCTGTGGGCGGCGCTGGTTTCCGTCGGCGTCAATGTGGCCATGTATTTCTACTCCCGCTGCGTCGCCATCGAGACCAACAGTCCCATCATCAAGACCATGGCCAAGCATCACCATGGCGACGCCACCGCTTCGGGGGCCGTGGCGCTGGGCATCATCGGCGCCCATTACCTCAACATGCCGTGGATCGATCCGGCGGTCGCCCTGTGGGAAACCATCGACCTGCTGCTGCTGGGCAAGGTCGTCTTCATGGATGCCTATCGCGGCCTGATGGACCATACCGCGGGCGAGGCGGTGCAGAACCGCATCGTCGATACGGCGGAGCGGGTCCCCGGCGTGCGCGGCGTGATCCATCTGCGCGCCCGCTATGTGGGCCAAGACATCTGGGCCGACATGATCATCGGCGTCGATCCCGAGCATACGGTGGAGCAGGCCCACGACATTTGCGAGGCGGTTCAGGCCGCGGTCTGCGGCAAGATGCGCCGTATCGAATCGCTGCATGTCAGCGCCGAGGCGCGAGAAGCCGGAGATACAAGCAAGCCGACATTCTCGGAAGAACCGCTGACTTACGATGAAGTCATGTTGTCGAAGGTGGATAACTAGATGATCGGACTTCTCACCCTTGCCGTGTTCGTCGCGACGTTCGCCGTTATCTATCGGTGGGCGGAGGGCAGCCATCTGGCCGTTCTGGCCGGGGCGGCGGCATTGGTGGTGATCGGAACCATCAGCGGCAGCTACACGCCGGTCATGGCGCTGCGCTCCGTCTATTTCGAGACTCTGGCCCTGATCTTCGGCATGGCGGCCATTTCCGCCCTCCTGGCCCGCTCCGGCGTCTATGCCTATCTGGCGGCCGGAACGGCGGAACTGTCCCAGGGCCAAGGGCGCTGGATCTTGGTGATGATGGCGCTGGTGACCTACGGGATTTCGCTGGCTAGCAACTCCTTGGTGACGGTGGCGGTGGTGGTTCCGGTGACCTTGACGGTGTGCTTTCGCACCGGCATCGACCCCGTGCCGGTCATCATCGCCGAGATTATCGCCGCCAATCTGGGCGGGGCCTCGACCATGATCGGCGACTTCCCCAACATGATTCTGGCCTCGGCGGGCAAGCTTCACTTCAACGATTTCATCGCCGGGATGATGCCTGTCTGCCTGATCTTGCTGGCGGTGATGCTGGTATTCTTCGAGCGGCGTTTGGGCGACTGGAAAGGCTCGGAAATTCCGGTGGATCCGGTCTGGGCCCGGGGCGAGGCGCTGCGTCACAGTGCCATCGACCGTCGGCTTTTGAGTTATGGACTGATCATTTTCGGCGTCACCGTCGCCGGTTTGATTCTGGCGGGGCCGCTGAAGGTGCGGCCGGGCTGGATCGCCTTTGTCGCCGGGGTGACGGCGCTGGGTCTGGGCCGCTTCAAGGATGACGAGTTCTTCTCGGCCTGCGGCGGCACCGACATCTTGTTCTACGGCGGCCTGTTCGTGATGGTGGGGGCCTTGACCTCGGTGGGGATTCTCGACTGGGCGGTGAACTGGCTCGAAGGCATTACCGCCGCCCATGACCGCGTCCGCGCCATCCTTTTGATGTGGATGGCAGCCGCCGTCACTATTTTCGTGGGCGGCGGCACCTCGGCGGCGGTCTTCGCCCCGGTGGCGGCGACGCTTCGCCTGGACGGGGACGGTCAGGCGGCTTGGTGGGCGCTGGCGCTGGGCATCATGGCGGGGTCGGTGGCTGCGCTGCCGGGCGCCACGGCGGGATCCCTGGCCATGACTCAATATTCCGGCTTCGTGAAGCGGCATCCGGAACTGGCATCCGCAGCCGCCGCCGGTCTGCAATTCACCCATCGGGAATATGTCCGCTGGGGCATGCCACTGATGGGGATCTTCTTGGTTCTGGGGACCGTCTATATCGCGGTTCTCGTGGGATGAGAGATGACGACAGGAATCCGAATGAGCTTGGAACTCAGCCATGATTGAAGTCGGCGAGACCATGGGCGAATTGCCCACCAACAAGATCGTGTTTTGCGAACGGTCGTGGAAGACGCCTGTCTCGATCCTGGCCTTCTTGATCTTCGTGACCTTCGCCTGGGGGATCTATCTCCTGGACCATTACGACGAGGACGACAATTTCCACGGGGCCGACGATCTGTCGGTGGGTCAGTTCCTGGTGCGCAACATCGCCATGCCGCATGTGCAGCGGCTGTATCACACGGTTCCCCCTGCTGTGGTCGGGGTCGGCGGCGGCGGGGTCAATGCCGGTCCGGTGGCCTCGGGGGCCATCGTGGGGACCAACGGCTATGTGATCACCACCTTGCATTCGGTGTCCAAGCTGCCGGAGATTTCGGTCCAGGTGGCGACGACGGGTGGGATCAGGCGCTTTCCGGCCCAGGTGGTGAAGACCATTCCGGGGCATGATCTGGCGCTGCTGAAGATGCAGACCACCGAGAAGTTCCTGCATTTCCGCATGGCCGACGTCCAGACGGTGGTGCCGGGTCAGCAGGTCTTCGCCTTCGGCCGCAACATGGCGGGGGCGCCGCTGGTGCGCCAGGGCCTGGTGCAATCGGCGGATGCGCCGCTGGCGGTGGGGGCGACCCAGATCACCCATCTGCTGCGTTCGGACGCGGTCTACAGCTGGGAACAGACCGGCGGCCCGCTGGTCAATGCCCAGGGTGATCTGGTGGGCATCAACATCGCCGCTACCGGCCCCACCGGCAAGGTGGAAGGCTTCACGGTGCCGGCCCAGGTGATCGTGTCCCATCTTCAGGACGTGGTTCGCTTCAAGAAGGGCTCCGCCACGGCACCCGGCCAACCTCAGACCCAGACCGTCGCTGCCGGTTCCACCAATTGGTGGTCCAAGGCCCGGGCGGTGGTCGGGGGACCGACTGCCATTCCGGGGATGGGCATGAACGTCGTGCAAGGCAATGTGGTCAAGGGCAATGTCGCGCCGTCCATTCCCTCGGGCATGCCCTTCATCGACACAGACCATGTCGGGGGTGCAAAGATCGGCGGATACTCCGTCGCCGATATCGTCGGCCTGGTCATGCTCGCCTTGGCGGCGGGTGTCACCGGCGGCATGATGACCATGGGCGGCGGCGTGCTCCAGGTCGCCGGCATGATGGTCTTCTTCGGCTATGGCATGTATCTGATCCGCCCGGTGGTCTTTCTGACCAATGTGGTGGTGTACGGTGCTGCCTCATTGCGCAACGACAAGGCTCAACTGGTCCAGTGGGACAAGGTCAAGCCGCTGATTCCCTGGGGCATCGCCGGCGTGATCCTGGGCTATTTCATCGGCAACGCCATCGGCGATTCTGTGGTGGGTATTCTACTGGGCCTGTTCGCTCTGATCATGGCGGGCAAGGCGGTCATGGAAATTCTTCAGCCCAATGCCGGCGAGGAAACGGCCGAGTCCATTTCCGCCACAGAGGCTGAAGACGAGATGGACGAATTGATGGCTTTGGCAGACGGCACCTCCAGGCCCAAGGCCAGCGGCCTTGCCTTGCCGGAAGGCCATGCCCGTTCGGCGGTGTTGGGGCTGCCCATGGGTCTGTTCAGCGGTATTCTCGGCATCAGCGGCGGCGTCATCGAGGTTCCGCTGCAGCGCTATGTGGGACGCATCAGCCTGCAAAACGCCATCGCCAACAGTTCGGTCCTGGTGTTCTGGGCCTCGGTGGCCGGTTCGGTGGTGGCCTTCCTCCACGGATCCAGCACGGGTCTGATTCATTGGGAAGCGCCGGTGACCCTGGCCCTGGTGATGATTCCCGGCGCCTATGTGGGCGGCATCATCGGAGCGCGCCTGATGCGGGTCTTGCCGGTGCGGGTGCTCAAGGGCGTGTATGCGGCGACCATGGCCGCTATCGCTCTCAAGATGCTGACCTCGGTGTGATGATCATGATGCTGGGATTGGCCGGACATGAATAGCAAGGTGGCGCTTCTGGTCGTGGGACTGGCCGTTGTTCTGGCGCTCGTCATCGGGCGGCAGGGGCCGGTCGCGCCCCAGGCCACGAATACGCAGTCCCAGGCGGTGGCAGCAGGGCCGGTCGCGGCGCCTGTGGCCTTTCCCCAGCCCCTGTATCCCCAGGCGGCCAATGTTGCCATGCCGGTGGAGCCCGATCCTGCGGCGGGCGGCGGGACCGCGCCGGCGACGGAATCGCCGCTGCCCAACTTCGTTCCGCGCAAGCTGAAGGTGTTCGAAGGGCATTGGCAGGGCATGGACGGTCGCCTGATGACCGAGGAACTGGCCCGCAAGCTGAACTATCCGCGCGGCCTGCAGGGGGTTTTGCTGGGCGAAGTCACGCTGAACGCGGCGTTTTCCGGGCTTTTGGCCGGCGATCTCATCGTCAGGATCGACGATACCCCGGTCACCGACATGGAGAGTTTCAAGGCCGCCAGCCGGACCGTGGCCAACCGCTCCGATGCGCGGATCAGCGTGCTGCGTAAGGACAACCGGCCGGGGGCTCCGGTGGTGCGCAAGCTGACGGTGGTCCTGCGCGAGGCCGAGGGCGGCCTGGGCTTCGCCCAGTTGGAAGGCGCGCCCATGATCCTGGCGGGCGATCCGCGCCCCCACGGCTATCGCGGCGCCTGCACCGATTGCCACCCCATCGGCCAGGGGTTCGAGTTGACCCCCGACCCAGATTTGATAAGCCTGCCCCCGCCGACGATCACGCGTGATATGGTCGCCCGGAGCGTCAATCCTCACGAAGTGCGCGGGCCGTGCGAAGCCTGCCACGTCATAAAGTGATCAGAGCCACCTGATTAGGATTTTGGAGAACACTATGTCTAGCAAGCCGTCGGATATTCTTGACGAGGTCACTCTTTACGCTCACTACGGCCTTTCGGTGGCGAAGAAGCTCGGAATGAACATGGTCGATGCGTTCCGTGCGGCCTTTTCCGTCAACGACGACATCCGCCAGGTGTATTACCGCGACAAGGGCATCTCCCACGCCAAGGCCGGGCGCTATTCCCAGGCCGTCATGCTGCTGGAGCAGGTCTACGACGCCGATGCCTTCGATGTGGATGTGGCTCTGCACCTGGGAATCGCCTATGTGAAGACCGGCGCCGTCGATCGCGGCACCGAACTACTCGAACGTTCCTTGGCCGATGCGCCCGACAACGTGAAGGTGGCGACCGTTCTCGGCCTGACCTATGTGCAGGTGCAAAAGTACGATCTGGCCGTTCCGCTGCTGATCAAGGTGGCCGAGGCCAATCCCATCAATTTCAACGTCCGGTTCCGTCTGGGCGTGGCGCTGGACAACCTCGGCCGTTTCGACGAAGCCATCGACAGCTTCAAGATCGCGCTGGGCCTGCGTCCCAATGAAGGCAAGGTGCATCGCGCCATCGCCTTCAGCTATGAGCAGATGGGCCGGCACGAGGAAGCCTTGCCGCATTTCAAGAAGGCCAATGAACTTGACGAAGGGGCCTCGGTCTGAGGCCGTATGTGGGGCGTTTCCTTCATACGACGAGCTTAGAGAGGCGGATATGGCATTAGGCGACGCGAATGTTGGTTCGGCCCCTGGGGTCGACTTCAGTGCGCTGCAACGGGTGAAGCAGTCGGAGGAGCTGCTTGCCCAGTTGTACGTGGTGGAGGAGACGCCGCGTCGTTTGGGGCGTGGGCCGGTGCACGCTCTTATGGTCATATCGGTTTTGTCGGTTGTTGCGTTCATCGCGACGTTGCTGATGCGCTACAACACCTTCGTGACCATGTCGGAAGACACGCAGGCGAAGCGGTCCAATTACGAGGTGATGATCCAGCGCCGGGACAATCTGTTCGGCAATCTTGTGAAGCTGACGCTGAACCATGCTGCATTGGAGCACTCGATCTTCTCGCATACCTCGGACAAGCGGACCGAGGGCGTTGAGGCTGGCAAGGGCGGCCCTATCGGCTCGGCGCTGGAACAGCTGATGAAGCAGGGCGGGATCGGCAAGCTTCTGGGTGATATTGGGGGCGGCAAGGCGCTGCTGGGGGCCGACGGAGGCTTCGGCAATGCGCTGGGCCGTTTGATGGCGGTGGTGGAGCAGTATCCGACCATCCAGTCGGTGGACACCTACAAGCATATGATGACGTCGCTGGTGGAGATGGAAGACCGCATCGCGACGCGTCGGGAGGATTACAACGCCGCCGCCTCGACCTACAACATCGAGATCACCAAGTGGCCGTGGAACTATCTGGCGTTCATCACCGGGTTCAAGCGGGCGGAGTATTTCCAGGAAAAGCCGGCGGGCGACACGCCGATCATCACGCCGCAGCTGTTCCAGGAACTGTTGCCTCTCAACCATGCGCAGGACATCAAGAAATGATCTGGACGGCGGTGATCAAGGGGAGCGCGCTGGTGACCTTCGTGCAGGGCGCCATGGTGCTGGTGGACAAGATCTTCGGCGAGGAGATCTTGCCGCACCGGATCTACAGCAGCGCGGAAGCCTCGCAATTGCTGGGGATGGACCGTCTCGAGGTGCTGGGCCTGATTCGTTCGGGGACGATCAAGGCGAAGAAGGTGGGCGATAATTATCGTATCCTGGGCTCCAATCTTGTGGATTACATGAACCGATGAAGTTCGAAAATTGCAGGGATTGCCGCGAGGAAGTGGTGTGGTGGGCCTTTACCGCCGACATCTGCATGACCCTGTTCAAGGGGGTCCTCGGGCTGATGAGCGGCAGCGTGGCGCTGGTGGCGGATTCGTTGCATTCGGGGGCGGACGTGGTGGCCAGCGGGGTGACCCAGCTCAGCTTGAAGATTTCGAACAAGCCGGCGGATGAGCGCTATCCGTTCGGCTACGGCAACATCCAATACATCTCGTCGTCCATCGTGGGCTCCTTGCTGCTGATCGGGGCCAGCTTCTTGATGTACGGCTCGGTGATGAAGCTGATCTCGGGGACCTACGAGGCGCCAAGCATCTTCGCGGCGGTTGGGGCGTCGGTGACGGTGATCGTCAACGAGCTGATGTATCGCTACCAGATCTGCGTGGGCAACGAAAACAACAGCCCGGCCATCATCGCCAATGCCTGGGACAACCGGTCCGACGCCATCTCGTCGGCGGCGGTGATGGTCGGCGTGATCGCCTCGGTGATCGGCTTTCCCATCGCCGACACCATCGCGGCCATCGGCGTCTCGGCCCTGGTGGGACGCATCGGCCTGGAACTGATCGGAACCTCGATCCACGGCCTGATGGACAGCTCGGTGGATACGGAATTGCTGCAGACCGCCTGGCAGGTGGCCATGGACACGCCCATGGTCCACAGCATCTATTTCCTGCGCGGTCGCCATGTGGGCGAGGACGTGCAGTTCGACATCCGCCTGCGGGTCGATCCCAATCTGCGCATCAAGGACAGTTCCATGGTGGCCGAGGCGGTACGCCGGCGCATCCAGGAGGAAATCCCCCACGCCCGCGACATCCGCCTGTTCGTCAGCCCGGCACCCGCCGCCGCGGCACGGGCCTGAGCGAGAGAGGGGCGGCGTCATGGACATCCGGCCAGAGCGTATGTTGAGCCGTATTCGGCAGATGGCCGAAGGCGCCGTCTCGCCCCAGCTGGTGCTCGGCCTCGGGGTCGTCCTGATCCTGGGGCTGGTTGTGAGCGCCATGCTTCCCGACCGCTTCACAGGCGGCGGCAAAACCGGCGGCGGCGTCACGGCCCAAAGCCAGGCATTGTCGCTTCCCGCCGCCCTGCCGGGTCTGTCGCCCTTTACCCCGGCGACGCCTTTGCAGTTCAGCGGCCGTGTCACCCAGGTGGCCAGCATCGGCAACGATGTCGGCTGGGGGCAGGTCCATATCTGGATCGACAACGGCACCGGCGCCCTGCAGGAGATTTCGGTGGCGCCGCAGGCATATCTTACCCAGATCGGCTGCCCGTCCTTCGACGGAGCGCGGGTCAGCGGCGTCGGATTCATCTTCGATCCGGGGCGGCCCAATGCCGAGCTTTACGTCAAGTCGATCCAGGTCGGCGGGCGGACCTGCAAGTTGCGCGATGACGAGGGACTGGCACTGTGGATGGTGGTGCAGTGAGTCCGAGGAGACGGGGAAGGTGAGCATGGAGGCGCCGCGGCGCGGCCGTCGCTGGGTAAGCTTGGGGATGATCGCCTTGTTGGCGGCGATCGGGCTGGGACTCTATTGGGACCAGCTGTCCACGCCGTCCGGCATAACGCCCGCCACCTCGCCCCGACGGGCGGAGGGGCTGCTGCTGGGGCGTCTACCGCTGCCCATGGAGCCATCGCTGCTGTCGCCGTTGGAGCGGCTGCTGGAACCGCCGCTCCGCTACAAGCTGATGACCATCCGCCATATCCCGCCGGTGAAGCCAGGAACCGGAATGCCGCATCCCTATGTAGGCGATTGCATCCAGTGCCACCTGATGGTGGGCGGCCCGGCCGCCGGCTCCCAGTTCAAGACGCCCTATGGCGCCGTTTTGGAAAATCTCTCGCGGGTCCGCAAGCTGGGACCGCCCATTCTGCCGACCTCCCGCCAGCCGCATCCGCCGGCCGGACGATGCATCAAATGCCACGACATCGTGGTCAAGGTGCCGGTGGACAAGAAAGGCGGCATGAGATGGCAATTATGATCGCGGGCGCCATTCCCCGCTGACCAGGGACGGGACGGGGCGGAGCGATGCGCATCGCGGCGATCATCAATGAACGTGCGGGAACCGTCGCCTGCCTGTCGCCCCCGGTCGTCGCCGCCCGGCTGTCGGCCATCTGGACCTCGCTGGGCCATCAGGCCCATGTCACCCTGGCCGAGGGAAAGGACATGGGGCGCGCAATTCGCAAGGCGTGCCGTGATCCCGCCGTCCATGCGGTCATCATCGGCGGCGGCGACGGGTCCTTGTCCCGATCGCTTAAGCATGTGGTGGGAAGCGGCAAGTCCCTGGGTGTCCTGCCGCTGGGAACCATGAATTATGTCGCCCGCCAGTTCGGAGTGCCGTTCGACCTTGACCGGGCGGCGGTGGCCTTGGCCGATGCGGTTCCCACCCCCACCGATTTGGGGCGGGTCAATGACCGTTTCTTCCTGATTCGTGCCTGTCTCGGCGCATTTCCTGAATTCATCCGTTCTCGCGACGAGGCCCGCCGCAAAGGAGGGAGCTTTCTGGACGGAGCCCTGGCCGGGCTGACCGGCCTGGCCCGGGGGCATCGCTTGATCGAAGCGGAGTTGATCGGACCCGACGTCCAAGCCCGGATCGCCACTTCCTTTTTTATGGTGTCCAACAATATGTGCCGGGATTCCGATCCGTTCCAGCTGGAGCGCGAGCGCATGGATGGCGCTACCCTGGGGGTTTATATCGGGCAGGGGGCGGGGCCCTTCAGCCTCATGGATCTGGGCCTGCAGGTGGCCATGGGGCGCTGGGCCAGCAACGAGGCCCTCATCCGAGGCTCCTTGCCCTGGCTGGAAATCCGGACCCGGCAGCGCAAGCCGCTGGTCTCCATCGACGGCGAGGTGGAAAAGATGGAAGCCCCCTTCCGCTTCGACATCCTGCCCGGCGTCCTACCCATGCTGGTGCCCAAATAATCGCGGCCTTGCAAGGTGGTGCGGTTGCCATGGACGGCAGGCAACTGCTATAGAATAAACCACGGTGCGCATTGGCGTCGCCGATGCTGGGAAGGCCGATGAAACCAAGCAAATGCCAGGAATGTCGTGACCGAGCGGCTTGGCTGGACATGTTCACCGCCCTGGCTCTCGCCGTGTTCAAGACCGCTTTGGGGGTGCTGAGCGGCAGCATGGCGCTTCAGGCCCATTCCCTGCATTCCTTCGGCGATTTTCTGACCAAGGGCATCAATCTGGCCAGCGTCAAGCTGTCCAGCCGACCGGCCAATTCCGCCTTTCCCTACGGCTACGGCAAGGTTCAATTCCTGTCGGCCAATTTCATCGGCATCAGCTTGATGGCCGGGGCCGCCGCCATGCTGTGGTACAACGTCACCCATCTCGGCTCCGGCCATGTGCAGGTCCCCGAGGTCTGGGCCGTGTTCGGCGCCCTGATCTCCGCCGGAACCGCCGAACTGATGCATCGCTATCTGCGCTGCGTGGCCGAACACACCAACAGTCCCGCCATAATGGCCGCCGCCGCCGACAATCGGGGCGACGCCTATTCGTCTCTGGCGGTACTGGCGGGCATCGTTTTGTCCATCCTGGGATGGGTGGCGGCGGATCATCTGGCCGCCATCTTGGTGTCGCTGCTGGTTTTGCGCATCGGCGCGGTGATCGCCTGGGACAGCATCCACGGCTTGATGGACGGCAGCGTTCCCTCCCATCGCATCGACGGCATCCGGCAATTGCTGGCCGCCCACCATCCCGGCGTCAGCGTCGTGGACCTGCGCGGTCGCCGCATGGGGGAAACCTGGGAAGTGGATCTGCAGCTTTCCATTTCAAGCCAGGTCACGGTCGAGGAGTGCCATGCCCTGACCCGGGAACTGGAAAGCAGGATCGCCCGGGAAGAGCCGCACGCCTGTCACATCCGCATCCGGTTTATTCCCCAATCTGGGGATGCGACAAAGACCGCCGTCATCGAGACGGCGGCGGCGGTGGATGAATTCGCCTATTTGGTTGAGGCGTCCGCGGCCCTCCGGCCGCTTGGCCACAGCCGCAATGGCGGCTGATCGCGGCGTGCGCCGGATTTGGCGCTCGCCGCTATAGGGACCGGGGCCGCTACGCTGTTGGCGATTGGTTGAGGCGCTGGAAGGCGGCCTCTTGGGAATCGGCGGCGCGGCGCTCTTGCAAGATTACATCCGCATCGTTCAGTCGCTTGGCGGCCACAAGCTTCAGCGGTGCGGCGTCATCCTTTTCCAGCTCGCTGAGGGTATCGTCTCGGGCCGTCAGCGACAGCACGTTCTGCCATCCGGTCTTGATCATCTCCAACAGGTCGAGGGAGAGCGAGGGGTAGCCGCCGAGCATTGTGATCAAGGTGTCGAATTCGGACATCTTGTAAAAGATCTTCGACGACGCTCCCAATGCGGCGGGGGTGGTTCCATCGACGATCCGAGACGATTCCTGGACGGTCCGTTCGAGGCCGGAGGCCAGGATTCCCAACGAGAACTTACTGACGGTCCGCATGATCTCGGCGTATTTCTTTTTGAAGAAGGACCCTGCCTCGCCTTCCTCCCGGCAATAGCCGTGGACCAGCCCCATGAGGTTCATCAGACGATTGAAATGGTCGCTGATCTTCGCCTTGGCGTTTTCCTCGGCGGGGTCGTGAAGCAGGGCTTGAAGCTCTTGAGAGATGCGCAGGGCCTCTTGGACAACCTGGACGCGGCGGTTGGACGGTGGCAGATGCTCGATATCGGGGCCTCGGCCGCCGCCGGATGTTGCGGCCATGCCGATTCCGGCGGTGGCTTTGGACGGCGGCCGGCTTGGCGTCTCGGCGGTCGCGCCGCTCGGCGCCTCGGCGGCATTTTCGGGCCGGGCGGCGGCGGACGGTTTCGGCGGCGCGGTTTCCGCCGCCGGGCGCGGGGCCGTCCCATCGGTGGCGCGGCGACGCGGTCCCTGGTAGTTGGGAAGATCGTTCCGCCTGCGGTCGGGACCGGCATAGCCGCCGCAATTGATGAATTCGCGCGAGTCGGTGAGAAGCGCCGAGACGGCTTTCAGCATCCCCCGCAGAGTGAGGGGGAGGGTGGCGAAGCCGGAGGCACCGGCATCCCGGGCTCGGGTCAGACGCTCATTATCCCATCCTTCCGTGACGCACAGGAAGGGAACCGTCCGGGCTCTGGGGGACAAGTCGCGCCGGATATGCTTCAGCAGGTCGATGTGACCATCGCCGGCCTCCGCCCAAATGACGAGATCGATGGTGGTGTAACGAAGCTGTAAAGTGGCATGTTCAACCGTATCAGTTTCGTGAATTACACTAATTCCAATCTGATTAAGAACGTCGGCCAGTAGACGGCGCTTTTTCTTGTCTGATGAAATCAGAAGGCATGCAAGGTTCTTAAATGATGGTAGAGTCAACATGCATTAACTCATAAGACGGCGGAATTGTATTTAATGAAGGGGTGGTAGATACAGTGGAGAATTCGGTGTGTCTGCCCCATTCCCTCGCCCTCATCTCTCGGTACGCCGAAGGAGGGGTCGCTTGGTGGCAAGCTTATTCCGTATGATGTGCCGAGTCCATGGGAGGCGAGGAAATCGTGTTCGAAAGATGGAATGGCCCGGCTGGCCAGCTCAACCTCGGCGCAAAAATAGCCAGTAAATCTCATAATTCGAGGGTTGTGCTGCGGCCTTGGCAATGCTTCGATACACACCTGATCGGTGGCGTTCGAAAAGGGGTAGATCCTCAAGATGAAGCCATTTGCTGCCTGTAAGGGCCTTGTTGTTATCGCAGACGGCGGCCTGCGCAGGGTGCTGCGTGAGTTGTTGCTTGGGGTAAAGATGCATGATGTCGAATATCTTTCCGATGTCGGAGGGGTAGCGCATGCCCTTCGCGCCAATCCCTCTATCGACCTGATCATCTCCCAAAACGACGTACCGGGCGGCGGGAGCATTGCCATCGCTCGCTTTGTCCGTTGGGAAATGTCCGCTCCCGCCAATACGCTTCCCATCATCAGCCTGGGCCGGGACTGGACGCCGGAACTGCTTCAGGAAACCCGCGAGGCCGGAATCTGCGAGGTCATCGCCATGCCGACCTCGCTGATGGCGGTGCAGGCGAAGCTTTTATCCGCCATGGACGGCAAGCGGCCTTTCATTTCCACCGCCACCTATCGCGGCGGCTGTCGTCGTCGCCGGTCATCCAAGGGTCACCAGGGACCGTTCCGCCGGGCCGAGGACCGCATCGCCGAGCAGCTAAATCAGGCGGTCGAGAAATCGGAACGGCGGGCCATCCGGCGGGAATTGCAGGGAGAGCGTTCCTTGCCGCCGGTGCCCGGAATGGCGGCGGCCGCGCCGCAGAGGGGCTCTTTCGCGGCGCCAGCGCGTCCCAGGGCGGATGAGGCCGAGGAGGACGAAGGGGGCGACCGCCAGACCCGCGCGGTGATCGACAAGGCCTTCGTCATCGCCCGCCTGATCGAGCAGCTTCTGGCGCGGTTGGTGACCACCACCGGCGCCGAGGCGCAGGGGGCTCTGACCACGGCGGTGGCCGATGCCGAAGAGCGCCTTATCAACCTCATGGCGCTGGCGCAGATGCGCATCGAGCAGCACGGCTGCTCCGCGGCGGATATCGAGCGTCTGCGCATTATCCGCAAATCGGTGGATGCCAGCGCGGAATCGCTTCTGCGCGCCCACCTTTCCCGGCTGATCAAGTCCGGCGAGGACATTTTGTCCGGGCGTGCCGGACTGTCTTTCAATATCGGTCGCGCCATGCAGGCTCGCATGAGCTATGCCCAATTCCTGATCAATGTCCGCGGCGGCATCGACATGCTCGACAGCGAGGTCAAGGACGCGGTCAAGAAAGCCCAAGGCATCGTGGCCCAGGTGAAGGAAATCGAGGCAGGGGTGTTGCCCTTGCCGCAGTTCGACACCGCCCGCTCGCCGAAGTCGCAGACGTCCGGCCGTTCTGGGCCTGCGGGCCGCTGATCCGGTTTCGGCGCCGAATTCGGCGCGATCGGCCCCGTTTCCGAACCATAGAAGATGACGTATTTTTCCCCTTCGGCTATGATTGCCGACGGTTTGCCCCGGCCTATGGAGACCGGGTGCTTTCGCCCGGGGATCTCGGCGCGGCCCATGGGTTTGGAAAGCGGCTATGCTGACAGCGATCATCGCCGGTATTTTATTGTTTCTGTTCGGAGTTCTCATCAAAGGCGTGTTCGCGCACGCCATGGTGATTCTCGTCGCCTGGTTGGCCAAGAACGGCCTGCTGCTGGCCTTTCTCCGGACCCGTTTCGGGCGTCGCGTGGTCCGGAACGCACGGTTCAGAACCTATGCCCAGGTAGGGCCGGGCAGCGGACGGCGGCGAGCCTATCAGGTCTTCAAGCGGATGGCGGGGGCCGAGCGGGCGACGGTTCGCGTCCTGACCCGGGTGCGCGATGGTTTCGCCCTGATGATCCGCCGCCGCCCCAATACGGCGGTGGTGCCGCACCGCAAGAATCCGTCTTGAGGGGGGCGGCGGCTAGTGTCCGTCCCTCTGCCTGAGCGCGGCCCTCCAGCCGCTTGGCCGCTCGCTCAATGCTCGCCTGAGCGTCGTGCCTCATATTTGAGGCACGACGCTAAAGCAGCCGCCGGACGTTGATCTTCAGGGCTTCGGCGATCTTGCGCAGCACGATCATGTCAAACCCGGCTTCCAGGGCGGCCAGCGTTTCGAGGCTGATTCCCGCCGTCCGAGCCAGGGACTCGCGGGTCATGCCGCGGTATTCGCGATAGACTTGGACCGGGCTTTGCCCGGCCATCAACCGGTCCGCCACCGTGTGGGGGAACTGATCCCGATCGCTCACGGCGGCGGGGGCGCAGGGCTTTGGGGGCTCGGCAACGGGGGTGGACTTCGGAGGTTCGGGCGCGCGCGGTGCCGCCTGCGGCTGCTCCCCGGTCAGCAGGACGCGCATCTTTTCGAGAATTTCCGCCATCTTGGCGTCCCGCGCACTGTCCGTTTCCGGTGAAGGCACCCCCTTTTCCGTGCCCATCCTTGTCTCCTGTCTTGGCCGAATACCGGACTTGGCGTAAGCCTCGGCCCCAGGCGTTAAGGTTGCCGTATGCCCCCTTCAATTCGCAAGGGGTTTGATAACCCGGCCATAACCATGCTTCAATGCCTATTTATCGGATACAGGCTAGCACGGAATGGCTTTTTCCGTTTTCATCGGCTGGTTCTTTATTTCCTGGGATGCGGAGCGCGCGTGGGGCCAAGGATCGTGGAATGTCATTGAATACCTCCTTCTTAGGCAAGGCATGCATGGTCGTGGCCTCGGACGATTCGCTTTGCAGCTTGATCGCGACATCCTTGCATCAGATTGGATTTGCCGACGTTTTGAAGTCGGGCATCCTGACCGAAGCGATCAAGTTCGCCGCGTCCGGCATCTATGACCTGATCGTTTGCGCCGGTACCGATATCGACGAACCGCTCGACATGATTCGGCGCATCAGAATGGAAACCCCCGAAGGCGTCGTGACCGGGCCGATGATTTGCGTCATCAGTCACATGGATGTCGGCAATCTGTCCATGATGCGCAATTCCGGGGCCAATTGCGTCATGACCCTGCCCATCGGCACGCGCAGCATGCTGAAAAACGTCAATCGCGCCTTGAATGAAAAGCGCGAGTTCATCGCCAACCCGACCTTTCGGGGGCCTTGCCGCCGCAATCTCGCTCCGGGCCTTTACGAAGGGCCGTTCCGTCGCGCTGCCGACCGCCAGGACGGCGCGACGCAATTGCCGTCTCCGTCTCCGGCCCCCCGCAAGCTTGCCGCCAAGGGCCATACCGGGGAGCTGGGCCTGGCCCCGCGCCGACCGCATGCGCCGGCCGTCGTGGGGGAGGATCCCAATTCCCAGGCATCCATCATCTTCAATGGCGTGAGCGAAATCGCCGCCAGAATCGAGCAACTGAAGGAAGCCCTGCATGCCACCGATGATGAACGGACGCGCAAGGTCGTGCGCGCCGAGATCATGGAGGCGGCAGATAGGCTGGTGAACCTCGTCACCCTGGTGGATTTGAACAAAGGTTCCCATCGCGGCCAGGACAATCCGCTGCGGCAGAAGATCGGGGCGATGAAGGCTTTGTTCATCGGCATCTTGCGGCAAATGTCCGTCGGTAGGCTGGATGCGATCATCGCCGATATGGAGAAGTATCTGAACGGCGGAGAAATCGCCCTGGGAGGCGGCGACCTTCTGCAGGAGCGATTGGCCTCGGTGGAGGAAATCGTCGCGGTTCTGGGCGGACGCAAAGCCGACGAAACCATGAAGCGAAAGCTGGATTCCGCCTGGGAGGGAATCGGGAAGCTCCAGAAAATGGAGGCGGAACATTTTGAATTGGCCGATCTGACGCGCAACAAGCGCAGCAAGCGCGGGGCGAGCCGGTTTCGTCCGCCCGCCGAGGCGAATGACGGGGTGGCAAGCCAGAACGGGGTTGCCGATCTTTTGCGTTCGCGTGGGGAGAGGGGGGGGGAGAAGGCTTGATCAGGGCCGTGGGGGGGCGGGGCGGTCGGCGAGTTCGGCGCCGAGCCCCTATTTCAGCCGAAGTTTCTGCTGTCCGGCCAGCCGCGTCACCGTCACGGGCGTTGCCGCGGGCGACGGTCTTGCCGCCGTGATGGGGACCGGGGCTGATCGGGGGGCGGCGGCAGCGACCGGCGGCAGCATCGAGCGGGCGGCGGCCACATCGGCGGCGACCTGCTTCATGCCGCGCCGCAGGGCGGCGTTTTCGGATTTCAGCCGCTTGGCCTGGAGCCAGTTCCGTTCGCTTTGTTCCAGGCATATCTGCAAGATGACCTGGAGGCGGAGCATTTTATTGTCGGCGGGGGGCGCCTGGACAAGGGAAGCCTGGGTGTCGCGGGCTGTTTCGGAAAAGATGTCGGCGGCCACGAAGTCGCCGCCGTTCTCGCGGGCAAATTCGCCCTCCTGAATCACGGATTCGGTCAAATGCGCCAGATGGGCGATAGCGGCCATCATTTCCTGATCGGACGCCGCGCCGGGGGCTCCGGGGATGTTGCCGCAGGCGTCCAGAATTTTCAGCAGAAATTCATGGGATTTCTGCAGGTTCGCCAGCGCTACGGACAGTATCGAAGGATGCGCCATCTCTCAGGACCTTGTGCTGACGCGGACAGGCCCATTCTGTCTGAACCCGTCGGGATCGGCAATCCCATCCGGGCCGTCCTTGCGCACGACGGCCCGGCTTATCCCCAAGCCCGAAGGAGGAGCATATGCCGACGGGGGGCTTTCTTGCCTTTGGCTATGAGACAAGCTCGGTGTCCAGGCCTGCAGCCATATACACCAGGGGGCGGTCATCCACATTCGCGTTGGTCAAGATCCCTTTGTATTGGGCATCCACCACCCGGATATGGTTGTTCAGCCAATCCGTGACCAAATGCGCCAGGGTGCCGATCTTTTCGATACTGCCCGTCTGGCGGTAGTCCTGAATGATGCGGGTTACTCGGTCGGCAAAGGCGTCGTGCGCCGCGATATGCTCGACCAGATAGGCGTAGTCGGCCTTGGCCATGGCCTTTTGCTCGCGCAGGAAGTGCCCCTCGATATATTCCTCGAGGATATTGATGGAGGTTTCGATGAGGTAGGGCTGATCGTTGTCGGGCGTGGAGGTCACGTCGCTCATCAGAGCTGCCAAGCGAAAGAACGCCTGATGATCTTCGTCGATAATTTCGACGTTCACGGATAAATCATCGGTCCATTCGGGGAGCGGATTGGTCTGGTTCATTCCTCGTCTCACGACCTGCTTGAACGGGCGGCCCAACTACGGCAATACCCCATGCCAGAGTCACATAGTCAGCCAGCGCGACCAAAAGTCAACCGGGATCGCCGGCAAATCCGGCCAAAGTCCAAGCTGCATTCCAAAGCCGCGAGGCTTCCGATCCGAACCTTGGGGAAACGGCCCGAACCTTGGGGAAACAGCATCGGCGGCGTCTCCCGCGGGGCGAATCATCTCGAATTCGATCACTAACTGTAGCATGAATCGGCCCAAGGGCAGAGAATAAAAATAAGTCGCAATATTTGATGGGCGGCAACATATCTCCAAGGATGCAACAATCGTTTGACGAGCCCCGCCCGTATGGGGCCCAATTCATGGGGCCATGCGGCTTTTACCGGGGCTCGCAATCGAAAGGGGAGAAGTGTGGCGCATAATAATGCTTTCGGCTTCGAGGAGATTCGCCGGGCGGTAAATTCCGCAGGATGGCTTCGGCTGCTTTTGGTCGTGGCCATTGGCCTGACGGTTGCGATCTTGTTCGTGCATCTTTTCGTCGCGATCGCGGTGGGGGCGCTGTGCATACTTTTCGTTCATCATGCGGTCCAGCGCGCCATGGGGCCGGGAACCCGGATTCGGTTGCGGATGCCGCCGGCAATGTCCGCGCGATTGAAGGGCTGGATGTGGCGCAAATGACGGTTCCAGTCCGACAAGGGGGCCTGGATGGATGTGTCGTTTGCCGGTGGCCTATTATTTCAACCTAAGCGAGCGTGCCGGCGAACTGGCCCTTGGGCGCCCGGTTCAATTTCCTGGCCTGTGACGTGATGGCAATGCACACGCTGTCCGAGGATCGAAAGTTTTTTGGACAAATCCAAGCGATTCGAGATACAGCAGGACGAACGCAGGCAATCATTTCGGGCGACAATGGCAATATTCGGGCGAAAAACTCCACCCATCCAAGTCGGTGACAGATTCACAAAGGCAAATGACCACACCAGGAAAGTCTGGGAGGTGTCCCGCCTTTGGACGGCGGTCGATGGTGTCCCCCATGCCCGGCTCGTGAACCAGCATGAGACGTTGATGGTGTCGGTTGGAACGTTGAATGATCAAGAGTTCTTCGTGGTCGTTCCTGTGAAGCGGAACGAACCGTAAAACAGATCTGCGGTGGCGAACGGGCGAGAACTCTACCACCTAATCATGCTGGACGGATTTTGGGGATGGGCGGGAAATATCCATCCAGATATAGCTGATTAGGTGAATACCACATCCGGGAGACATTGGCCGATCAATGCATGAGGGCAGAGCCGAAATCTTGGTAGGTAACTTGGCGGTATATGGCTTTTGAAATAGGCATGATACCTTTGCTGCGTGAAGGGCTTTAGTCGGACAGGCTTACGTGCTGGAGTATTTGCCTATGACCTCCGCTGCACAACCAAATGCTGCAATTTCAGTTTTATCATTTCGAAGGCTAATGGTTGGGTCTGCTGCATTATGGACAGCGGCAGTCTTGCTTTCGTTTTGGATGGCGGCTGAAAACGAAAGGCAGCAAGCAGTGCGTTTGGCAGTTCAAGAGGCACGAACCAGCGTGCAAACAGATATTGGTTTCCGCCATTGGGTCGCATCTCATGGTGGAGTATATGTGGCTCCTGACGCCCAAACTTCCCCAAACCCGTATTTGAATGTCCCCGACCGTGATGTTGTAACCACGAACGGCAAACACCTGACCTTGATGAATCCTGCATACGTGCTGCGTCAACTGATGCAGTCGGGATTTGTTGCCAAGGGACGAATTACGAGCATGAAGCCCCTCAATCCGGAGAACGCCCCGGATGAATGGGAGCATCAGGCTCTTCTGCTTTTGGAGCAGGGTGAGACAGAGGTAACTGAAAAGGTTCTGAGCAACGGAAAAGCGGCTGTCCGTGTTATGGCACCAATCCGCGTCGAGCAATCCTGCCTAACTTGTCACGGCGATCAGGGCTACAAGGTTGGCGACCTGCGAGGAGGTATTGATGTCACCATTCCATTGGAGAAATCCAATGAAATTGCGTCAACGGAGATCAAAAGATTAGCTTTAAACCATGCAATATTCTGGGCTCTGGTGATGTCTGGAATTGGCTTGATGTGGGGCATAGGTAAATCACATATTCGGAAGCATGAATTATTAACTATACGGCATTTAATAACTCAATTCTCAAGAGACCGAGCGGAGGAACCTGTTTACTGGATTAATGAATCTGGGTTGATTTCATATGTGAATGATTCTGCATGTTCGCTTTTAGGTTATGATGAGAGAGAGATGTTGAATCTACATGCATCTGAATTAAATCCGGACCACCCTCGTGAAAAATGGGCGGAGCATTGGCGTTCTTTAAAAGAAGAAAGATTCCTGCGATTTGATGCAACTTTGAAACGCAAAGACGGATCGACGCTTCCGGTCGAAATATCGGCAAACTACCTCTCCCATGAGGGGCAGGAATTTGATGTGGCTTTTGTTCGAGATATGAGTTCGCACAAGGAGGCCACAGTTAAGATTGCTCACTTGACGGATATTTATGCGGCTTTGAGCCAAACCAACAAGGCCATCATTCGCAGCAAAAGCCGCCAGGAACTCTTTGATGCCATCGTTCGAATCTCGGTGGATTTCGGGCATTTTCGCATGGCGTGGATTGGCGTGGTCGATGACGCGAGCCGAGCAATAGTTCCAGTAGCTTGGGCTGGTGAGGGGATTGCCTATTTAGATGGCCTGAAAGTGTCCGCTGATGCTGATAGTCCTTATGGGCAAGGGCCATCAGGACAATGCATTCGTGCTGGCGAGCACCGCGTTGCTGAAAATTTCTTTGGAACCCAGATAACAGCACCTTGGCAGAAGAGAGCGGCGTTCTTTAATTTTAATTCATCGGCCGCATTTCCACTAAAAAATCAGGGAAAAACTATTGGTACATTGTCACTTTACTCAGATGTTCCGGAATTCTTTACTGACGACCTCATCGAACTTCTGACGGAGATGACCGATGAAATTTCATTTGCCTTGGACCGAATGGACCTGGAGGCAAGTCATCGTCAGCACGAAGCCGAGCAGAAAGAACTGGTCGAACGCTTGATGGCATCCAATACGGAATTGGAACGCTTTGCCTATGTCGCATCTCATGACCTCCAAGAGCCACTGAGAACCATCGTCTCTTTTGCACAATTGCTGGATCGCCATCTGGGCGACAAGCTTCCACCGGAAGACCGAGAAAATTTTGAATTCGTCGTAGGTGCAGCAAAGCGGATGGGGCTGCTGATCAACGACCTTTTGGCATTTTCCAGAGTTTCGGCAAAAGGTGTCTCGTTCTCCCGCATCTCACTGACGGCTGCATGTTCAGCGGCACAGGATAATCTCAGAGAGGTCATTTCCCAAAATCACGCGGAAATCACTGTAGGCCAGCTTCCCGAGGTGATCGGCGATGATGTCCAATTGATGCAGGTGTTTCAGAACCTGGTCGGCAATGCTGTCAAGTTCCGCCACCCTGACCGTAAGCCTCAAATATCCATTGATGCTGAGCAGAAAGACGGCAAATGGCAGATTGCTGTCCGCGACAATGGCATTGGCATTGCGGACACCACCCAGGATATTTTTGAGATTTTCCGGCGGCTCCATGCTGGAAATCAATATCCAGGAAGTGGCGTTGGACTTGCGATCTGCAAGCGGATCATCACACAGCATGGTGGGCAAATTTGGGTGGAGTCAGAACCTGGGCACGGAGCCACCTTCCGGTTCACGGTGCCGGTATAGATTTGGGAACGCATAGCGGCGAGGTTTGGGTCGAGCAATCGCCGTCAGGTGGCTGACTTTCCTGCTTACCTTGCCGACTTCTGAGTAAATCCGTTTGGTTGACGATGCCTGTTCGTCGTGCCATTCGTTACAGCCATGCTTTTCGCAGGGAGGGGCAAATGAACAAGTCCGAATTGATCGCCGCCGTTGCCGATGGTGCCAACATGACCAAGGCCGACGCGGCAAGTGCCATCGACGCTGTATTCGAAGCCGTCACCGCCGCCATGAAATCGGGCGATGACGTGCGTCTTGTTGGCTTCGGGTCTTTCTCGGTTTCTGCCCGTCCTGCACGTGAAGGCAGGAATCCGCAGACTGGCAAGACCCTCACCATCGCGGCCAGCAAGTCTGCCAAATTCACCGCTGGAAAGAGCCTCAAGGACACCATCAATGGCCGATGACATCAAGGCTCTGACCACTAAGATCGTGGCCGCCTACCTGAGCAGCAGCACCTTGGCGGCCACTGAAATCCCAACCCTGATCAAGTCCGTTTATTCGACTTTAGCCGCTACGGACAACCCTGCTTCAGCACCGGCTGAACAGCAGCAACCTGCCGTTTCGGTGAAGCGGTCGGTGACCCCCGATTACATTGTCTGTTTGGAATGTGGTGATCGGCAAAAGATGCTTAAGCGACACCTCACGACTGGGCATGGGCTGACTGCCGACGAGTACCGGGCCAAGTGGGCTTTGCCCAGGGATTACCCTCTGGTCGCCCCGGAATACGCCGCACGCAGATCGGAGTTTGCGAAAGCTGTTGGGCTGGGCTATTCCCGGACGAACCGGAAGCCCAAATCAGCCACCTGATGAACAGGGAAGGGATAGTCATGCCGCCACGTAAGGCTTCCAAGCCCGCAACCGCCCCCAAGCCTGCCAAGGAAGCCAAGAAGACTGGCCGGTCCACCAGAGGTCCGCCACGCCATCGTCGAATCTGAATTCGCCAAGTTGGACCTGAACCTGAGACGTGGCGTGGAAATCAGGGAAGAAGGTCGCGGCAGGGGCGTTTGAAGCCGGTCGTGCCGCTGGTCCGTCTCTGGCCCTTCACCCTGGTGTCCATGGGAAAGATTCTCGGAAACAAGTAAGGGGCGTCCCCCTGCCAATTGAAGTCATTCAATAGCAATAATGGAATATCTTGGCTGTTGTTCTGGGGCACGTGGTACTCATTGGTAAGTGCCGATTGATGGCCGCAAATTAGAGCGTCGTGCCTCAAATGTGAGACGCGATGCTCGGGCGAGCATTGAGCGAGCGGCCAAAGCGGCCGGAGGGCCACGCTCAGGCGGAGGGCGTACATAAGGCCCAAGGAAGGGGGCGCGCGCCTTACGGCGCGGGGAAGGCCCTGCGACTGCAAGATTGGGGCGCTCGCGCCCGCCCGCCGTTGCTGAGGGCTCTGCGATGATCGGTTCCGGTCAGCGCAGATTGGTATAACGTAACCAAGATGAAAGTGAGAAAACCATGTTTCCACGAATCCGAAGGGCCTTGGTCGTTGATGACGCTAAGCCGATGCGGGAACTGATCAGAATCGCTCTGGGTTCCTTTCATTGCCTCGATGTCATCGAAGTGGAGGATGGTACGCTCGCATTCGGTGCCGCCAACATCGTCAGCCTTGAAGACGGCGAATTGACTGATGGCAGCACGGATATCGTTTTCCTCGACTGGATGATGCCCATGCTCGACGGCATAGCCTGCACTAAACTGATCCGTTCAGGCGGGCTTGATGGCTTTAATGCCGATGTTCCAATCGTCATGGTTACGGCCAGGACAGAAGATGAATGCGAGAGAACGGCTTTGGATGCGGGCGTCACCGTTTTTGTCAAGAAACCCGTCTCACTTCGCTCACTTTCCGCCGGAATTGCTGAAGCCCTGACCAAAACACCTCAGAAGGTGCTGGCGTAGCTTCCCCCTTAAAAAGGGAAGTGATCGAAAAGACTGTAGGGCATAGAATACCGCAGCGAATGTCGGCTTGATCGGCAGCGAGGACGATATGCTCAAGCTCACGCAAGATATGATGATCGGACACCCGATTATTGACGCCGATCATAAGAAGCTCATTAGCATAATAAATCAATTCTTGGTAACTGCGAAAATATGCGAAACATTAGAGGGGGAAGTTGATGGGCAGAATGAAGCTGCGATGCATGTGACGCTGAAGCAGCTAATTGCCTACACTCACGAACACTTTGAGAGAGAAGAAAAAATACAAAGAGAGTGCATGTATCCATATTTCGACATGCACGCCAGAGAACATCGCGTTTTGAAGACTCAGCTTGAGGAAATGGCATCGGCCTATTTCATCACGAAGTCGAGGATGGTCAACCGTCAATCACTTAACGAAATGAGCGAATTTTTAAGAATGTGGCTGTTTAATCATATTATGAAGTTTGACATGAACTACAGAGACTGGGTTTGCCCAAAGGGTAATTAGGGCATCTCGAAGGCTGGCGTTGCTGTTTCGCTATTTTTCGACAATATCAAAGTCCTGCAAAGACGCGGCTGATCCGAGTTCCATTTCCAAGATTTTCCCGGCCAACTCATTTGCCTCGATGGCTGCTGATTTTGCGGTGGAACTCATAGCGTCCAATCCACCGATTACCGCAGCCAAGCTTGCCACCCGGCCCATTTGTCGCCGCAAGATATCCCCGATCCCAAGGGGAATGCCCTGCTTGCCGGACAAAATATCACTGCAAAGCCGTACGATTTTTTTTGCAGCCGTCACGGCCAGAGAATCCGCACTTTTCGTCAGTGCATGCCGTATCTCGCCCAGTCGTTTAAGCTGAAAATTAGAGCACCCGCTCACCTGTACACGAGAATCCGCAAGCTCCATAAGGTTAATCAATCTCTCTGTTGATGTCGAAATATCATACAGTATCCTTTTTTTATGACTATCATCTGTCGTTGAGCTTGTCTGGAGGTTGACGTTCATAATTCTTGCCGCTAACTCATACGCATTTTCTATCACGATGCCAGTTTGCTTGTGTACAGTCTCGCTGCCAATGCCATCATCATATTCGCCATTCATCTTGGCGATCATGATGCGGTCAATGCTAACAATATGCGTGACAAGCCAATTATATATTATAAAGAATAGTTTCTCACTTCCGCTGCCATTATGAAGGTCATCGCGATTGATTCCGTCAAGCTTCTCAACGAAGCCCGCATGAATACGTTTGTGCTTATCTCTTTCATCATAATCAAAGGAGTCCATGAGAGACTCTTCGTGCTTAAAATGCATTTTCACATAATCTGAAAGCCCATCGATGACGTCATCGACGGCCTTATTTTCATACTCCGCACTTGAAGTTGCCCCGAGTATTTTCAGGAAATCGATAATTTTGCGGTGTTGATCATCGATGTCGTCCCGGCCAGTGGCAATCGCCGTAGACCAACCAATTTCAGCCTTCATATCGACCGAAGATGAAGGGGCTATTGCCTCTCGGGGCTTACCTCGCGGCTTGACCTGCCGCTGATCTGCGGAAGGAGCAATCACAGGGGAGCCTTCTTGACGGCGGGTCAGGGTATCATCCGCCCGTCTAAACGGCCCTTTGTAGCCCTTCATAATCGCCGAGCGTCTGTCCGGCCCATGGAAGGCCGGAGAAGAAATAAAAGCCTTCTGCGTAGTCATTGCAGCCGTGATCGCCATTTGAAGCGAATGTCGGGTTATGGGTAGGGTGAGCGAAGCGGATATGCCCCCGTCTCTTGCCGCGATTAGCTCATCGGCGGTCCACTGGTTATCCAGGGCGATTACGGGAAGGGATTGAGGGGGTTGCCCTTCTCCCCAGCGGACATGCTTCAAAACCTTTAGATGCCCAGTTCCACCAAGCTTATCGCACAGGATGATATTTATGTTTGATGCGTTTCCATGCTCAAGGAGCAGCATCGTGTGACTAATGTCTTTTGTTTCTTCCTGAACGACAAAGCCACACTCACGCATCACAGAAACAATAAGCTTTCTTGTCGCGGCATTTTCGATGGCGACGAGTGCATTAACGTCAAATGAGGACGAGGCTACGATTGCCATATGCGGCGTCCACCTACGATTTATCGGGCCGCTTTTTTAGAACATGGAACAAGAACTTCGATAAATCTCTTGGATTAAATGGCTTCTTAAATGCCCCTGTTGCACCAATAGCCATCGACTTTGCCATTAGATCGTTGTCATCCGTAGCTGAAAATATAATAACTGGAATACAAGAAATATATTCTTTCTGACTTGCTCTAACCGCGGCAACAACGGAAAATCCGTCCACTGGCTCCATATTCAGGTCCGTTATTATGATATCCGGGACAGGATCACTGAATGCCAATTGAAGCCCTTCAATTGCATTGGACGCCTCAAGCACGACGGAAGCCCCCATCACAGATAACAACTTAACCAACAATGTTCTGCTTGTTGCATCGTCATCAATTACGAGTGCCGCCACATCCGAACACGGCAGGCGGAACAATTTCTGCTCACCGTCAGGTTCCAGGCATTCATTTGAAGGGGCTACCCACTCCCGCAAATTTGTATCAAACTTTTTCACATGTCCAATAAGCCAAGTCTTTAGAAACTCGTTTAATTCCGAAATCGATCGCTCATTAAGTGGCCGTGTTTTTGCGATAAAATATGTCCTGGCAATGTCCTGAACCTGCTCCAACAGGGCCTTGTGCTCATGAAAATGCATATTGTGGTAGGGATACATGCACTCCCGCTGAATCTTCTCTTCCCTGGCAAAATGCTCCCGGCCATAAGAAAGCAATGCCTTAAGAGTTTCATGCATCAACTTTTCATTGTTTAGCGACGCCGAGTGGTCGTTGAATTCATTAATAATGTCTATAAGACGTTGATGATCAGCATCAATGATGGGGTGCCCGATGCGAAGGTCGTCGGTTAGCTCAAGCATCCACATTTCCTTTACTTTTAGGTTTCATGCTCGGCTTCCATCGCCAGATAGACCAGCGGGCGATTATCAACAGCGGAATTATTTATCCAACGTTTATATCTCTGGTCTTCATTTGCAATGTGGCTGCGTAGCCAGTGGGCAACCAAGGGCGGAAGGTCATCGGCTGCGGATGTAATGCCTTGCTGGAAGACCTCTGAAATCGCCTTGATCCGGGCACGGAATTGATTGTGCTTGAGGCGATGTTCAGCAAAATTCGAATAACTGACCTTACGCATAGCTTTTTCTTCGCGAAGGAAATGACCATCGACATACTCTTCAAGAATCGCCAATGAGCTTAATACGATCACGCCTCGGTCGCCGCCACTCAAGGTGTCGTGTAGTAATTTTGCGAGTTCGAAGAATGCCTTGTGATCTGCATCAATTGTTTCATTTCCAACAGACATTTCTGGTGAAAATTCAAAAATTGAAATGTTCGATTTATTTACGGCCATACCCGGTTCATTGGCTTGTTCACTTGGCATAGAAATACCCATTCACATTGAAAACCAAAATCGCTTACCGCCCGCCAATTCGGGCGATAAAGCCATCAACCTCGCGGCTAAGATTTTCAGACTGCCGTGACAATTCTGATGCAGCATCAGCAACCTGACCAGCGGATTCGGTAGCTTCAGCGGCAGTCGCTTGAACCGTGATGATCGCTGAGGAAACCGAGGACGTTCCGGTTGCAGCTTCCGCGACATTACGTGCGATTTCCACGGTGACCGCATTTTGCTCTTCCACGGCACCGGCCACGGCGGACGATGTTTCCTCGATCTGGGATACGGTTCGAGTGATTTCCTGAATCGCCTTGATAGCTTCGGCGGCGACTTCCTGGATATGGGCCACCTGGGAGGTGATGTCTTCGGTTGCCCTGGCCGTTTGGTTCGCCAAGTTTTTGACCTCGTTCGCCACCACGGCAAAGCCCTTCCCGGCATCACCGGCACGAGCCGCTTCGATGGTGGCGTTGAGAGCCAGAAGATTGGTCTGGGCGGCAATGTCATTGATCAAGCTGACGATGGCACCAATTCGTTGGGCGGCATCACTGAGGCCATGAACCGTCGTATCGGTACGAGACGCGACACCGGCTGCTTCCGAGGCTACAGCGGCAGCACGATGGACCTGGGTACTAATCTCCTTGATGGAGGCAGAGAACTCCTCGACGGCAGAGGCCACAGCCTGGACGTTGACCGAGGCTTGTTCCGCCGCTGCGGCAACCGTCATGGCTTGGTGGCTGGTGTCGGTAGACTGTGCCGACATGGCCCCCGAAGATGCTTCCAATTCTGTCGCTGCGGCAGCCACGGCGTTCACGACCGGCTTTACCTGATTGTTGGCAAAGGCGATGAACTCTGCGTCTCTGGCTTCCATTCGCTTCAAAGCTTGATTGATGGTCTTGGCGTACAGAACGAAATCGCCACGCAAACCCGTGGTGATGATCCGGCGGTAATATCGACCATGATTGGCGGACTCGACGGCGGCAAACGCCTCTTTTCCAAAGGCTTCAGCGAGGTCCAGCAAACGGTTGATGCTGTGTTGCAAGGCTCCAATGCCACCGCTGCCTCGAACGTCCAGAATCCGAGCGTTGAGATCACCACTGGCGGACCGGCTGAGCACGTGGATCGCAGTGGACAGATCACCTGCCATTCGTCGAGCAGAACCACCGATCTTGACGCCTCCGACAACGCCAAGCAGGGATACCGCAATCACGACCCAAAGGGCGATGCTCGAACCACCAAGCAGCCCGAATGTTCCCGCCAGTAAGCAGATCGCCGAAGGAACCAGCATCCCAAGGGATAAGGTTCGGGCATATGAGCCGAGGGTCGTTTCCATGTGGCTGCCTCTGATCAATTTTCTGGCGTGATGGTGAAGATGAAACGGTCATAGCTATCGAATCCCGCCGTTGCTACGGCGTCGTTCAGCATTTTCCATGATCGCTCAAGCCCGACCTTCGAATCTGGATGGCGGCGTTCTTCTTCCATCAGCGAACAGTAAAGCGGCTTGATCGTCTCCAATGCGGCCTTCTCGGGCACCCGTCGATTGGAGTGATATCCGATGATCTGACCGGCAGCGTCGAAGTTCGGGGTGACATGGGCGAATACCCAGTAGTTGTCACCATTCTTCGCCATGTTGTTCACATAGGCGAATATCTCCCGACCATCGGCTATGGTGTCCCAAAGCAGTTTGAAGACGCATCGTGGCATTTCGGGGTGCCGTATGACCGAATGTGGTTTCCCCATCACCTCGGATTCGGCATAGCCGCTGACTGTCAAAAACACGTCGTTGACGTAGGTCAGCCTTCCTTTGGGATCGGTCTTACTGACGATCAGTTCGTCATGAGCAAAAGTTCGCTCACGGCCTGATGGAGTTTTACGGTCACCCGCCATCTCCGACACCTCTCCCAGATTGAATGGATTGTGAACACGGCTTCATGGGCATACTGAATGGATAAATGAATGGTAAACGATTGTCATAAAGGTATCGCATCTGTTTGTGAATTGCGATAGGGTTCTGATCGGCGACAAGCCGTAGACATTGTGAAATTGGGGGCACAATGAGCCGAGAAAGTGGACACGATCAGTTCGCGGTTTTCGATGAAATTCGAGACGAATTTTTCGATGACGCAATGGAGCGGCTCCGTGCCCTTGAATTCGTTCTGGATAACGGCAGCCATGGCCGAATCAACCGTTCGGAACTAATTGGAAACTTTCGGCGGCTCGCCCTGTATCTGCGTGGACAGGCGGCAGGATTCGGTTTGAATGCCCTCTGTACGATTGCCCACAAGCTCGACGAATATCTTGCGGACGCCCCTGAAACGCTGCCTCCGCGAATCTGGATCGATCTTGAAACCTATATCGATGAGTTATCTAAACAGGTTGGTAGTCGCGGCACAGAAATCCAGCCCGATTTCTCCCGGCTCCCACAAAAACTTGCTTCAACACTGGATGAAATCGAGATCAGACGCATCGAAGTGATGCTGGTTGCTCCCCATGGGGCACAGTCGCATTTCGTTGAACGTGAACTTCGCCAATGTGGCTACAGAACTTCAGTGGTCCCCGATACCGTCTTGGCGTTGTCAATGGTGGTTCAGACGAAACCAGACCTCATTATCATTTCGGCAGTCATGCCGGGATTGGATGGAATTGATTTCGCGATAGGCTTGTCGGCCATGCCCTCAACCCGCAACATTGCAGTCGCCGTCATTACCAGCCTGGATCGGGACGCAGATGTATTGACGCTGTTGCCGAAGAAGGTTCCCGTCATTTTTAAAGGCCCGAACTTCGCAGACGACCTGTTCAAGGCTCTCGATAGCCTGTTCATGATTTAGTCGGGTGATCGCTGCCAAGCACCTAACTTGGCGGATTCTCCAGTCGGCCACAGACATCACAGAAATGGCATTTCTCGTTTATCCATTGCCGAATGCCTGTTAACACACCGCGATTCGTACCGCGTTCCAGCAAGTAGCCGTAACAGGCCATCATGTTGGGAAATTCCATCTCATACAGGATCGGAATTACGGCCTCCCTGATCGCCATGGGGGCTTCGGCTAAGGTGTCGCACATCTCGGACTCCTTCCCCGCCTTACACGGGGCACCGCCATACTAATGGCGTAAAAAAACAATACCTCCGAATGAGTTCGGGTTAAATAACAATTAACGCAGCAACGATCTTTTGCGGTGCAGCGGCGAGGGACGTCACGATACCGGCTTCCGGGGCGAAGCATATCGAAGACCGTCGCACATTTCCCACTTTCAGCGAACAAATGCCGAATTCAGCCAAATTGGGTGGGGCATAATGTGCCGTCGATTTGCCTCCTCAAGAGTTCTCAATTTCCCACAAAATGTCTGGAAAGAGGCACACCCCACCGGTTCGTTTTGCCAAGTACATCGCCCTATCCGCCTTATCAATCAAATCTATAGACTCAGTTGAGTCATCTGGATAAAGAGCAATGCCGAGACTGGCCCCCGATTCAGCGTGACATATAGCTTTCCGATACCTTCTTGCCGGATACTGAAAGTTCCTCCACATCAGCGTAGGTGATTTTGTCCACCCCACCCTTCAATTCCAGACATCTATCACGGAAGGTTTCAACAGAATAGGATTTCGCTCCGGAGAATTTTCGAATTTTCTCCGCCAACTCATCAGCAATATTTTCAAGCTTTGTTAAGCTTCGAAAAGTGCTTTCATTTGTAGCTAATCCGTCACGCATGCCAGCCGCCAAAGAGTTACATTCAAAAATTATGGCTCCAGCAAGACTTTTCAGCCGATAATTTACTATAACTTGAATGGCTTCATTTTTTTTGGATTCGTACTGCTCCATCGGAATGCCTCGCCCTAACGCCTCGACCGGATTAGGGACTATGATTTGTGGGGCCGAGGCACAACCAGGACGACTTTCATTTCGGCGTTCAGGACCAATATAATCTTGGGTGACGATAAATGGCATCCGCCTTTCTACATGACCAACAATCTGATCTCGTAATTGGCCTGATGAGAATGGAATAAGAAGCACGGAATCTGTTCCTGACGACATGGCACTACGAACCGCCACTTCATCTCTTGATGAAAGGAGAAGAACCGTCAATACGAATGGATCGCTATTTGTCTGCAAAGATCTGATTTGGCGAATGAAATACGCCGAGTCATTCCCATCAAGCACAGCATCCATGACAACAATCTGGAAGCCGCCATTTTTGCATGATTCATCAATGGCAATAAAATTATTCGACTCCTCTATATTTGTGATTCCAATTTCATTTAGTGTAAACCGTATTCCAGATCGAATTGTGCTGCTTGGCTCGCAAATTAATGCCGTTATTTTAGAGTAATCTAATTTAACTTTGGCATGCACAATGGCATTAGGAACGGCTACTTTTTCAGGCTCTTCATTCTCAAGAGCGTCGAGAGCAAGATACGCAAGCGGCCTCTGATCAACGTCGTCATCAGTCAACAATGACTTGAACTTCATGTCCTCATTCATAATGTGACTTGCAAGCCACTTAAGGACAAGATCGTGCAGCTTCTCCGCAACGGACAAACTTCCGCCACGATATAGCCTGATCACCTCATTAATTTTTCGATTGAAGGCAAAGTGCTTTGCACGATGATCGTCAAAGTGTTGAAAACCAATTTTAGCCATGGCCTTTTCTTCACGGAGAAAGTGCCCTGCGACATATTCTTCGAGCATAGCCAAAGCACTTTCGATTACGAATTTGCTTTCTGCTGCCTCGAAAATGACGCCCTTGAGTAAATTGGCAATTTCAAAGAATGCCTTGTGATCGCTGTCAATCGCAGCATTCCCGACAGAGAAAGCGTCTGACCATCCAGCGATCTGGCATTCTTCTGTCATTCAGCAAAATCTCCATGGACTCTATCGCTTACCGCCCGCCAATTCGGGCGATAAAGCCATCAACCTCGCGGCTAAGATTTTCAGACTGCTGTGACAATTCGGATTCGGTATAGCCGCTGACCGTCAAAAACACATCGTTTACGTAGGTCACCCGTCATCTCCGACGCCTCTTCCAGATTGAATGGATGGTGAACGCGGCCTGATGAGCATACTGAATGAATAAATGAATGCTAACCGATTGCTATAAAGGCATCCCATCCGTTTATGAATTTCGATAAGGATCGTGCGGCGACGCAGGGGGCTCATCTCGGCCATCGTGGGCCTCCTGTCTGTCGGGTGATCGGGAAACCAGCCCTGTCAGATGGGAGCCTTCGACGTCACATCACACACCGATACCGCCATAGCGGTTCCGTTCAATCCCCACGATACATGCCCCACCCGTGCGGGCAAGGGGCACGGAGGTGGCTTGACCGGGGGGGGGGGGGGGGGGACTCAGGGATACGGGGGCTGCTTGCTGCGAACGCTGTAGCAGATAACGTCGATGCCTTCGCCATGGGTGTCGTTGGCGGCTTTCCATTTCCGGGCGACACGCTCGAAGGTGAAGAGGTCGCGCTGGGTCAGGGGATTGGAATACAGCTCTTCCAAGACCAGAACCTCGCCCACGACCCCCACCGGCATCAGACGAGCCGACGGCGAAATGGAATTGGCGATCAACTCGTCGCTCTCGCTTCCTTCGGAATCGACCCGGACGGTTGCCATGCTCCAATTGATCGCCACATAGGACTCGACCTGCATGTCGCGCAGCATGCTGATGTACAGGCCGCCGCAGCGCAGGGCGTTGGTGGGGTCGCCGAAACCGACCAGAATGGCGTTGCCGCTGGTGGTCATGGGGACGCTGACATCTTGTCCGAGGAAATTGCGGTTATACTGGACCAGTAGATCCAGCAGCATGGCCTTCTCGGCCTTGGTCTTCCGGCTCACCTGATCGAGATACAGGGCGAGAATGGCCAATTCCTTGGTTTCGTAGGTATAGAAGGGGCTGTCTTGCGGTTCCTCGTCAACGGCGTCATCGACCGGAACAGGTAAACGCGAGAGGGCCTCGTCCTGCACGGAATCGGCCAAAAGATCTGAAATTTGCGATTCGGCAAGCGGGATCGGAGCGGCTGTCGCCATGGGGGGCGCGTCGAAGGCAGAATCGTCGTCTTCCGCCATCTCCTCGACGGCGGCCAGTTCCGGCTCGGGCTCGGGTTCGGGCTCGAGTTCCGGCTCAATATCCGCAGGTACATCCACCAGCGTGTCGATGGGTTCCGGCTCGGATTCTTGCTCCGGCTCGGCCAATTCCGGCTGGGCCGAATTGTCCCATTCCGGTTGGGTCTCGAAGACCGGTTCGATCTCGTTCGAAGGCGCCTCGACCGAAACGGGGGGGGCTTCGAATCCCTCGGCCTCGAAGGTCTCGACCGAAACGGGCTGCGGGCGTTCGGAAACGGTGCGGGGCAGAGGCTGTTCGGGCTCGGGCTCCAGATCCGCGACGATGGTCTGGGGGCGGCCTGCGGTCCGGCGAATGACCGCGCCGGACATGTTGGCGCCGTCGAGGAGGGCGCCGGCGGTCACGGCATCGGTCAGATCCGCGCCGGTGAAATTGGCATTGCGGGCGTCGGCGCCCGCCAGATTGGCGCCGGCCAAGGTGGCGCCGGAGAAATTGGCCCCCATCAGCTTGGCGCCGGCCAGATTGGCGCCGGTCAGATCGACTCCGGACAAATCCATCTTGCCAGCCAGATTGGCGCCAGCCAGATTGGCCATGCGCATATTGGCGCCGGAGAAGTTGGCGCGCAGCAAGGTCGCGCCGGCCAGATTGGCGCCCTGAAGCTTGGCGCCCGACAGATCGGCGTCTTCCAGGCAGGCCCGGGGGAGGTTGCAATCACGGAGATTCGCGCCGGACAGAACGGCCTTGCGCAGATTTGCCAGCGACAACAGCGATCCGGACAAATCCATCCCGGCGAGATTGGCCCCACGCAGATTGGCGTTGGTCAGGTCCGGTCGTACATCGGGCTCCTGCTGGCGCCAGGCGTTCCAGTCGCCGGCTCCCTGGCCGAGATGTTGTAGGTGGTGTACGTTTCCCATCACAAGCAATCGATCTGTCTTTTCAAACACTCAAATCATACACCAGACCATGGATTTTTCAAAACTTATCTCCGGTCAGGCGGTGTGATGAAATGAGCGGGATGGGTCTGCTGCAATAACGGTTAACTTTGCTTTAATAATTGCCAAGTTCTTGTCTTCTTTTTCCGGTCATTGACGAGGAACCAGGTTGTGGTGGATTGCCTCTATTCCGGTGCGTGGCCCGTGAGGGAGCTGTACGGTTGCTACCGGCTGCGGCCTTTCCCCATTGCCCGTTCCCATTCCGCGATCACGCTTTCGTCAATTGTCTGGGGCGAGTGTTCCTGGCCCGTATCCGCGCCGGTGGCCGTTCTCAATTGCGCTTCCAACTCGGCGATGCGCGCTTCCAGCATGGCGATCTTCTGGGCCTGGGTCGGGCGGTCTTTATGCCGCTGCCGATAGCGTCTTTGCTTTTCCGCCGGTGTCAGGGCCATGTCGTCTCCGATGACGTGGGGCGGGCTCGGCGTCGGGCGCGGCCCTCCGGCCGCTTGGCCGCTCGCTCAATGCTCACCCGAGCGTCGCGCCTCACATTTGAGGCACGGCGCTCTAAAGCATCGGCTCCCATGCGGCCCGACCGATGCCTTGCCTGATTTGCGCCTATGCCTTACCTGATTTACGATTGAGCAGTTGGTTCAAGACGTCGGCCTGAGAGCTTGCCCGAACCTCAGCCTTGGGGGCGATGGCGGCTTTTTCGGCGGGTTCGGTCGCCGCGGCATTCTCGGCAGGGGCGGGAGAATGGGCGGATGCGGGAGGGGAAGGGGGAGATGCGACGGGCGGTGGGGGGGCGGTGATCTCGTCGTCTTCTTGCCCCATCTCGCTCGCCATCTTGGCGATATCGGTTGCGGCGCCGACGATGCCCCTGATGATCGCCAGGGCTTCTTCCTTATTGACGCTGTCGCTCATTTTCCCCAGCTCCGACAAAAACGGCCGTCCGGTTGCGGCGGTTGGCTAATCTTTCCTAGGTCCGTCCGGGGCGGAAGTCCCACGCTTCAGATCGGTGGAGTGGCAACGGAAAAGGCGGGTTTGGAATGGGTCAGCGAGTTTACGGCGGATATGTATCCTCCGACGCAGGCGGCGCCGAGCACGCCGACCACGACCAATCCCAGGCCCGGCGCGATCGTTAATGTGATCGGCAGTCCCAGGAGTGCTCCGGAGAGCAGTTTCGGTGCCGCTAATTTCAGTCCGGCCAGGGGGGTGTCAAACATAAAATCTTCCATGCAGGGCTGTGTGGATCGACGGATCTGAGTCCCTCCAGATTAGCATAGGTGCAGCCTAAAGCATCAAGATTTTGGGGGGAAAGGCCATCCCTCGTCCCATGGGGCTCTCCGATTTTTCGCGTGATCCGCCTGCGGGGAGGGCGGGTGGCTTTTTATGCGGTTGCGTCTCAACCGCTTGTATTGGCGGCCAGGCGAGGCGATTTATTCTGCTTTATCGTCTGCGTGGCGTGCTCTCGCCTATATCTGGCTGGAGTAATTGTGCTAAAAAGCGCGGGCCGACAGCGGCGACGAATGCCGTGGACCTTGGTCGCGTCGGCCGCGTGATTTTGTTGAGTGGTGCTGGATGACGATGCTTGATGGCGACGCGAACACCGGGGGGCGCCCCAAAGCCCCTCGCAGCAAGGATTTGAAGCGCTACCTCATGCTGATGGGCGTGGTGGCCTTGATCGTGCTGTTCGGCGCCTTCATTTTTCGCCAGCAGGCGGGCGGCAACCGCCTTGGAACCCTGATCCGGCAATTGGGTCACGGCGCCGTCACCGCTCCGGTGCTTCCCCTTCCTGCGAACGCACTTGCGGGGGCTCCGGCGGCGACGGGAGTTTCGGCCCTGCCGCCGGTCATGGAGGCCGGGGCTGCCCAGGTGGGCGGCGGCGGGGGATTTTCCCGCGTCGTCTCCCTTTTGCGTCATAGCGTCGTGAGCGTGACCGCATCGTCGTCGGGCCGCGCCGCCGCACCCAAGACCCTGATGCCGCCCGGTCCCTACGTCTTGCCGCGTTTCGCCAATCCGACCACCACCACGGTGGAAAATATCGGCACCGGGGTGATCGTTCGCGACGACGGTTTGATCGTCACCAATTTTCATGTGGTGCGCGGCGCCAATTCGGTTCTCGTCTCGGTGTCGGACAACGGGGGGGCGACCCGCTATTCGGCTGAGATCGTCAAGATGGACGAGGCGCTCGACCTCGCCTTGCTGAAGATTGCTCCCAGGGCGCCGCTGACCTCGGCGGTCCTGGGCGACAGCAGCGCGGTGCTGGTCGCCGACGAAGTGATCGCCATCGGGACTCCCTTCGGTCTGGACATGTCCGTCAGCCGCGGCATCATTTCCGCCAAGGGCAAGTCCATGGTGATCGAGGGCGTCACCCATTCCAAGCTGCTGCAGACCGATGCCGCCATCAATCAGGGCAATTCCGGCGGGCCGCTGGTGATTGCCGACGGCACGGTGATCGGCATCAATACCGCCATCTACACCCCCAGCGGTGCTTTCGCCGGAATCGGTTTCGCCGTGCCCAGCAATCAGGTCCGCCGGTTCGTGGAAGATGAAGTGAACGGCCTGCCCGCCGCCGCCGCCGCGGGCCCCGCCATGGGAGCCGTCGCGTTTCGGGCTCCGGGGTCGGGCGGCGTGGGGGCGGCCGGTCCGGCCATCGCGGCGGGGGTGCCTTCGCCCCATACCGATGGTCGACAGGCCATGGCTTGCGACAACTGCCATCAGATCATCGGTGCCGCGGCGGGGCCCATCGCCTTCGCTCAGCCCATGATGCCCGTCGCCGCGCCGCCGCCCGCCGCGCCGCCCATCCAGGCCAATGCCGCCAATCCCCATGCCGACAACCGCCGGAACATGAATTGCGCCGGTTGCCATCAGATCATCGGTGCCGGTGCCGGGCCGGTCGCCTTCGCTCAGCCGGGGGCGGGCGGATATCAGTTCGCCCAGCCGCCCGGCGGTCTGGCGGTCAATGTCCAAGGCGCGCGCGGCGGAATCGGGTCCAGAATGGCCGGTCACAGCCTGCACGGCGCCGCCTTGGCGCCCCTGTCTCCGCAGATGAGCCTGCAGACCGGTCTGCCGGTCGGGCGCGGCGTGCTGATCACCGGCGTTTCCCCCAACACGGCGGCGGCAAACGCCGGATTGCGGCCGGGCGATGTTCTGCTCAAGATCGACGGCCGCCCCGTCGCCCTCCCCCATGAGGCGGTCGCCATCATGGGGGAAATGTCGGTCGGCGGGTCCGTCCGTCTGGGAGTCTTGCGCGATGGAGGCGTCCGCAACATGACTTTGATTGCCGGGGCCGCCGCGGGAACGCCGCCGCCCGGCAACGGGCCGTGGTGAAAGGTAAAGAATTCCGGGTTGTTCTGTGATGATGGAGCACGAGATGGCGACGAACCGACGGCCCCGCGCCAAGAGGACCCCCGGCGACAAGCTCGGGAAGGGAGGCGGCGATGCCGCGCTCGCCCCGGCTGCCGACGCCGAGATTCCGGCATCTTCCGCGCCGGAGCCCGCCGCCCCCATATCTGCGCCTCCGGCTCCGGTGATCAAGCCGGTGGGAGGGGATGCCTGGGCGTCGCTGCTGAGCGGTTCGCCCTGGTCTTCCCCCGGAGCGGCAAGCCCGACGGAGGCGGCGCTCAAGCCGGTCATGCCGAGCGCATTGGCGGAGGCGGTTGCCAATGCGCCGCCTGAAGCCGCCCCGTTCACCGAGCTTGTCTCCCACTGGTCGCCTCCTTTCCGGCGGCAGCCGGATCGGGAGTATGAAGAGATCAATCCCGCCGAGGCGGCAATCCCGGTGACGGCCGCGGCGCCCGAGCCCGAGCCCGAGCCGGTCCCCGAACCCGAACCTGAACCCGAGCCGGAAGCGGCTCACGATCATGCCGCGACCGAGACCGAGGGAGTTACCGAAATGATGACGAGTGATGTTGAGCTTGAGATTGAGATTGCTTCGGATGTGGAGGTCGTCGAGGCCCCCGCCGTGATCGAGCCGTCTCCCCGGCCGCAGGCATTTTCCCACTCGACGGCCTATGCCTATCCGGCGGAACCGGCCCCGGCGGTGGAGACGGCGGCAGAGGCCGCCCCTGCCGGCCCTGCCGAAAATCCGGTCAAGGAGGTTCCCGTGGAGGACCTGTTCACCGGGATCTTCAATGTGGCGGATTCGGCCGTGCGCGGCGCCATCGGCGCCTCCACCGATCTGCTGAGGGATCCCAAGTCCCTGGGCGGTAAGCTTTCCGTCGCGGGGCAGAGTCTGGTCCATTCCATCAAGGGACGCTTCAATGCTTTGCTGGCTCCGCGCCACGGCGCCAAAAGCAACGGTGATGAATTCTAGTGGTTCTCGCGGGATGGGCGATAGAGGACAGGAATCCGAATGAGCTTGGAACTCAGCCATGATTGAAGTCGGCGAGACCATGGGCGAATTGCCCACCAACAAGATCGTGTTTTGCGAACGGTCATGGAAGACGCCTGTCTCGATCCTGGCCTTCTTGATCTTCGTGACCTTCGCTTGGGGGATCTATCTCCTGGACCATTACGACGAGGACGACAATTTCCATGGGGCCGACGATCTGTCGGTGGGTCAGTTCCTGGTGCGCAACATCGCCATGCCGCATGTGCAGCGGCTGTATCACACGGTTCCCCCTGCTGTGGTCGGGGTCGGCGGCGGCGGGGTCAATGCCGGTCCGGTGGCCTCGGGGGCCATCGTGGGGGCCAACGGCTATGTGATCACCACCTTGCATTCGGTGTCCAATCTGCCGGAGATTTCGGTCCAGGTGGCGACGACGGGTGGGATCCGGCGCTTTCCGGCCCAGGTGGTGAAGACCATTCCGGGGCATGATCTGGCGCTGCTGAAGATGCAGACCACCGAGAAGTTCCTGCATTTCCGCATGGCCGACGTCCAGACGGTGGTGCCGGGTCAGCAGGTCTTCGCCTTCGGCCGCAACATGGCGGGGGCGCCGCTGGTGCGCCAGGGCCTGGTGCAATCGGCGGATGCGCCGCTGGCGGTGGGGGCGACCCAGATCACCCATCTGCTGCGTTCGGACGCGGTCTACAGCTGGGAACAGACCGGCGGCCCGCTGGTCAACGCCCAGGGTGATCTGGTGGGCATCAACATCGCCGCTACCGGCCCCGCCGGCAAGGTGGAAGGCTTCACGGTGCCGGCCCAGGTGATCGTGTCCCATCTTCAGGACGTGGTTCGCTTCAAGAAGGGCGCTCCGGCCGGAAAGTCGGGCGTTCCCGCCGGTCCTTAGACGTATGTGGGGCGTTTCCTTCATACGACGAGCTTAGAGAGGCGGATATGGCATTAGGCGACGCGAATGTTGGTTCGGCCCCTGGGGTCGACTTCAGTGCGCTGCAACGGGTGAAGCAGTCGGAGGAGCTGCTTGCCCAGTTGTACGTGGTGGAGGAGACGCCGCGTCGTTTGGGGCGTGGGCCGGTGCACGCTCTTATGGTCATATCGGTTTTGTCGGTTGTTGCGTTCATCGCGACGTTGCTGATGCGCTACAACACCTTCGTGACCATGTCGGAAGACACGCAGGCGAAGCGGTCCAATTACGAGGTGATGATCCAGCGCCGGGACAATCTGTTCGGCAATCTTGTGAAGCTGACGCTGAACCATGCTGCATTGGAGCACTCGATCTTCTCGCATACCTCGGACAAGCGGACCGAGGGCGTTGAGGCTGGCAAGGGCGGCCCTATCGGCTCGGCGCTGGAACAGCTGATGAAGCAGGGCGGGATCGGCAAGCTTCTGGGTGATATTGGGGGCGGCAAGGCGCTGCTGGGGGCCGACGGAGGCTTCGGCAATGCGCTGGGCCGTTTGATGGCGGTGGTGGAGCAGTATCCGACCATCCAGTCGGTGGACACCTACAAGCATATGATGACGTCGCTGGTGGAGATGGAAGACCGCATCGCGACGCGTCGGGAGGATTACAACGCCGCCGCCTCGACCTACAACATCGAGATCACCAAGTGGCCGTGGAACTATCTGGCGTTCATCACCGGGTTCAAGCGGGCGGAGTATTTCCAGGAAAAGCCGGCGGGCGACACGCCGATCATCACGCCGCAGCTGTTCCAGGAACTGTTGCCTCTCAACCATGCGCAGGACATCAAGAAATGATCTGGACGGCGGTGATCAAGGGGAGCGCGCTGGTGACCTTCGTGCAGGGCGCCATGGTGCTGGTGGACAAGATCTTCGGCGAGGAGATCTTGCCGCACCGGATCTACAGCAGCGCGGAAGCCTCGCAATTGCTGGGGATGGACCGTCTCGAGGTGCTGGGCCTGATTCGTTCGGGGACGATCAAGGCGAAGAAGGTGGGCGATAATTATCGTATCCTGGGCTCCAATCTTGTGGATTACATGAACCGATGAAGTTCGAAAATTGCAGGGATTGCCGCGAGGAAGTGGTGTGGTGGGCCTTTACCGCCGACATCTGCATGACCCTGTTCAAGGGGGTCCTCGGGCTGATGAGCGGCAGCGTGGCGCTGGTGGCGGATTCGTTGCATTCGGGGGCGGACGTGGTGGCCAGCGGGGTGACCCAGCTCAGCTTGAAGATTTCGAACAAGCCGGCGGATGAGCGCTATCCGTTCGGCTACGGCAACATCCAATACATCTCGTCGTCCATCGTGGGCTCCTTGCTGCTGATCGGGGCCAGCTTCTTGATGTACGGCTCGGTGATGAAGCTGATCTCGGGGACCTACGAGGCGCCAAGCATCTTCGCGGCGGTTGGGGCGTCGGTGACGGTGATCGTCAACGAGCTGATGTATCGCTACCAGATCTGCGTGGGCAACGAAAACAACAGCCCGGCCATCATCGCCAATGCCTGGGACAACCGGTCCGACGCCATCTCGTCGGCGGCGGTGATGGTCGGCGTGATCGCCTCGGTGATCGGCTTTCCCATCGCCGACACCATCGCGGCCATCGGCGTCTCGGCCCTGGTGGGACGCATCGGCCTGGAACTGATCGGAACCTCGATCCACGGCCTGATGGACAGCTCGGTGGATACGGAATTGCTGCAGACCGCCTGGCAGGTGGCCATGGACACGCCCATGGTCCACAGCATCTATTTCCTGCGCGGTCGCCATGTGGGCGAGGACGTGCAGTTCGACATCCGCCTGCGGGTCGATCCCAATCTGCGCATCAAGGACAGTTCCATGGTGGCCGAGGCGGTACGCCGGCGCATCCAGGAGGAAATCCCCCACGCCCGCGACATCCGCCTGTTCGTCAGCCCGGCACCCGCCGCCGCGGCACGGGCCTGAGCGAGAGAGGGGCCGCCCGCGCCATGGGCGGCGGGCAGTTTAGTTCCATCGGAAGGGGTTCAGACCCGACGGTGACGGGCGGCGGCGGATCCGTAGATCAGACCGGCCATCAAGCCGACGGCGACGGCGGCGCCCAGCGGACCGCCGGCTAGGGCGCCCAAGCCGACACCGGCCATCTTGCCCATGGTCAGGAAGCCCGCGGCCTTGGCGGTTCCCGCCGCCACGGCGCCACCGGCACCGGCGACGGTGGAACGAACGACCGTGCGGGACCCGGCGGAAGGAGAGAAGGTGGCGGCTTGACGGCTCATGGGGCATCTCCTCGGCTGTGATTGCGAACAAATCGCATCTACAGAAAGCCGCAATTGCCACTCATTGTCAATGGGTATTCGCATCGCCCCCGATGAGCCGCGCGGATTGCCGTGCCGCTTGAGGGGGGGGCGCCCGCCTCAGTCGGCGGTTTCGTCGGCGGCCAGCGGAACTCCGAACAGCTCCAGGCGGTGGCCCACGACCCGGTAGCCGTAGCGCGTGGCGATTTCCTTTTGCAGGGATTCGATCTCCTCGCTGGAGAATTCGATGACCTTGCCGGTTTTCAGGTCGATCAGGTGATCGTGGTGATCACCGTCAGCTTCTTCGTAGCGGGCGCGGCCGTCGCCGAAATCGTGCCGCTTCAAGATGGCCGTTTCCTCGAACAGCCGCACGGTGCGATAGACCGTGGCGATGCTGATATGGGGATCGATCTCGGCCGCCCGGCGGTAGACTTCCTCCACATCCGGATGGTCGGAGGACTCGGACAGGACGCGGGCGATGACCCGGCGCTGGCCGGTCATCTTCATGTTCTTGTCGATGCAACGTTGTTCGATTCGAGAAATCATGGCCGTCTCATCCGATTTTTCCTGCCGGTTCAGGGGGAACGGTACCATCAAGGGAGAGGTTGGCAAAGCGCGAGAGCGCAACCGCGCGTTTCGCTGCCGTCGCGGTCATATAGCGTCCTGCTGTGCGGAGCCGGGGGCGGTCAGTGAGCCGATGATCTGGCATTGGGCGACCACCTGTCCGCAGCAATTCTTCATCTTCCGCAATTCGTCGCGCAAAAGGGTGAGGTCGGCAATTTTGCGTTCCACCTCGTCAAGATGGAGGAGAACCATCTGATCGGCACCTTCGCACGGGGAATCGGGTCGTTCGGCCAGAGTCAGCAGGGCACGGATGGAATCGATGGAAAAGCCCAGATCGCGGCCCCGGCGAATGAAGCGGAGCCGCTGAAGATGGTGGTCCTCATATTGACGAAAGCCGCCCTGGCTCCGTGCCGGCGGCGGCAGTAGCCCGATCTTCTCGTAATAGCGGATGGTTTCGATGTTGACGCCGGTCTGCCGGCTGAGGCCGCCGATATTGAAGGGCTGAAGCGTCATGATTTTCCGTTGACTCTGTAGTGGCTCCAGGGTCCATGCTCCACTTGAATCGGGTGATTGTCCAGCGCGATCACGGACCGCGTCGAAGGAGTTCGGGTCATGTCGGAAGCCAAATCTTGCTGCACCAGCAAATGTTGCGGCGGGGGCGCGTCAGCGGTTCTTCCCACTGCGGCGCTCCAGCCGCCTCGGCCGGGTAAGTCCCGGGCCTTCCGCATCACCGGCATGTGCTGCGTCGAGGAGGTGCGGACGCTGAAGGCGGCCGTCGGCCCGCTGGCCGGGGGGGACGAGCGCCTGAGCTTCGATCTGCTCAACGGCAAGATGATCGTCCGGGCCGATATCGACGCCGACGCGGTGATCGCCGCCGTTTCGCGCACGGGAATGGGGGCGGAGCCGTGGGAACGCACCAGCGTGGCCGAGCGCGACAAGGCCAATTCCTCGCGCCGGTTGCTTCAGGCGGTTCTGGCGGGGCTCAGCGGCGGCGCCGCGCTGCTGGGGCTGATTCTCGACCAGGCGGTCAAAGTGCCGCTCCCCGCCCAGATCGCCGAGGCCGTGGCCGTGGCGGTGGGTTTGTGGATGGTGCTGCCCAAGGCACTGCATGCCGTTCGCTCGCTGCGGCCGGACATGAATTTGTTGATGAGCGTCG
This sequence comes from Paramagnetospirillum magneticum AMB-1, assembly GCF_000009985.1. Taxonomy (GTDB): domain Bacteria; phylum Pseudomonadota; class Alphaproteobacteria; order Rhodospirillales; family Magnetospirillaceae; genus Phaeospirillum; species Phaeospirillum magneticum. The sequence goes on from NC_007626.1 coordinate 1,071,367, forward strand.
CGGTCTTCGGTGCCATGGCACTGGGGGACTGGATGGAGGCGGCTACCGTTTCGGCGCTGTTCGCGCTGTCCCTGGCGCTGGAGAGCTGGAGCGCCGAGCGCGCCCGCCGGGCTATCGCCTCGCTGATGGACCTCACCCCGCCCATGGCGCGGGTAAAGGGAACCGACGGAGCCGAATCCCTGGCGGCGCCAGAGGATGTACCCGTGGGGGCCGTCTTCGTCGTGCTGCCGGGTGAACGCATTCCCCTGGACGGCCGCGTCCTGGTGGGCGAAAGCATGGTGGATCAGGCGCCGATCACCGGGGAAAGCGTGCCGGTGCTGAAAAGCGTGGGCACGGAGGTTTTCGCGGGCACCATCAATGCCGACGGCGTCTTGGAGGTGCAAAACCTTAAGCCGGCCGGTGAAACTACCCTGGCCAAGGTGGCCCGGCTGGTGGAGGAGGCCCAGGGCAAGCGATCCAAGGTGGAGCGCTGGGTCGATCGCTTCGCCGCGATCTATACCCCCGTCGTCCTGGCCGGTGCCGTGGCGGTGGCGGTGCTGCCGCCGCTGGCGCTCGGCCTGGACTGGTCCGAATGGATCTACCGCTCGTTGGTGTTGCTGGTCATTTCATGCCCCTGCGCCCTGGTGATCTCGACGCCGCTGACGGTGGTGGCCGCCATGGCCTCGGCGGCGCGGGCCGGTGTGCTGGTCAAGGGCGGGGAATATCTTGAAACGGCGTCGCGGCTGTCCGCCATCGCCTTCGACAAGACGGGAACCGTGACTTCGGGCCGCCCCGGTGTCGAACGGGTGATGGCGCTGGACGGCGGCGACGAGGGCCGCATCTTGCGGCTTGCGGCGGCGCTGGAGGCGCGCAGCACCCACCCGCTGGGCCGGGCCATCCTCGATCACGCCGCCGCCGGGGGCATTGCTCCGACTCCGGCCGAATCCGTCCAGTCCCTGCCCGGCAAGGGGATGTGCGGGGTCGTCGATGGCGAGGCGGTGTGGCTGGGCTCCCATCGTTACGCGATGGAGCGGGGTGCCGAGACGCCTGCCGTGCGCGAGGCGGCCCTGGCCTTGGCGGAAGGGGGGCGGTCGGTGGTGGCGGTGGGGGATGCCGCCGGGGTACGCGGGCTGATCGCCCTGTCCGATCCCATTCGTCCGGAAGCTGCGACGGCGCTGGCGGGCCTGCGCCGGGCCGGGGTGGGCAAACTGATCATGCTGACCGGAGACAACGCCGCCACCGGCGAGCGGGTAGCCGCTGCCCTGGGCTTCGATCTCGTCCTGGCGGAACTGCTGCCCGAGGACAAAAGCGAGGCCATGGACGATCTCGCCCGGCAATTCGGAACCGTCGCCATGGTGGGAGACGGAGTCAACGACGCCCCCGCCATGGCCCGGTCGTCCCTGGGTATCGCCATGGGGGCCGCCGGAACCGATACCGCCATCGAAACCTCGGATCTGGCGCTGATGTCCGACGATCTGACCAGGTTGGCCTGGCTGATCGGCCATTCCCGCCGGATGATGACGGTCATCCGCCAGAATATCGGTTTCGCCATCACCCTGAAGGCGGTGTTCATGGTGCTGGCGATTTTGGACATCGCGACCCTGTGGGGAGCCATCGCGGCGGATATGGGAGCGGCCCTTCTGGTGGCCTTCAATGGATTGCGCTTGCTGAAGGCCGGCGTTACTCAGAGGTCCGAGGACGGCATGGGCTTATCCTCGTCGTCGAATACCTTGAAACAGAGGCTTGCCTAGGGATGGAGGGGCGATCATGCATGTTCACAATCTGTCGTCATGGCAACACAGCCACCATTTCCAATCGGGCCTGGAAGCATCCGCCGAACGTCGGACCAAGATCGTGGTGGCTCTGACCATCGTCATGATGGTGGCCGAGATCGCGGCGGGCACGATCTTCAACTCCATGGCACTGCTGGCCGACGGCTGGCATATGTCCACCCATGCCGGGGCCTTGGGAATCGCCGCCTTCGCCTATACCTTCGCCCGCAGTCACGCCGACGACCAGCGCTTTACCTTCGGCACCGGCAAGGTCGGGACGCTGGGCGGCTTTACCAGCGCCATTATCCTTTGCATGGTGGCGCTGCTGATGGTGTGGGAATCGGCAAACCGCCTGATGACGGTCCAAGCCATCGCCTTCGACGAGGCCCTGATGGTCGCCGTCATCGGGTTGGTCGTCAACGTGGTCAGCGCCGGGATTTTGGGCGGACACGGCCTCGGCGACGACCATGATCACTGCGGCCACCACCACGATCACGACCATCATCGCGACCATCACGACCACAATCTCCAGGCCGCCTATATCCATGTCCTGGCAGACGTCCTCACCTCGGTGTTGGCCATCGCCGCCCTGCTGCTGGGGAAATATCTGGGGTGGTGGTGGATGGATCCCATGATGGGATTGGTCGGGGCCGCCGTCATCGGCAAATGGGCCTGGGGCTTGATGCGCAAGACCGGTTCGGTCTTGCTGGATCACAGCGACGACCGGGAGCTGCCGGAGGAAGTCCGCGCCGCCATCGAGGGCGATGCCGACAACCGGCTGTCCGATCTTCATCTCTGGCAGATCGGGCCGGGCCATTGGGGGGCCATCGTCTCGCTGGTGACCCACACCCCGCGCGAGCCGGGCCATTACAAGACGCTGCTGGCCGAGGTTCACGAACTCAGCCATGTCACGGTGGAGGTCCATCCCTGCGACGGGGCGTCTTGCGGCTAAAGCGGTTTGCGCTTTATCTGGCGCAAACCGCTTTGGCGAGCATTGAGCGAGCGGCCAAGCAAACCGTAGGTTTGGGCCCGGCGAGGGCATACATAAGATTATAGCCTTTTGCGTCACATTCGACGCAAAAGGCTTTAGGGGGGCTTCCCGATCGGCTCATGGCAATCGGCCTTCATCCGGCTTGCCGCGGGGGCGGGCGGTGCTGTGGTCCGGCTATAATTTCCGGGAAAAAGGGGATGAAATCAGGATGTGGGCCATTCCGACATACCTTCTGGCCGCTTTCGCCGAGATCGGCGGTTGCTTCGCGTTCTGGGCCTGGCTCCGGCTGGGCAAATCGCCCTTCTGGCTGGCTCCGGGGATGGCCAGTCTGGCCCTGTTCGCCTGGGCCTTGACCCGGGTCGATGCCGATTTCGCCGGTCGCGCCTATGCGGCCTATGGCGGCATCTACATTTTGTCGTCGTTGGTGTGGATGTGGGCGGTGGAAGAGAGCCCGCCGGACCGGTGGGACGTTCTGGGCGCCGCCTTCTGCCTGGCGGGCGCCCTGGTGATCATTTTCGCCCCCCGCGGCGAGTGATGCCGTAATCGGCCGCAGGGCGGCGGGGCGTTTCGTCAGGCGATTCCGGTGGCTACCACCGAAACCCGCATCTTGCCGGCCAGGGCGTCGTCGAAGGTGGATCCGAAAATGATGTTGGCCTCGGCGGCCACTTCCTCGCGGATGCGGTTAGCGGCCGAGTCCACCTCGAACAAGGTCATGTCCATGCCGCCGGTGATGTTGATCAGGACGCCCTTGGCCCCCTTTATGGAGGTGTCGCCCAGCAGCGGGTTGGAGATGGCGGCCTCGGCGGCGTCGATCGCGCGCTTTTCGCCGGCGGCCTCGCCGGTGCCCATGATGGCCTTGCCCATTTCGCTCATGACGATGCGGATATCGGCGAAATCCAGGTTGATCAGGCCGGGCATCACCACCAGATCGGTGACGCTGCGCACCCCGGAATTGAGCACGCCGTCGGCCATCTTGAAGGCGTCGGCGAAGGTGGTGCGCTCGGTGGCGACGCGGAACAGGTTCTGATTGGGGATGATGATCAGGGTATCGAGCTCTTCTTGCAGGGCTTCAATGCCGAGATCGGCGGTGTGCATGCGGTGCTTGCCTTCGAAGTGGAACGGCTTGGTCACCACGCCGATGGTAAGGATCCCCTGTTCGCGGGCGGCCCTGGCGATGACCGGTGCCGCGCCCGACCCGGTGCCGCCGCCCATGCCGGCGGTGATGAACACCATATGGGCGTCGCCGATCAGGTCTTGGATGTCTTCGAGACTTTCTTCCGCGGCGGCGCGGCCCACGTCCGGGCGCGAACCGGCGCCCAATCCCTGGGTGACCCGGCCGCCGAGTTGGATGCGTCGCTCGGTCAGGCTCAGCCCCAGCGCCTGGGCGTCCGTATTGGCGATGATGAATTCCACGCCCTCGATCTTGGACTGGATCATGTTGTTGACGGCGTTGCCGCCGGCTCCGCCGACGCCGATCACCACTATTCTCGGACGGACTATCGTCATCGCACCATCACCGCCGATAAGACATGCGCCGCGTGTCCAGCCTCATCAGCCGATCCGCAGGGCGCGCAGCACGTTCCCGCCCCGCCACTGGTGAAAGCGATACCACAGCAAAACGATGACGGCCGCCGCATAGACATAGGGTTCGCCGTTTTCGTGATTGGCGGCAAGGATGAAGTGGAGCGCCACCAGGGCGTTGATCACATAAGTAGCACTGTGCAGTTTCTTCCAGCGCTTGCCGCCGATCCGCTTGATCTGGCTGTTGGCCGAGGTGAAGGCCAGTGGAATCAGCAGCGCGAACGCCACCAGACCGAGCAAGATGAACGGCCGCTTGTAGATGTCGCCCATCATGTCGCCCAGATTGAGCGCCCATTCCAAGGCGACATAGGCCAAGACGTGCATCACCGCGTAGAAAAAGGCGAACAGCCCGATCATGCGCCGGTATTTGGCCAGGGTCTTGATGCCGGTGATTTCCTGGACCGGACGCATGGCCAGGGAAATAATCAAGAAGGTGAAGGCCCAATCGCCGAGATAGCGGTTGACGAAGCCGACGGGGGCCTCGCCCAGGGACCCGTTGGAGATATAGCCCTCGATGACGCTGCGTCCCACCAGCCAGACGAAGGGCAGTGCGGCGGTCAGGAATACCAGCGGCTTCCAATCCACTGTGCGGGCCGATTTCAGATGATGGTCGCAGGTTTCGTCGATGCCGTTGGCCAGCAGCCAGGCGGCGTAAAGGGTCACCAGCATCTTGCCCGTTCCCATCAAGATGAACGGGGCGCGGGGGCCGAGGGCGTCGAAATAATAGCCGCCGCTTTGGACCAGCATGACGGTTCCCAGGCCGCCGACCAGATAACCGGCTCCCACCATGGCCCCCAGGATCGGCTTGGGCGAGGCGTCCACGGTCAGAACCTGAAGGGTCACGAAACATCCCGCATGGCCGATTCCCACCATCAGCAGCGGCAGCGCCACCAGCCAGTTGAAGGGATTGGCGAACATGCCCAGCCAGATATAGCCCAGCGCCGCCAGGGACAGGCTGGCGCCGATGGCGGAAATGCGGCTGTGCCGTTCGATGAAGCTGCGCCATAGCGGCACCGCCGCCAGCACCGCCAGCCCCAGCAGGCCGATCATCACGGCGGCATGGGCGGTGGCGAAGGTGCGGGTCACCCCCACCAGATCGGAAACGGAAATGCACCACAGCGAGAAGAACAGGCTGAGGATGATCACGTCGGCGCGGGTGTAGAAGGCGGCGGCGAAGGCCAGCTGCATGCGCGGATCGCTGGTGATCACCGTCCAGACCTGCCGCAGCGGATGTTCGTCGTCTTCCGAGGCCGGCTGGGGCGGGGCCACGTCCCGCAGATTGCGCCGCGTCAGCTGGAAACCGGCGATTCCGGCCAGCAGCGGCAGGCACATGATGAGGAAGACGCCGCCGGGATAATCGGCCATCTGCATGACGATGGCGGCCAGCATGGTGCCGCCGAACACCATCATGAAGACCAGATTCCCCATGAGGCGCGGCCGGTTGGCGCGCGACGACACATCGCCCACCAGGGTGGACAGCTGCAACTGGACGGTATCGGCGCCCACGGTCAGCAGCACCCGGGTCAGATAGAACAGCACCAGACCGGCGGCGCCGAAGGCCAGTCCTACCTGAAGGCTGAGCAGCGATACCGCCGCGCCGACCACGGCGATCAGGAAGCCCAGGGCGATGATCCGCACCCGGCCGATGCGATCGGACAGCAGGCCGAACCAGCCCACACAGACGATGGAGACGATTTCCGCCACCACCTGGATATCGGCGTTGACGGCGCCTTCCTTTTCGAAGGCGATGCCGAAGATCTTGTCCAGCAGCAGGGGCTGGATGGAAATGGAAAGCGCCGCCATCAGGGCGCCCACGGTCATCAGCAGATAGATGATGTTCCATTGGGTGGGGGCGAAGTCGTCCGCCGTCGTCCCCTTGGCCGGAGCCTCAGCGTTCCTCGGCATCCATGCCTCCCGCATTCGCCCAAAGGCCGTTGAGGTGATTGTCGCGCAAGGCGCAGATTTCGCCGTTGGCCATGACGCTCATGGCGTAATCCAGTCCTGCGGCGGCTTGGGTCGGATCGCGGAAGGCGGTGCCCTTGACGAACATGCCGGGACGAACCACGCAGCCCTCGGCCTGCAGATACCAGCGCGGGGCCAGGTCGATCCAGATGGGCGGATTGATGCCGTCGTTGATCTGGATGTAGATGTCGCCCCAGACTGAGCGGGCTCCGGCTCCGGCGATGCTCACGACCTTGCCCTGATAGCGGAAGGGCACCATCCGTTCGTGGGCTTCATTGCCCAGGGGGACGGCGGCGGGGGCCGGAGCCACCGCCAGGGCCACGCTCACCGCCTCGGGCAGGGGCATGCCCGGTGTGACCGCCGCCGGAAGCGGCGCCGCCTTGGCGCCCTTGGCGACGCTGCCTTTCTTCACGATGGTGTGGCAGCTGGCGCAGGGCATTTTTTCGCGGCCGTCCACATGGGGCGCCGGGGTTCCCTGGACGATGGGCAGGGTTCCCGATCCCGGTCCGGTGCCGATGGCCGGGGGGGTGACGATGTGGCAGCTGGAGCAGACCATCTTCTCGCGGCCGTCGCGATGGGGGGCGGGCATTCCGGCGACGATGGGCGGGGCCAGATCGTAGGTGTGGTCCTCCCAGGGATTGGCGTTGAACACGGCGGTCAGGACCAGGGCCATGCTGAAGGCAATGCCCAGCGCCATGATCCAAACCGCGATATTGGGATGTGCAACGGCCTTACTGCTCACGGGGACTCGATCGATGGCAAAGTGTTTAACCGGTTTGTGCTTTGGCGTCGGGGGTGGCCGCTTATAAGAACGGCTCCAAACTGTCGAGGCGGAAGTTTCTCATATCCCGGTTCGGAATGGAATGACCATAGCCCATCAGTCCATGCCGGAATCGGGCGCGGTTTCCGTCCAGACGGGGCTTCCGTCGATCAGGAAGTGTTCGGCTAGGGCTTTTTCCAAGGCCCACAACTCGCCGTCCTCGAAGACGATACGGACGAGGTCGTTGGGATCGCAGGCGGCCACCAGGGAGCGGATCTCGCGGGCTTCGCGCAAGATTTTGGAAATCTGCTGGCGGACGCTTTCGGTGTCCTCGGCGCAACGGCGCAGCTGTTCCGAGCGGTTGACTGCTTCTTGGACCAAGCTGCGGAAAAAGACGTTCTTGTCGCCGGCGAAATAGGCGGTGGTCAGGGTCGAGATGAATTTCCGCGTTCCGTCCCGGTCGCCATGGGCGGCGTTCAGATGTTCGGTCAGCACCTGGGTGGCGGTCATGGACAGATCGTTGAGGGCCAGCCCCAGAACCTCGGCCAAGGCCCGCATGCGGTCGATCCGCTGCGACGGGTCGAGGCCGGGGGGCGCCGGCGCGACGGTGCGGCTTTGGGTGATCTGGGACAATTCCTGGGTGATCTCTTGCGACAGCACCCGCTGGGAGCGCAGCTCATCGACGATGCCGTCGCGGCTGTCGCGGGTCACCTGGACCAGCTGGGCGGTGGCCGATGCCTGGGCCTCCAACTGGGCGGCCACCGCCTCGCGATGCTCGCGGAACAGCTGGGCCAGCAAGGTCATGGCCTCGTCGGTGCCGGATGCCTGCGCGGGCGCGGCAAGGGCGCGGCCCTCCTGGTTCAGCCGGATCAGCTGGGTGGTCGCTTCCACCTGGGCCTCCACCTGGGCGGCGATGGCGGCGCGATGCTCGCGGAACAGGTCGGCCAGCATGGCCACGGAGCCCTCCGACGACACATCGTTCCGGGACAGGGTTGTCACCTCGGATTTCAAGGTGTCCACGCTTTTCACGATCCGCGAGAGCATGAGAATCAGGACGGTCAGTCCGATCGGCAAGGCGATGGACAGCAGCACGATGAAGAATTCATGGGGAAGCATGGTGAAGAGATTTTTCCAACCATTGAAAATGGTCAGATAGACGATGGACAGGACAGCCCAAATGACCGCGCCGATCAAGGCCGCGCGGGAGGCGGAATTCAACTTGCCGAAGGCTGCCTTGTTAAACCCCATCAACATAAGGACATCTCCCATGATGGCCGCAATCGCCATCCCAATGCGCCGCCCCGCAGGCGTTCCCCTTATAGTAACAGCAAGGCGAACGGCGGGATACCTTCGAAACAATCCATTGATATGGGTTGGGCGTCGATGCGTCAATGACTGAAATTGCGTATGATTATCATAATCCTATGCTTCGTCAACACGATGCTGCATTGTTGAACATGGCGGTGTACATGGCGGCGGCATTATGCTATCGCCCGAAATCAGGGTTTGTCCGGTCCTTGATGGGCCAGCGACGGTGATCGGCGGGCAGGAGGCAAGCATGAGCTATTCCCAGGAAATCAGCAGGGAGTGCAAGGGAGTCTTCTTGTTCATGGTCGATCAGTCCCGATCCATGAACAAGCCCTTCGGTCCCGATCGGTCGGGAAAGATGGTCAGCCGCGCCGAGGTGGTGGCCAATGCCTTGAACGGCACCTTGGAGGAACTGGTCAACCGCTGCATGCGCGATGAAGGCGTGCGCGATTATTTCGACATCGGGATCATCGGCTACGGCCGCACCAATCGCCCGGAATTCTGCTGGCGCGGCGGCTTGGCGGGTCGTCGGCTGGTTCCCATTCCGGAAGTGGCGGCCAAGGCCGAGATCGAGGAAGTGGAGATCGAAACTGAGATGCGCGGGCAGGTGCTGATCGAGCGCATCACCTTGTCGCGCTGGATCGATCCGGTGGGAGTGGACAGCACCCCCATGAACGCCGCGTTCGGTCTGGCCCATGCCACCTTGGCGGAATGGGTGCGCAACAATCCGGATTCGTTCCCGCCGGTGGTCATCAACATTACCGACGGCATGGCCAACGACGTCAATTCCGATGCCGAGCTTCTGGCCACGGCGCGCAAGCTGACCGGGCTGACGACCGGCGACGGCAATGTCTTGCTCATCAACTGCCATATCGCGGGCGGCAGCGATGCATCGGTGGTGTTCCCCGCTTCGGCGGCGGAACTGCCCCGCGACCCCTATGCCAAGCTGCTGTTCGAGATGTCGAGCGAATTGTCCAATCGCCATCGCGCCGTCATCTGCGAAATCTTCGACCGTGACCCCGGCCGCACCCCTTCCATCAAGGGCATGGCTTTCAACGCCGATGCCGTGGCGTTGCTCAAGCTGCTGGATATCGGCACCCGTCAGGCCATCGGCCTGTCGGTGGCCATGGAGCCCTTCACGCCGCCGGGAATTGAGGCCGCATCCCTGATCGAGGATTCCTTCGTGCTGGAAGAACCGTCCGTGCGGATCGAATATGGCGATCAAGGCTGATCCGCCCTTGATTCGGCGCGCTACCCCCATGCTCACTTGGACGGCCCAGGGCCGCTCGATCGTCAAGCCCCGCAACGACAGCTACGCCGATGGCGACAGGCTGCGGTGGCGGCAAAACGAAGACCGGCTGCGGCTGGCTCGGATTCCCAACGGCCTGCTGGCCGCCGTCTCCGACGGAGCCGGAGGGGCGGGGCTGTTCTGCGGCCCCTGGGCCGAAACGCTGGTGAGCCGCCTGCCCAAGACCCCCATCGCCGGGGTGAATGCGCTGAACCAGTGGATGGACGGGTTCTGCCTGGGCTTTCGCTCGGAATACGCCGCCTTGTCCAAGGCCACTCCCGCCCGGTACAGCAAGTTCATCCGGGAAGGCTCGTTCGCCACGCTGGCGGCCGGCTGGCTCGTCCATCGTCAGGGCCGGGTCCGGCTGCGATGGATGGGCTATGGCGACAGCCAGATGATGGTGTTCGACCGCACCGGGCGCCAGCCTGTCCTGGCGACCTGTTATCCCGCCAGTTTATCGGCGCTGGATCGAGCGCCCTTCTTGCTCAACTGGAAGGATCTGCCACACGATTCCGGATTCCATGCCGGGGAAATGGTATTGCCGGATCGGGCGACGGTGGTGCTGGCGTCGGACGGGATCGGCCAGTATCTGCTGCTGCGGACCCTGGCCGGTCAGCCCCGCCCCGCGGCGGCGGCGGGGCTGGCGGGAGAATTCCAGCGGCTGTCCGGCACCGGCGAGAGCAAGCTTGCCACGGCCGCCCGTGCCCATCGCGCCACGCCGGGGCCCGGCCTGTCCGCCGAGCTGACGGACCTGCGCGATTGCCTCAAATCCGATCAAGCCTTCGCCGATCGGGTCCGCGCCCTGTGCGGCAAGGGGCTGCTGGCCAATGACGATTGCACGTTGATCATGATCGACGTCGATCTTGCCCGGCCCCGGTAATTCGCCATGCCGCTTCCCCTGATCAACGATTACAAGGCAGCCATCGCCAACGCCAAAGGGCGTTTCGCGACCCTGGACGTCCGGCCGCATCTGGATGCCCGCTGCAGTCCGGTCTTCCTGGCGGGAAACTTCGCCGGGGTGTTCAAGATGGTGACCCCGGAGGGGGAGCATGTGGCGGTCAAATGCTTCACCCGCGAAGTCTCGGATCTGCCGCGCCGCTATGCCGCCGTGGCTAAGTTCTGCCGGACCGCCCAATGCCCCTATGTGGTGCCCCTGCGGTTTCTTCCGGCGGAGGTCTTCGTGACCTCCAGCGTCGCCCCCCATGCCGATTACGCGGTGGTGACCATGCCCTGGGTCGAGGGTCGGGGCCTGGGGGCCGTCGTCCAGATCCTGTGTCAGCGGGAAAACGCTCCCGCCCTGGCCGGATTGACCCGGGCGTGGAGTCGTCTGTGCCTGGATTTGCTGCAACGGGGCGTCGCCCATGGCGATCTGAAGCACGACAACGTCCTGGTCGGACAGGATGGCGCCCTGAAGCTGATCGACTATGATTCCATGTATCTGCCGGAGTTGAAGGGGCTGGCCTCGACCATGCTGGGGGGCGTCAATTTCCAGCACCCCCGGCGTGAGGTCCGGCATTTCGACGGGACCATCGACCATTTTTCCATGCTGGTGATTTTGCTGTCCCTGCGGGCCTTGACCTTCCAGCCCGATTTGCTGAAGCGTCATCACAACGGCGAGAATCTCGTCCTGACCAAAAGCGATTTCACCCGGCCGGACAGTTCGGATCTGTTGCGGCAATGGGCGCTCAGCCCGGACTTCCATGTCCGCGACTGGACGGAACATCTGATCAAGGCTGCCAAGGCTCCTATGATCGGGATCGCCGCCATGGAAGCCCTATTGAAGGCGGCGGCAAAAGTCGAGGCCGTTCCGGCCAAGCCACCCACCAAACGACTCCTCTCATTTTTTTCCTGAGGGCGCGGCAGCCATTGGATTTGACCGGATCGACGAGGGCCTGCCAGTCATAACCTCGGTCGCCGACAAATGCCTGAGCCGTCGGTAAGCCCTCAAGCATGGTCGGGGCCGCCGCCTTGTCGGAGGTTTTGCTCGGCGTTAGCAGCAATTTCACCGGCAATCCACGCACGTCCACGATGGTATGAATTTTGGTGCTCCGTCCTCCACGAGAACGGCTGATGGCGATATCCGTGCCCCCTTTTTACCCCCAGCGGCATGCTGTTGGGCGGGGCATGACCTCCCATATAGAGTCTTGTCAGGAGGGGGGATCTGCGCTATTGAAGATGCGAGCCAGTCGCACTGCATAATTCTGCTGGGTTCCCAATGAAGAAGATCGCCAGTTTATCGAATGTATTGGCTGGAGCCCTTGTCCTTCCCTCCCTCTTCCTTGCCGTTTTACCGGCCGCTGCAAATGAAGTCGCTGCTGAGGTAGAAAAGGGGTTCTGGGATCGTGAGAAGCTGACCGCCACCTGCACCGCAGAAACTCTTGGCAATCCCTCGGACGGCATCAATCGGCGCGCTCTCGGCTGGCCAGCCATCCATGCCGCCAACACGCCATCGGGCGGTGGTGGCTACCCCCTGGCTGACACGGGCACCCGCCTGAAGGTCAAGCCCACCGAAGAGATCAGCCTGACGGCCGCTGTATTCTCCGGCAACGATGCCCAGAAGCGCGATCGCAGCTGCACGGATTTCTCCTTCGATTCTCCCCCGGTATGGTTCGGTGAGGCTGCCTATTCCATCAACCAGGACAAGGACTCGCCAGGCATTCCTGCGACTTTCAAGCTCTAACCGCTTTCGTGCCGGCCCTGGACAGCCAGAAAATCATCCAGGGCCGCGATGCCATATTTCAGAGGAGCCGTCCCGTGGCGCAGCAGATGAATTCCGACACTCTCAGCCTTGCCGACCTTCGTCCCGAGCAGCAGGGTGAGATCGTCAAGATCGAAACCGAGGACGGCGTTTTCAAGCGCCGCATGCAGTCTCTTGGCGTAGTGGCCGGTACTCCCGTCACCCTGGATCGTTCGGCCCCGTTAGGTGATCCGCGGATCTACAGCCTGATGGGCTACAGCCTGGGCCTGCGCAATGCCGAGGCCCAGCAGATCCGCATCCGCGTCAAATAATCACCCCACCGACCTCGATCCAAGGGTAGCCGCACATGAAATCCCCCGTCACCGTGGCACTGGTGGGTAACCCCAATGCCGGTTCCACCAGCTTGTTCAATGCCCTGACGGGCGCCCAATCCGCCGTCGCCAACTATCAGCGGGTGACGACCTCTTTGAATGTGCGCGAGATTACCCATGGCGGGGTTCCCTTACGCATCGTCGATGTGCCGGGCATTTTTTCCACCTCGTCGCAATCGCCGGAGGAGAAGGTCGGCTGCGACTATATTCACGGCGAGGAACCCGACATCATCGTCAACGTGCTGGATGCCGGCCATCTGGACCGCAGCCTGTTCCTGACCACCCAGCTGATCGAGACCGGGCTGCCCCGCATCACCGTGCTGAACATGATGGACGAGGTCCGGCGGGCCGGTATTCGCATCGACACCGCCCTATTGGCCTCGGCCCTCGGATCGCCGGTGGTGGAGACCTGCGCCCTGAAGAAGGAGGGCATCGATGCCCTGCTGGACGCGGTGGCGGCCATGGCCTCGACAACTCCCGCCGCCGCCCCGCTGCGGCTGCACTATGACAGCCACCTGGAGGCGGCCATCGAGCGCGTCCAGCAGCATCTGTCCAAGCTGCACCCCCAGGAGCTGAGCCCGGTGCGCTCGCGCTGGCTGGCGATCAAGATGCTGGAAGGCGATGACGAGGTGTTGCGCCACGAAAGCAACCATGTCGAACTGGTCGAGGAGATCAAGGGCGAGCAATCGGCCCTGGCCCACGAGCATGATGAAGACACCGCCAGCCTGTTGGCCTCGGCGCGGTTCGCCTTTTCCAACGGCCTGCTGCGAGAAGTCCGCCAGCAGGATGGCGATCCCACCGCCGGGTTCAAGCTGACCCGTATCCTCGACGATTTCTTCCTGAACCGCACTCTGGGCCTTCCCTTGCTGCTGGGCATCCTGTGGGTCATGTTCGAGGCTACGTTCACCCTGGGCGCCATTCCCACCGACTGGATCAAGGCCGGGGTGCAACTGGCCACCGATCTGGTGGACAAGACGCTGCCCGAGGGCATGTTCCATGATCTCGTTGTCAACGGCGTCATGGCCGGCGTTGGCGGAACCATTGTGTTCCTGCCCAATATCGTCATCCTGTTCTTCTTCATGGCCATCCTCAGCGGCACCGGCTATCTGGCCCGCGCCAGCTTCCTGATGGACCGGGTGATGCACCATTTCGGCCTGCACGGCACCACCCTGATCCCCATGGTGGCCGGGTTCGGCTGTAATGTCCCCGCCGTCATGGCCACCCGCGTCATCACCAACAAGCGGGCACGGTTGATCGCCATGCTGATCGCGCCGTTCATGAACTGCTCAGCCCGCCTGCCGGTTTTCATCCTGTTCGCCGGAGCTTTCTTCGCCGATATCGCCGGGACCGTGGTCTTCGGCATCTATATGCTATCCCTCGCCGCCGCCATGTTGTCGGCGGTTTTGCTCAATCGCATCATTCCCGGCAGCGGTGGCGACGCCTTCGTGATGGAGCTACCGCCCTATCGTCTGCCGACCCTGCATTCGGTGCTGCACCATATGTGGGACAGCGCTCAGGGCTTCGTCGCCAAGGTCACCGGCGTTATCCTGGTGGGCTCCATCGTGATCTGGTTCCTCCAGGAATTCCCCCGCGACATCACCTATTCCCAGGATTTCGAGACCGTCATCGCCGAACAGACCGCGCTTCCCGACAGCCCGGAAAAGGAAACGGCGCTGAAGACGCTCAAAAGCGCTCAGGCGCAGGAGAAACTGGAAAAGAGCTATCTTGGGCGTTCGGCCATCGCGGTGACGCCGCTGTTCCAGCCGCTGGGCTTTTCCTGGCGGGATTCGGCGGCCATCATGACCGGCTTTGTCGCCAAGGAAGTGGTGGTGGCGACCTATGCCGTCATCTATGCCCAGGAGAAGGGGTCGGACCAGCTGACCGAGACCTTGAGGGGCGCCATGCCGCCCGCCACGGCCATCGCCTTCATGATCTTCACCTTGCTCTACGCGCCTTGCCTGTCGACCATCGCCATCATCGGCAAGGAGGCGCAGAGCTGGCGGTGGGCCGGGTTCTCGGTGGCCTATTCCCTGACCTTCGCCTGGCTGCTGGCCCTGGCCGCCAGCCGGATCGGCGGGACATTCTTGTAGGTCTTGTTCTGGTGGCGGAGCGGCTCCGCCACCTCTTGATGAAAGAAGCGTTGCGCCATGGCTTGGGGATCACTCTGGGATATAGGCGCCATTATTGTCGTGGGAGCGGGGGCGGCCTTCGTGGTCATCCGTCATCTGTGGCGGATGTGGCGGCCGTCCGACGGAGCGTCGTGTGGCGGTGGATGCAGTTGCGGCGCCAAGCGAAACGGCGACCGCACCGATTGTGGCTGACCCCCGCCATGGGGATGCGGCAATGATCTCTCGCGATCAACTGCCTCGGAACGGCAGGCTGAAGATAGGCATTCTGCTGGGGTTGGCTGCCGTGGCCATGGGCATTATCGAAATTGTCGATAACGGCCCCGCCTTGCTGCGCGGCACCCTCGATTGGTGGCGCCGGATGTGACCAGAAACGCCCCACAAAAACGCCAACGCCGAGATGACACCATGGAGTCATCTCGGCGCGGCGGATCCGTTCAGCAGTCTCAGATACGGTCGGCGATATATCCGACCAGCGGCAGCTTCCAGGCGCGGCGGAACGCCACCGAGGCCAGCCCGGCCACCGACAGCACGAGAACCAGCATGGACGAGAAGCCGAAGAACCACTTTCCGATGCCGGGAATTTCCAGGACGAACATGGAAAGGACCGCGACCATCCACAGCACCAGCCCTTGCTTGGCATGGAACTGAACGTATTCGTCATCCTTGTTGCGCATCAAAGGCACAAAACAAAGAATGCCGAGATAGCTGAGGGCAGCCATCACCAGGGGCTTGTAACTGGTTCCGGTTTCTTGCGACAACCCGATAGTCTGTGCGGTCATTTCGTCCTCCTTCAGACGGCTTCGGCCGCAGCCGGCTCGGCATTGCGGTTCTTGTAATATCCGTAGAGAGCGATGGCACCCGCCACCCCGACCACGCCCAGCAGCACCGGCCCCCAGGCGCCCAGACCCAGGCCGAGGCCCAAGCTGACGCCCTTGGCGGACAGCATGGCGCTGCTGCTGGTTGCGGCGGCGATGGGGCTGGCAGTGACGGAAGCACCCGTGGCGGCACCCGCCGCGGTACCGGCAGCACCGGCTCCACCGGCGGCAACCAATGCCTTGCCCTTGACGCCGGTAGCAGCGACCTTGGTCGCGCCACCGACAGTGCTACCAACCGTGCCGGCTCCCTTAGCTGCCATAGCGGCCTGATTGGCACCACCAGCCGCCGCCTTGGTTCCAGCGGCTTTCATGCCCGCAGCCTTGGCGGTCACCGCCTCGCGCTCAACCTCTGCCGCGGCTGCCTTGGCCGCACCGGTCTTGGTTGCTGCGCCATTGGCGGCGCCAGCTTTGGCCCCACCGGCCTTCATGCCAGCGGCCTGAGCGGCACCCTCACGTTCGATTTCCGGAGCAGCCGCGGCAGCCATGGCCGCGCCGCCAGCTGCGGGAGCTGCGGCGTTCGCGGCGGTCCCACCAGCCATACCTGTTGCCATCTGTGCTGCCATAACCTAACTCCTCTGGGAAAGAGATAAATACATACATGTCTTGTTGCACAAATTCGCCGGCTCGACAATAGTCGGCAAGCGGATAACAATGCCTCAACAGCAAAATAAGTTAATAATCACTCTCATATCCGCGCTTTTGCCGTCAGCGCTTCATGCTGTTTTGTCCAAGAATTTGATGGAGCCATAGTCTTTGCAAAAGTGATGGCGCGTGAGATTCAGGGCCTCCGGTTGTTCCATGATCAAGGCTCCGGATATGACCTGATTTCGCCGGCAGAGATCCCCTCCAGCGTAAATCCTACCGTCGTTCAACCACAGGAGACGTGATCCGTGGCCTATTCACAGGAAATCAGCCGCGACCAGCGCGGCGCCTTTATCTTTCTGGTGGATCAATCCAAATCCATGAACACCACCTTCGGTGTCGATGATAACGGCCAGACGATCAGCCGGGCCCAGGTGGTGGCGGATGCGCTCAACCGAACCCTCGACGAGTTGATCAACCGCTGTATGCGTGATGAAGGTGTCCGGGACTATTTCGACATCGGCGTCATCGGCTATGGGCGCACTAACCGCGCCGAGTTCTGCTGGCTGGGAGCCTTGGCGGGGCGCAGCTTGGTGCCCATCTCCGAGGTGGCGGAAAACGCCGATACCATCGAGGAAGAAACCACCATCATGGTTCGCGGCCAGCCGGTGGTCGAACGGGTCGCCGTTTCGCGTTGGGTGGCGCCGGTGGCGGTGGAAAGCACCCCGATGAACGGAGCGCTGCGCTTGGCGCAATCGATCCTGGAACCCTGGATTTCCGCGAATCCAGGGTCATTCCCCCCGGCCGTCATCAACATTACTGACGGCATGGCCAACGATGTTGACAGTGACGAAGAACTTCTGGCGACCGCCCGGCGGCTGACCGGGCTGAAGACCAATGACGGCCACGTCCTGCTGATGAACTGCCATATTTCCGGCGGCGACGACGCGCCGGTGGTGTTCCCGTCCAGCGCCGGCCAACTGCCCGACGACACCTATGCCCGCCTGCTGTTCGAGATGTCGAGCGAGTTGTCGGGCCGCCATCGCGCCATCATCTGCGAACTGTTCGAGCGCGACCTGAAGACCACCCCGACCCTGCGCGGCATGGCGTTCAATGCCGATGCCGTCGCGCTGGTCAAACTGCTCGATATCGGCACCCGGCCGGCCATCGTTTTTAACCAAGCCGCCGAGGCTTCGTCACACGCTCGGACCACGGAGTTCGAACAGTGACGTTCCCGGTATTGGCGGACTACAAGGCGGCACTCTCCAACGCCAAGGCCCGGTTCGCCACTCTACAGGTGACACCGTTCAAGGATGCCCGAGGCCACCCGCAGTTTCTCGCCGGAAACTTCGCCGGGGTATTCCGGGTCACCGATTCCGAGGGATCGCTCTTGGCGATCAAGTGCTTCATCCGTGATCTTCCCGATCTGGAGCGCCGCTACAAAGCAATCTCCGGCTTCGTCGCCGCCAGCGGCTCGCCCTATATGGTTCCGCTTCGGTTTTACCGCGACGAACTCTACGTGACGTCGTCCATCGCCAAGCACGGTGAATATCCGGTCATCAGCATGCCTTGGGTCCCTGGCCGCACCATCGGCGCCTTGGTCCAGACCCTGTGCGATAGCGACAAGCGCGGCGGCATCGCAGGCCTGAGCCGGGCCTGGGCGCGGCTTTGCCTGGATCTGCTGAACCGTGGCGTCGCCCATGGCGACCTTAAACACGACAACATTCTGATCGGACCTGATGGTCGGCTGAAGCTGATCGATTACGATTCAATGTATCTTCCTGAACTGAGCGGGCTGCCCTGCACCTTGCTCGGCAGCATCAATTTCCAGCACCCCGAACGCAACGAGACGCATTTCGATGCGACGCTGGATCACTTCTCCATGCTGGTGATGCAACTGTCGTTGCGGGCCTTGGTGTTCGAACCCGGATTGCTCAAGCACTGCCACAGTGGCGAGAACCTCATCTTCACCCGGTCGGATTTCCTCAATCCGCAAGGCTCGGAACTGTTTCAGCGGCTTTCAGCCTTCGATGACCTTTACGTTCGCGATTGGGCGGCACGGCTTGCGCTGGCCTGTGGATCGAATTCCATCCGCATACCGTCGATCAAGGCGATCCTGTCCGCGGCCGCAGGGCTGGAAATGAGTCCGGTAACCGGAGGTCTGAGGTGGCTTCTCTATCGGGTGTCCAGTGGAGCGCCAAATATCACACCCAATGCCCGGCCGAAGCCTGCCGTTCCCATTCCTTCTGATCGCTCCAAGCCGGTGGTTGCCAGCCGAGGCGACGATCCGATCAATCGCCTGAGAAAGCTGAAGACCGCTCTCGACGAGGGCCTGATCAGCCAGGCCGACTACGACGGACAGAAGGCCAAGATCATGGAAAATTTCTGAGTGATCCAACTATCCTGCCACTCCGGTCCGTCAGAATGACGGGGGAGGAACTGGCTCTTCACTTGCGGTATCGTCTGATATTATTGTGGCGATGAAACCTACGGCTGAATGCATATCTCGGGGAGGGAGTTCCATGCCTCTGTGTCTGAAAGATGACTTTCTTCGCATGCTCGCGAGCGAGATTCGCAACTTCTGCCATTGGATGACCTATGCGCGTCTCCGCAGGCACGTCTTGCGCAAACGATAGTCAGTCGGCATCTGCCCCCGGCACCGGGGCGACTTTCCGTATTGGTTCCATCACTAGCCTTCGGGCGGAAAAGCCCATCGATAGGCCCTGTAGAATAGAGAATCGCCGCGCTTAAGTGCCCCTTGGATATGGCGATAGCGTCTCGGAGAAACCCGTATCTTCGAATCATCGAAAGGCCCTATGTCCGGTGCGATGATCCGGATGAATTCGAGAGCGGGTGGGTAGCCGCGTAGAGCAGAAGCAACGGTCATGGCCTTAATGGTTTCTCCCATTTGGCGCCAGCGTTCGACCGATGCTTCCCGTAGATCTTGATCTGAAGTGGGCGTAATGCCGTCGCTGTTCTCGGCAGCCATACTCGTGAGCGGGATCGACCTCGTGATTCCCATGCGGGTCGCTACGGCGCTGAACGTTTCCCCAGCGCCCGTCCGAATGGCACCGCCAATAGCTTTGATGCGAGGCAGGAGATGTCTTTTCGAAATCCCGGAAAGGGCGCGTAACATGTGATAGCTGGTATTTCGTGCGGATTTAAGTACCGCTCCCAAGGTCGCCATGACACCGCCGCGCGGACTCTGGCCTTCATGTCCGTATCGAGGCCGCATCTCATTGGTGGGGTGATAGAAAACACCTGTTCGAACATCAGGTGGCGCCCCATCTCTCGCCCGGAACTGTGCCGCAGGCTCTTCTATGGGCATATCCAGACTTCCGTCACGCCGCCCAATGGCCTCCTTCAATGCAGAGCCCAAAGGGCGATTGGCTAGGAATGTCAACGCGTCTTGCTCTCGCTGACTGCGCTCCTCAATTGACTTCGGTGGCAGGGCTAGGGGAGACATGGCATTGGCGATGCGAGCGGCCTCTACCCGGTCAAGACCAAGGTTTTCCATGACGGGCTGCCATTCGGACGGGCCGCCGAATGCCGCCAGCAGAAAATAGTCACGCTCGAGTGTGCGGAGATCCTCCCAGCTTCGTCGGCTGCTTGAGTGTGTGGGCGGAGTGTAATCGGCGCACATGGGGCAATCTTTCCACTGTCTGTCCCGCTCGCCTTTCGTGCCGCGGAAGGTTGTGACCTATCCCCAGCACTGCTGGTTTCGATTGAAGGGAACCGAGTGACGACGACGACATTAACCGAGCACGACCGCTCCAACATAGTAGGCCACGCCGAGCCCAATGACGAGGATCGCCATCAGGATCAGCCGCGCACGGCGGGCGCGCCGCTGAAGAACACGGGAGGGACGGGGCCGGAGGTCAGACATGGCCCTCGGCCTCACGAACGAGTGCAGCCAGCAGGCGCTTGGCCACGACGTCAGGCGGTAATTCGCCAACCTCCAGCGCCTTGGAGCCAAACTCGGAGGTAACCACCACCGTCTCCCCTTTCAACTCGCATCTGCCGATATAGGGGATTTCATCGATCTCAACGACAATATCGTGCGGGCCAATCATGGCGGTTGTAGCTCTCGACAATCTCCGAACCCGATCGGACACCTTTGCGGACAACGCTGAGCCACACTCATCAAGAGCCGATAACACTGCTTCGGCCAAGTCGGGCCGATCTTGTGCCACCCGACCAAGCAGCACGACGGCGTCGTCGTCGGCAATGTCGGCTAAGGCATCGATTACTTCGTGGTTGGGCGCCGATGCTAACGCTTCGCTCAGCGCCTCTAGGGCATCAACCTTCCCAAATCGCCCAAGGGCGCAGGCCGCGGCAATGCGAACGCTGGGGTGCAGATCATCTTGAAGATCCAACAAGATAGCGACAACATCAGGATCTAAGCGTGCGCTGCGACAGGCATCGGCACGGACATCGGGTTCGTCATGGCGCAGCAACCGCATCGTCACGGCGGCAGGCAGGGTGACGCCGGTTCGAGCTGCTGCGGCAACAGCAAGTACCAACCCAGGCCCCTGAACCATATCTCGTGTGATGATCCGCTCCACCGCAGTCGCCGCCTCTGGGCCGCCGATTTCAACCAAGACTTCAAGTGCCACGGCTTGCTCGCGGATCAAGGCACTGAGGCCAAAGCCAGAGAACCTCTTGCAGATACCCTCAAGGGCTGGCACAGCCGCCGTCAATTTACGCCGCCCACATTCGGTCATCCGGGCGAAGATTTCCGCAATCCCAGCGGTTGCGATTCCTGCCACCAATTCTTGATCTGGTAACGAGCTGAGATCGGCAGGCGCGCGGCCATCGGCCCGCGATGAAGGCTTCGCCGATGGGGCTCGCTGTTCAAAGAGATGGAGCTGGCTTTTCGACATGGCGGTGATGATGCCAATTTTCTGCAAAAGAGAGAAGGTGTGAAGTTCGCCGACCAAAACTGTTGGCAACACTCAAAAGTAGAGCGCAATCTCCTTTCTCGACATCAAGAATGAAGATGGATGCCCAATGGGCGAGAGGCTGGTCATGCTTAATGCCGACTCGGCCTAAAGTGAGGATCAAGGCTTATCTGCCGGAACCATAATCAGCTGTTGCGTGAAGTACGGGCAGTCATTGGACTTACGAACCTTCCACTTCCCGTTGGCAACGGGACATAGCGTTGTTTAGATAACAACCACCGCCCTGCCTCTACCGAGTGGGAAACCCACCGGCCACCTTTGCCGCCAGCGGCAATTCGCAACCATCCAGCACCTCCAGGACAGCATCTGCTAATTCCGCTCTGTCGCGGGCCACGCGGCCTAGCTGCACGATGGCAGTGTCATCCAGCACCCCGGCGATCGCCTCTATAACCTCGACGGTCGGGGCTTTTCAAGCATCCGCATCAGGACAGGCAGGGCCTCAGCACGGCCCATATGTCCCAGCGCGCAGGCTGCAGCACCGTGTACACCAGCATTGAGATCGCCCAGTAGCTCGATCAGGCCGTTGATCACCACCGGGCTTGGACGCGCGCAGTGGCAGGCGTCGGCACGAATGGCTGGGTCGGCGTGCCGCAGCAAGTCCGTGACCGTGGTCGTCGGCAGGGTGGCGGCCAATTGAGCCGCCGCCCATACTGCTGTCGCCAAGGTCGGACCTTGGACTTCCCGCCGCTCTATAATGCGTGCAACCGCAGCACCCGCTTCCGCTCCGCCAATCGCCACCAGAGCGCCCAGGGCGGCGACCTGCTCTCGCACTGGGGCGGGCGGCGGCGAACCCGGTGAACCGGCGAATTACCTCCGCCAATGCGGGCACGGCAGCAGCCAGTTTCCGGCGACCAGCCTCCTGCATGACAGCCTCGACATCGGAGATCCCGACTTGCGTGATGGCGGCAAGCAATTCATCGCTGGTCATGCTGGCGATATCGACAGCAGGTCGAGGCGCCGGCATTGAGGCAGGCGCAGCTTTAGCCGCATGCATGCCTCATCGTTGAGCCAAAGACGGCTCCGCTTGGGCTGCTTTGGTGGCACTTTAAGCCCCTCCCGCCGCCAGATCCGCTCGACCCGCTTGGGATTGACGGTCCAACCTGCGTCACGCAGCAGGGCCGTAATCCGGCGGTAGCCATAGCGGCCATACTGGCGAGCCAGGGTGATGACGTCGGCGGTCAGTGCCTCTTCATCATCCCGATCCTGTAGCTCACGTCGCTGCGTCGAGCGGGGGCTGTCCCAGCACTATCCACACCGGATAGCGAGGGGAGGAGGTCGAAAAGCTGCTGCCTACAGACTGGCTCAGACTATTCGTACGAGTTCGGCGTGGCATTAGTATTTAGCTCATCAAGGAGATCTTCAAGAAGCCCCTGCAGGATGATGGCTGGCGAATCGAAATCGTGAGCGATAAAATTGGCGGTATTTTCCATTAGGTTTGTTTGGCTTTGTTTTGAATCGGTTATTAAAGATAGGTTAGAGTCTGGCGCGCTGGACTGTTTCACCCCCTGCTCAAGACGGTTGTTCCTGGCAGAGTTGGACGGTTCTTGTGCGCGTGGTGGATGGTTTTGATTTAGCTGTAACTGGTAGACATTTGATCTTCCCCGTCGCTCCCCAGGGAATTGACTGTTTTTGTTACCGCCACCAGCGGTGTAGGTAAAGTAGCCGCACAGAAGCAGTGTCTTGATCGCAGTAGCAACGGCCGCCCTCGACAGCCCGACATCCGATGCAATCCGCTCGTAGCTTGGAAAGCATTGCCCGTTTTGGCTGTTTATTCGGTTGATAAGCGCAAAGCCGACTCTGCGTGAGCTATCATTCAGTCGAGGGTCCTTCATGATTTGTGACAGCACACTCATTCGAGCGGCCAATGAGTACGGCTTTTGCGCCTCTGTCATTGTGATTCGATCCAGGCTTGGACGGCCGAACTTTTCCAGCGAAGAAGGCGGCCAATCCTGATCGGAGGCGGGACAGCATCAGGATTGGCCGAAAGAAAGCAATAAAGCGATTTAAGGCTTGGAAGCCTCAGAATCGTCATAAGCTCTCCGGGGGTAATGAGGTGATCCATGTCGTGCTCCATGTTGCATTGAATCATGGTAGCGAAAGTCACTATAAAAAGTGAAGTGGGGGTCTATTTTTTTCTGCAAACAGATCGAACGTTGTTTGTGAATTGGCAGATTTATGGGCTAACCCGGCGCTAATTAATGCGGAATCGAAACCTGTTACCAGTGAGTTGGTCGTCGCCTCGCGTACACAATGGAATTTTGATCTGGGAGATCGCTTCACACTTGGTGTCAGCATGGTGATGAAGATCCGAAAATCGACATCCTGTCGCCAGATGGGCATAGGATGTCGATTTTGATGGCGATTCCGGACGGGTTCGTCGTGGGCATGGTGGTGAAAATCTCGCCGTCGAGCTGACCTGCTCGGGAACTTTCCTCCGGCGAAAAGTAGAGCCTTTGGCAAAGTTATGCCGTCTGGCGCGGTGTGGGCAATGGGGCCGGGCTCGGAGCCCCGGAGGGGCGGAGAGGATGGCCCCATTGCCTTGAGTTTGGCGGCGTGCGCCGCCGGGGTCTGGTATCCCAGGGATGAGTGTGGTCTGGCGGTGTTGTAGTCGTCCGCCCAGGCGGCGATGACGGCCCGGGCCTGGGGCAGGCTGGTGAAGACCGTCTCGTTGAGCAACTCGTCGCGCATGCGGCCATTGAAGCTTTCGACGAAGCCGTTCTGCATGGGCTTTCCCGGCGCGATGTAATGCCAGTCGATCCGCTGCTGCTGTTTCCAGGCCAGGACGGCATTGGACGTCAGCTCGGTGCCGTTGTCCGAGACGATCATCTCTGGTCGCCCTCGCCGAGCAATCAGCGCCGACAGTTCACGGGTCACCCTGGCCCCCGAGATCGAGGTGTCGGGAATGGCGGCCAGGCACTCCCGCGTCACGTCGTCGACCACGTTGAGGATGCGGAACCGCCGTCCACAGGCCAATTGGTCATGGACGAAGTCCAGCGACCAGCGGGCGTTGGCGCGGGCCTCGACCAGGATCGGGGCACGGCTGCCAATGGCCTTGCGCCGGGTCTTACGCTTGCGCACCGCCAAGCCCTCCTCGCGATAAAGCCGATAGATACGGCTCAGTCCCGATGGCTCCCCCGTCTCGTGCAGCAGGATGAACAGCCGACGATAGCCGAAACGCCGCCGGAGGTTGGCCAAGTCCCGCAGGCGGGCACGCAGCGCCTCGTCCCTGGGGCGGCGCGACCGGTAGCGGATCGTCATACGGTCGGCGGCAATCACCGCACAGGCCCGACGCTCGCTCATCTCGAATTGGCTTCGCAGATGGGCGACAGCTTCTCGCTTGGCGGCGGGCCTCACCATTTTTTTCCCAGCAGATCGCGGAGCGCGGCCTCGTTCAGCATGGATTCCGCCAGCAGCTTCTTCAGCTGGGCGTTCTCGTCCTCAAGCGCTTTCAGCCGCCGGGCTTCCGACACGTCGAGCCCGCCATACTTGGCCTTCCACTTAATGGGATGGACGTCTCTCCCCCCAAGCGGCAACGCTTGCAAAGGGGCGCATCAGATGTTGGAGGAGATCATGACGATCACATACATGGGTATCGATCTGGAGAAGAGCGTGTTCCAACTGCACGGGGCGGATGCCGATGCGCGGCCTCCTGCTGGACCGTGGCTTCGCGATCGGTGCTTCGATCACTCGAGCCCGGCGCGCCATCCCCGAGATCATCTCCGATCCGAACAACGGTTTGACCACCATGGCTCGGGAAACCATCACGGAACTCCACGAGTTTCTTGGTCAGATCGACCAGCGGATCAAAGCGTTCGACCGTCGCATCGGGGAGATCTTCCGCGCGAATGCGGCTTGTCAACGGATCGCCCGCATCTTTGGCGTCGGCCCCAAAACGGCCACCGCCGTGATCGCGGCGGTCGGAGATGGCAAGGAGTTTAAGAATGGCCGACACCTTTCCGCTTGGATGGGGCTTGTCCCACGACAGCATTCCAGTGGCAGTCGATAGATTCTGATGGGGATCAGCAAGCGCGGCGATCAGCACCTGCGAACCTTGCTCGTTCATGGCGCGAGAGCCGTGGTGCGGGTGGCCGCGAGACGGAGTGACCCGTTCAGCCAATGGATCAATGCGCTGCGAGAGCGTCGCGGGGCGAACCGGGCAATTGTCGCCGTCGCCAACAAGAACGCCCGGATCATATGGGCGATGCTTCGGCGCCATGAGGAATTCCAGCCCGCAACCTGAGGCTGGGATGGAGGTTGCATGGAGATCTACGAAACGTGACCGACCGGCAAATCCGGTGTGTGAGGAACCTGGCTTTTATAACGGCCCCATGAGGCCGACCACTTGTTGAGGCTCACCACGCGGAATTCCCATTTGGGCGCACCGACATCCGGTGACGCCGGATAGATGTTCGCAACCTGGGATGCGGTCAGAACGGCTCGAAGAAATCCTTGCGACAGGAGAGACGTCCATAGATGTAGAAGGTGGCGCTCGATATGCCATGGCGGCGACACACATCCGCCGTCGCGGCACCGGCCTCCTGCTCCCAATGATCTGCTCTTCCGAAAACCTGCTCCGCTTCATCTCGTCCGTCCTCCGATGGGCCGGACTCTACTTCAAACTGGAGGAATTTTCCCAAGGCAGGTCAGAGCAACTCGTCGCGGAGCTTCCCATTGAAGGGTTCGCAGTAGGCGTTCTACGGGCTACCGGGTTCGATAAAGAGCGTCCCCATCTCCACTTTGCCAAGCCATTTTCACACGGCAATGGCTGTCATTTCCGGGCCGATTTCGCTGCGAATGTACGTGGGCATAACCACCTCAGCGCGCCAGAAAATATACATCTGCTGTCGGATGACATTCACGCAGGGCGATTGATGCCATCGACACAGCTAAAATAGAACGCTATGTCGCGCTCGAGACATTGGCATTCTCAGAAATTCGACGTGAAATCGACATCCTGTCGCCAGTTGGCAATAGGATGTCGATTTTTGATGTTTTAAGTTAGTCAATCCCGGCAGCCAAAATGAGAGATGTCGTCTTCACATTGGCGGAAGGCGGTGAGGTTGGCCGTAGAAATTGATTTAGTTGACGGGGTTTCAAATGGGATGGTTGTCCAGTGCAGCCAATTGAAGATTTCTGCTCTGGAGTTCTGTCTTTCCGTCTGGTTCCAGTTCATTGCAAAATCGACATCCTATTGCTATCTGGCCATAGGATGTCGATTTTGAATGTGATCAGATAATTAGGGCTGCGGCTATTAGCAGTGTCGCTCGCAGCTGACTGCCGGGACTATATGGCGTTAGCTCATGTGGATAGTCATGCTTATTGAGGTTCCATAGCCTCCTTCGGAGTGCGCGGCCAGCAGTCCAGCGCTTTGCGGGTCGACTTGGGCGATGATCTCGTGGGCATCGAGCGTTTCTTGGCGTTGCAGCATGTCTGCGATGCGCAAGACCGTTGTCGAGTTCCATCGAATCAGATTTAGCGCCTCCTGATACGCCTGCTCGAGAATGCTTGAAACTTTGCGCGCCAAGTCCGGGCGGGTACTGAGCATTGGTCCGATGCTGTCGATGTTCGGCATCCCTGTCCATACCAGTGGCATTTGATCGTCCATGCCCATTGCTGTCAAAGAGACCGTCGCCAAGACTGTCGCACGTGCCAGATCCGAGCTTGTGCTGCCGCCGGAGCCAGTCGACACGCTGCCAATCAATGTTTGTTCTGCGGCGCGGCCAGCGAGGAGGTGCATCAGCATGAAATTGATGTCGGAGCGGGTCTCTATTGATCCTTGATCAAGTGAAATCGTCACGCCACCGCCGCTTTCTTCCGTCTGGCGGATGCTGGCCATCACCAACATATCAGGACGATGAAGCGCAATCACAACGGCGTGACCAGCCTCATGGATCGCGCTGCGGCGCACAACTTCTGCAGGAGCCGTTCTGATTTTTCCACGGATCTCAGTAGTCAAATCTTCTTGCACCATGGGCCTGTTCGCATTGCGCGCACAGCGCCGAGCACCACGCACCCACCTCTCAATATCTGCGCCGGTGCCGCCATACGCCAGTTTGGCGAGGTCCTTCAAGTCGATGCCGTTTAGGTCCTGGCCGAGGTGATAGCGAAGAATTTTTCCAATGGACTCCTGATCGGGGAGAGGGATCAGGATGCCGCGGTCCAGACGTCCGGAACGAACAATAGCGGGGTCAAGGCGCTCAGGATGGTTGCAGGCGGCGACGACGACCACTCCCTCACGACCCGTAACCCCGTCCAGCAATTCAAGGAAGCCATTCACAACCTGCACGCTATAATCCCGGTACTCGCTTTTGAACTGGGACCGGTTTCCGAATCCATCAACTTCATCAATGAACAGGATCGAAGGAGCTGCCGCCCGAGCGGCATCAAATGTTGCCCGCATTGACTTCAAGAGGTCTCCCAAATGACCACTCGATTGCCATTGCGCGAGCGATGCGGAGATGAGAGGAAGGACGCATGAGCCAGCCAGGGCGCGCGCAAAGGTGGTTTTACCTGTGCCGGGCGGGCCGAACAAAAGGCATCCGCGATCAACTGCGGACCAAGGAATTCGTCCAGCTTTAAACTCAATGAGGTCGGCTTTCAGGCTCTGTCCCCAGGATGTTGCCTCCGGCATCCCGAAGAGTTGGTCAAGGGTGATGGCTGGAACTTGGTTCCGCGTCTCAACGAGACGGCGCAGCCTCTGCAAAATGGTATCGGCTCCGTCGCCAGGGCGGCTTGCCAAGGCAATATCTTCGATGTCGCAGCGACGTGCCAATTCATCGGAAATGGGCTCGGCCGGAACCGAGTTGGTCATTGTCAGGATAATCTCATGCAGGGTTGTGGAGTCCAGGGGCGGCACAACAAGCCGGTGGTCGGCTACCCGCAACAAATCCTTTGGCAGGAGGCGATCGGGAACATGGGAGATACCCAGCACAGAGCCGCCACCGGCCAAGGTTGCTGCTACGGCTCCATTTCCCTCCGACTGGGATTCGCCCTTCCTGGTGCCGCTCCGCTTGAATTCAACCCACCGCCCCGCAGGATTCACGCATCCCCATCGCCAATCATTGGAATCGCCGCTGACGTATTGTGTGCCGGGTGATGTCACCATCAGTTGCCAGGCATTGGCTATGGGTTCCACCCAAGTGCTGCTCGGAACCTCGATGACCACGGCTAAGCCCGATTCGGCAGGCAAACAGAGGCTGGGATGCCGTTGCAGGACGTGCCTCAGAGCAATTTCGGCAGCGACCTGGACCGGATTCTTGTTTTGGACGTCTGTGGCTTCGAGCGGAATCTCGATTGGATCGGTAAGAGTCTCCTGATCATCTTTGGGCATGGGGGGGCATTTGGGCTTTCTGGGCGCCATGGTGGACCTCAGTTTATTTTGGAAGGATTAGGCTGTCGCCGGGGGCGAGGTGATCAGTGAATGTTGGGTTGAGAATCCTTTTTCAGGCGAGGGATCCACGCTTGAGGGCGATCTCCCCAGCTGCCTGCAGTGGCAAGGTCGATCCCGCGCAATTCCGCTTCGAGCGCCGCCATCCGAGTGACAATCTGCCATCGCTCGACGATCCTAGCCGAATCGGCCGTAATTAATGCCATGAGAACCTGAGCGGACGTGTATGGCCGCGAATTCAATCCGCGATTCCAGCGGGATGCCGCCGACTTTTCAAGTCCGAGTGGGAGGGAAATCTCCTGAAGGTCTGGTTCAGTTGGAAAAGCACTCCTCAGGGTCTTGAGAAATTCACGAGGGGTCGGGAAAAGCAGAGGAAGGGCAAGGCCAGGCGTTGTTGCAATGAACCGCAGCAGGATCGCCGTCGGGGCATACACCAAGCGTGCCATATCGTCGATGTCCTGGTCAGCCCTGAAGCGACCCGTCTTCTGCTGGGTCAATCCAAGCATGCCACGTTTCAGCAATGAGGGAAGTTGCAGCGCCTTAAGACTGGTAAGAAGGGTGTCTGTTGTGATGGGGAAATCTTGGGGCAGGTTAAGCATAGTGGGCGTCCTTATTTAGATGGTGTTGATAGCGTCAAGGTCCTGCATCTCGAGTGCAGCAACCATGGCGGTATAGGTGATACGAGGAAGGGGGCGGGCGTGCTGGTTGGAAAATCCCAAGGCGTTGAAACGGCTCCCTTGCCAACCGGCAAATGGGAGGATGACAACGTGATCGGCTGAAGCCTTCAGCAGGCGAGGAATGTCACGTCCATCGCGGGTTCCGCATTCGATGGCAATCCGGCCATGGCGAGTCTCGGCGAAAATATCGATCAATGCATGGGCCGAGCCACAGGGGACCCAATGCTCCAACGATACGCCTGCATGCGGGTCGATTGCCTTCGCCAAGACCAGCCCAAGGCGGCGGAGATTTCGATGCGCGGGACCTTCGTTGCCATGACGCGCGGGTACGAGCAATTGATCGATCGCATCCGGGATCAGGATCTCGATCTCCGACACTGCGATGGATTGGGCCGTTATAAGCATTTCCAGCATGCGGCTGTCGCAGTCTGCGCGAACCCCGCCGGTCGCCGTTGCATGGAGAATCTGCGCGAGTGTGAGATCTGGGCGGGTGCTAATCCATGTACTTTCCATATGGTGATTCGGAGAGAGCATTTTGATCCTCAGCCAGCTTTAGAATTTGGTGGTCGGAATTCGTCATTACCCCTAGAGTGTAACTGCAAGCGCCTCAGGTGTCAACACCCTGGGTGCAATATTTTACACCTGAGGTGTTAATTGCTGACTGGGGAACAAATTCGCGCGGCTCGAGCTCTGCTCAGGTGGGAGCAAAGGGATCTTGCTGAAGCGGCAAAGCTGTCGATCGAGACGATCAAGCGCCTAGAGAAGATTCATGGTCCGGTCGGGGGGCTTGCCCGCACGACCGATGCGCTGCAGGCGGCGTTGGAGCAGGCTGGTATCACCTTATTTGGTGATGGACGATACGAAGGGGAGGGTGGACCCGGCGTCCGGCTAAAGCAGCCTATAAAATAAGCTTTGTATCGATTGGGGGGGGCATTTCAGCCAGGGTGCGGATACAGCTCAAGGCTCACATCACGTGCTCGCATCCGGCATCAGCCGGCATTAGTCAGCCACCTTGAAAAAACCTAAGCGTATAGGTTATCGTGTATCATGAAGTTGTTTCATTCAGCCGGTGCCAACGCGCGTGTCGATATCCAGACTGAGGATCATTGCCCGCCACATGTGCATGCGTTGAACTGGGCGGACCGCTGGGAAGCCAAGGTTGAGATTTCCTTTGTCGATAACAACGTGGTGCTGATGGAGGTGCTGCCTGTCGCGAACGAGCCGACGAGGCGAACCCTTGGTAAACTGCTGGATGAAGTTGGGCAGCACTTGGATCTCTGCCGACGTGGGTGGTGGCGGATTTACGGGGATACCTGCCTCGTCAACAGGTGGATCAGGGTTTCGGCGGAGGGCGTGCCAGCCGTATTGAAGAAGGGCAGGAAAGGGGCGTCACAGGTCTTGGGGGCCAAGTACGATCCCGGCAGCACCGTCCTGACGCTGGCCATGTCGGACGGGTCGACGGTGAGCATCAACGCAGGTGATGGAGAGGTTGAACGATGAACGGGATCCAAGTCACGAGCGAAGAACTGTCACAGGCGATCGAAGCTGGGCACCGCCGCATGGTGACAGAGTTTCGCGCCGGTTCGGTGCGCTATGATCCCGTGCGGGACGCCATAGAATTAACCATGGTGGACGGCTGGGGTCTGGTCTTACTTCGTTCGGCAGTGGCCGAACTTGCCGAGATCCCGTCCCAAGACATGGGCAAGCTGGAGATCTCGCCGGTGGGCACCGGTCTTCTGCTAGACGCCCATGACATTCACATCAATGTCCACGGTCTGGTGACCGGGTTCATTTCGCCGCATCTGATGGCCTCGGCCCTTGGACGAAAGGGTGGATCGGCGTCCTCTGACGCCAAGGCGCAAAGCTCCCGCGAAAACGGCAGGAAGGGCGGCCGGCCGGTGAAGACGAAGGTCGCTTGACCCGGGCCGGACCGAGTCCATCGAACGATGGCCGAGGAGAGAGAGGGCCTGTACAAGATTCATTGAAACGCTGAAACATAATTGCGCTGCCGCCGTGTGGGCTGGCGCATTTGACTCCGCTGTAGCCGTCAACGAAGTAAAAAGCCTCAACAACCTAACTACCAGGGCGGCCGAGGCTATCCCCGGCAGGTCGATGCGGCTCAGACCGCGAACGGCTCGGCCGTGACGGCGATCAGCGATAGGGCGTATTAACCAGATCGCCGCGGGCATCTCACCTATCGGGCTGCGTATCGGTCCTCTTCGCGTGCCCGAAATTCTGATGACCTCGTCATCCTGCGGTGCTAGAATTTTTTGCGAACATCGGGGTGTCCGTGTCCTCTCTTTTGCTCCAAATTTGCTCCAATGCGAGCGGGAACTAGAGAGGATTGGAGAGGACTCGACAGGACGGAATTTGGCAGGTTTTCTGGGGTTTGCCCGGCAAATTGGCTCTGGTCAAGGGGATAAGCTTCGGGCTCATAACCTGAAGGTCGCAGGTTCAAATCCTGCCCCCGCAACCAAATTAGCCCGCAATCTCAATAGGTTGCGGGCTTTTTGATTCTCGGCCCCGTGTCCGTGAAAATCTGTGTCCGTACCGTGTCCGTTTGAAATGGCGCCCAGAGGCGCCGTTTTGCCGCTTCTGACCTTCCCCCCTGAAACCGGTCCACGCGGAGAGTGAGTTCCCATAACCTGAAGGAAACAGAGGAACTCAAATGAAGCGCAGTCGATTTAGCGAGGAACAGATCATCGACATCCTGAAGGAGGCCGAGGCGGGGGAGATGCCCGCCGTATCGGTATGCCGCAAGCACGGTGTCTCTGAGCAGACCTTCTACCGCTGGAAATCCAAGTATGGGGGTATGGAGGTGTCGGAGGCCAAGCGGCTGAAGGCGTTGGAAGACGAAAACACGCGGCTGAAGAAGCTGTTGGCGGACGCCATGCTGGACAATGTCCTGCTGAAGGAAGTCCTCGGAAAAAAAATGGTGACGCCCACGGCGTTGCGGGAAGTCGGATGCTGGCTGATGTCGGAAAAGGGCATCAGCCAGCGCCGCGCCTGCAACCTCGTGGGCCTTCACCGTTCGGTGGCGCGGTATCGGCATCGCCACCGCGACGACGGCCCGGTCCGGGACAGGCTGAAGGACCTGGCCGGCGGGCATCGTCGCTACGGCTATCTGCGCCTGCATGTTTTGCTTCGCCGGGAGGGGCTGGTGATCAATCACAAGCGAACATACCGCCTCTACCGCGACGAGGAGCTGGCGGTGCGGACCAAGAAGCGCAAACGGCTGGCGGGCCGGGAGCGCGTGCCACTGGCGGCGCCGGAGCGGCGCAATCAGCGTTGGTCGATGGACTTCGTTTCCGACAGCCTGTGCTCGGGCCGCCGCTTCCGGGTCCTCAACATTGTCGACGAACACACAAGGGAAAGTCCCAGCCAGTTGGTCGACCTGTCGATCTCGGGTGAGCGGGTAACCCGCCGGCTCGATCAGTTGGCCGCTTTGCATGGCCTCCACGAGGAGATCGTCACGGACAATGGTCCGGAATTTACCAGCAAGGCCATGTTCCTATGGTCACTGAGAACTGGCGTCCAACTCCGCTTCATTCAGCCCGGCAAGCCCATGCAGAACGGCTACGGCGAGAGCTTCAACGGCAAGTTCCGGGATGAATGCCCGAACGAGAACTGGTTCACCAGCTTGGCCGAGGCCCGCCGCCTCATCGAGGGCTGGCGGCGCTATTACAATGAGGAGCAGCCCCATAGTGGACTGGGTTATCAAACACCCGCCGCCTTTGCGGCCAAGCAACGTGGTGCCGTCCTACGGTCGCCTTCGGCTCGTTTCGGCAAACACCACGTCGCCAGCACTCCAGCAACCATGGTATCAACCAAAACACTCACCCTCTGAGTGGGCCGAATCAGGGGGGAAGGTCAAATGTCCCCTTCATGGTCAGTTGAATTATTCCATTCAACCTGGAGCCATTCACGGGGGGAGGGTCACTGCTGGCGCGAGTTTAGCTGATGAAAAATCAGGAAGGAGTCTCTCTTAGTGGTTGTTTGCGTTGAGCGCTGGCTAAGGAGGGCGGGAAATGCGCCATGGCGCAAGTCAGCAGCGGGCCGGAAGCAGTCCGTCAGATTTCGGGGGGGGGGCAATTGAAAGCCGGACATCGGCGCCTCAAGTTCGATGAACGCGCCTTAATTCGGGGCTGCCAGACCGCAGCTGGCCATATCGAGCCGCAACGACGATACTTATGGCGGTTACTTGCTCGGCGCCGTAGCCCCGGTGACACCACTCCGTCACCGCCTTTCGAACCGGGCGGAACCGCGTTATCGTGGTCGAGTGGCGCGGTGCATCTGGAAGCGCAGGGTTTATGTCTGACAAGGCCCGCATTCTGTTTGTTGACGACGATATCCGGGTTCTCGCGGCTTTGCGCCGGTCCCTGTATCCCCAGGTCGCGCGCTGGGAGATGGAGTTCCAGTCGTCTCCGGAGGTGGCTGTAGAGGCCTACCGGGCGTGGAGGCCCCAGGTGGTGGTGACCGACATGAAAATGCCGGGCATGAACGGCCTCCAGATGGTTATGGCCATGCGGCGCATCGGTGATACGGCACGTTATATCGTTCTGACGGGCACGGCCGATTTGCGGACAGCCATCGACGCAATAAACCAGGCGGAGATATTCCGTTTTTTCACCAAGCCCTGTCCTTCTTTTTTGTTGGTGGAGGGAATTCAGGCGGCCCTGGCCGCGGCAGCGCCCACATCCGTGCCCGCGGCAGATACCCTAGCCGATACGGCCTTGGATAAACTGCCCGTCGCTGTTCTGGTGGTGGATTCCGAGGCCCGCATCTTGTTTATGAATCGTTTGGGCGGTGCTCTCAGTGCATGCGGGGACGGTATCGTCATGAATGCGCGAAAGATCTGCCGTGCCTCGACCCCAGCCGATACCGTACGTCTGCATGCACTGATCGAATCGGCCATCCGGAATGGAGACGGTGGCGTCATGACCTTGCCGCGCTCCTGTTCCTCGCCCCTTTCGGTGGCGGTCAGCGCCTTGGAAAGCAGCGGCGACGCCACGCCAAAGGCGGTACTTTATATATCGGACCCCGATAATCATCCCATTCCCAATGCCGGTGAGGTGATGCATCTGCTTGGCATCACCTCGGCCGAAGCCAGGCTCACTCATGCCTTGGCGAGAGGCTTGTCTCTCGATGAGGCTGCCGAGGAAGCTGGCATCACCGTCGGTACCGCGCGGGGTTACCTGAAGCAGATTTTCGCCAAGACCGGCAAGACGCGGCAGGCTGAATTGGTCCGCCTCGTCATGAGCTTGCCGGTAACCCTCCCAAATGGGAGTGTTCCCGGAGCTAAATAAGATAGACTATGCCCAAGGTAGGTATGTAGCCTTGCCTAGGAGCGTGGTCATGGCGATATCCCAGTCCGCGAAGATCGTTCGGCAATTGCTTCCCACGTCAGTGATGGGAGTCCTGTCGTCGCTGGCTCTTTTCGGGATCGTTTTTCTGGTCGAGCGTGACAGCTCGGAAAGCCGCTTCGCAGAGCTGGCCGAGCAGCGGATTATTGCCATCCGCGCCAATATCGCCATCGCACAAGGCAGCGTGAACCTTCTGGCGGCTCACTTCGCCGTTGCCCCCGCCGGGTCCACCAGCCGGGAGGGCTTCAGGCGGTTGGTGGAGCAGACCCTCAAGGATCATGACTTCATTCAGGGCTATTCCTGGGACCCGCGGGTTCCCCATGACCAGCGCGCACTGTACGAGGAGGTGGCGCGGGGTGATGGTCTGAACAGTTTCGTATTCACCGAGCGTGATGCCGAGGGAGGTTTGCGCCCGGCGGTCCAGCGCGACGAATACATTCCCATCTATTACATGGAGCCCATGGCCTCTAACCGGCCCGCCCTGGGCTTCGATCTTGCGTCGCAGCCCATCCGGCGACTGGCTCTCGAACAGGGCCGCGACAAGGGCGCGCCGGAGGCGACGGGCCGGATCACCCTGGTCCAGGAACACGGCGGCCAGTACGGCGTGCTGATCCTAGCGCCAGTGTTCGACAAGGCAGGCCCCGCCGACCCCTATTCGAACCGGCGCTCGCTGACGGGCTATATTTCCGGCGTATTCCGGCTGGGTGACCTGATTTCCTCCTCGTCCAGCAGCGCGGCCGTGACCATGGCGCTGCCTATGGTCGATATCCACCTGTTCGATATGAGCGCGGCCGAGGGGGAGCGGCGCCTGTTTCCAAAGCAGGATAGTCGCACGCCCGATGCGCTTGCCGCGGGACTGCATATTTCTGAATCCTTCGCCATGGCGGGGCGTTCCTGGCTTCTGCTTGCCACACCCAGCGAAGCCTTCGTCGCGGCCAGCCGTCCGGCGGCGTCCTACGTTCTGCTGGTCGTCGCCTTGCTGTTCACGGCCTTCTACCTGTTGCTGTTGAAGAGCCGCATCGCCCAGGCCGAGAAGGCCACCGCCCTTGCCCGTGAGATGGGCCGTGCCAAGCTTCGTCTTGGCGAGGCTCAGCGGATCGCCAAGTTGGCCAGTGTGGAACTGGACCTGAGCCAGGGGCTTTTCACGACGGGAGACGATGCCGTCGAGATGCTGGGCCTGCCGAAGAGCCAAACCGGCGGTTCGGTGGATTTCTTGCTCCAATGCGCGCATCCCGACGACCGGATGATGGTTCGCGATGCCTTGATTGGTGCGGCCGACCAGGCCGTTGACCTGGAATTCCGCATCGAGGTCGGAGGCGAGGTGAGGGTCCTGCATGCCCTGGCCGACGATTTGGCCGAAGAGGGGCGAAGCATCATCACGCTTCAGGACATCACGGCGCGCAAGGCGGCCGAGGAGGAACGGGCGGCCATGATCGAGCGGATCGCCGAAACCGATCGGTTCGAGGCCCTGGGCACCTTGGCCGGGGGCATCGCCCACGAAATTAATACCCCGACCCAGTATGTGGGCGACAA
Source organism: Paramagnetospirillum magneticum AMB-1 (assembly GCF_000009985.1). Classification (GTDB taxonomy): domain Bacteria; phylum Pseudomonadota; class Alphaproteobacteria; order Rhodospirillales; family Magnetospirillaceae; genus Phaeospirillum; species Phaeospirillum magneticum. The sequence goes on from NC_007626.1 coordinate 1,107,584, forward strand.
CCTCACCTTCATGAAGGAAAGTCAGGCCGAGTTGCTGGAACTTGCCCAGGCCGTTCGATTGGGGGCACGGGACGACCGCGACTGGCAATCCATCGCCGACAAGGCCTTGGCCCTTGATCTGGATTTCCTGGCGACGGAACTGCCGAACGCGGCGGATCAGGCGCTTGATGGTACCGGCCAAATCGCCAAGATCGTGCAGGCGATCAAGGAGTTCTCCTACCCGAGTTCCAAGAGCGCCCATCCGGTCGATCTCAATCACATGATCGACGTGGTGGCCACCGTCACCCGTAATCAGTGGAAGTATGTGGCCGAGATGGACTGCGACCTGGATCACGATCTTCCGAAAGTCTCGGCGGTCGAGGGTGAAATCAATCAGGTCCTTGTCAATCTCATCGTCAATGCGGCCCAGGCCATTGCCGAGAAGGGCGGAGATGCCCCCGGTCGCATCACGGTGCGGACGCGCAGATTGGAGAGCGAGGTGGAACTGAGCGTCACGGACACCGGCATCGGCATTCCGGCCGCCAACCTGAAGCAGATCTTCGAAATGTTCTTCACCACCAAGGCACCGGGACAAGGCACCGGACAGGGACTGGCCATCAGCCGGTCGATCATCCACCGCCATGGCGGCCAAATCTCGGCGGAGTCGCAACCCGGTTTGGGTGCCTGCTTCCGTATCCGTCTCCCGCTGACCCAGCCTCAAGGAGCCTGAGATGGACAGGGCGCTACCGACCATCTTGTTCGTCGATGACGAGAAAGGCGTTCTGGACGGCCTGCGCCGCAGCCTCTATGGCCAGCGCAACGAGTGGAACATGCGCTTCGCCCTGGGGGGGCTTGAGGCATTGGCCATTCTGGAGGCCGAGGCAATCGACGTGGTCGTTACCGACATGCGGATGCCGGGCATAGACGGAGCGGCCCTGCTCGACCGGGTGAGGACCCTGCAGCCCGAGACGGCGCGCATCGTACTTTCGGGCTTTTCCGAGCGGGAGGCCATTTTCCGCACTGTCGGCCCCGCCCATCAATACTATGTCAAGCCGTGCCAGCCCCAGGTGCTGGTCGAAGCCATCCGCCGCGCGCTGAGCGTCCGCCGCACGTTGCGTAGCCCCGCGCTGCTGGCCCTGGTCGCAGGCGCCACGTCCATCCCCGCCTTGCCCCGGGCGTTGACCGCGCTGTTCGCCGAGCTTCAGTCGCCCAACGGTTCGGCCTCCGAGGTGGCGCGAATCATTTCCTCCGATGTCGGTTTGACCGTCAATCTGCTGAAGCTGACCAATTCCGGCTTCTTCTACATTCCGTCGGCCATCACCGATGTGCTTCAGGCGGTCAAGATGCTGGGCTTTGAAATGCTTCGGGCCTTGACGGTGATGGCGGGTATCTTCGAGGCGTTCCGGTGCTGCGGCATCGATTGCGACGTCTTGCGTCAATTGGAACAGCGCAGCCTGCAGATCGGTGCGCTGGCCCGCAAGATCGCCGAGGCCAACGGGCTTGGCCAGGCGGCCCTGGACCAGACCCAATGCGCCGGGATGCTGGCCCATGTGGGTTCGTTGCTGCTGTTTTCCAACTGGCCGGACGTCATGGCGGAAGTGCGCCGGGGATTGGATCGTTCGGGCGGCGGCATCATCGCCGCGGAGAGGGATGCCCTGGGCGCGACCCACGCGGAACTGGGGGGAGTTCTGAGCTACTCCCCATTGGTTGGACAGAATTCGGGGAAGTTTAAGCTACTCTCCGGGCCTGCTGATCGGTTTGGTTGATGGTGTTCCAGTAGACCACGGCGGGGGTCCTTCCGCCATGGGCGGCGTGGGGCCGTTTGTGGTTGTAGAAGGTGATCCAGGGTCCGATCCCGGCCCTTGCTTGCGAGCCGGTTTCCCAGGCATGGAGATAGACGCATTCGTATTTTAGGGACCGCCACAGGCGCTCGATAAAGACGTTGTCGATGCAACGGCCCTTGCCGTCCATGGAGATGCGGGTTCCGGCCCGCTTCAGCCGGTCGATCCAGGCGAAGGATGTAAACTGGCTGCCCTGGTCGGTGTTCATGATCTCCGGCGGGCCGAAGCGCAGGATGGCCTCGTTGAGCACCTCGACGCAGAAGTCGGCCTCGAGCGTGTTGGAGATGCGCCAGGCCAGCACTTTCCGGGTGGCCCAGTCCATGATGGCGATCAGATAAAGGAATCCCCGGCGCATGGGCAGATAGGTGATGTCGGCGCACCAGACCTGATTGGGCCGGTCGATCCGCAGGCCCCGCAGCAGGTAGGGATAGGTCTTGTGGCCCTTGGCGGGCTTGCTGGTGTTGGGCTTCTGGTAGATCGGCATCAGGCCCATGAGCCGCATCAGCCGCCGGACGCGCTTGACGTTGACCGGGTGGCCCTCGTTCTGGAGATGCCAAGCCATCTGACGGACACCATAGAACGGCGTTTCCAGGAATTGGCGGTCGATCAACCGCATCAGCTCCAGGTTTGCCTCCGTCTCGCCCAAGGGCTCGTAATAGAACGATGATCGCGCAATGGACAGCAGGTGGCACTGGGCGCCGATCGACAGCGCCGGGTGTTTGGGCTCGATCATGGTCCGCCTCACTTGCCGGTCCACGGCTTGAGCTTTCGAGACAAAAAATCGTTGGCCACGGCCAGCTCCCCGATCTTGGCGTGCAGGGATCGCACCGTATCCTCGTCCACCTCGGCCTTCTTCTTGGCCCCGCGTTCGAAGATCTCCGCCGCCCCGTCCAGCAGGGACTTCTTCCATTGATGGATCATGGTCGGATGGACGCCATAGGCCGACGCCAATTCCGATACCGTCCGCTCGCCCTTCAGCGCCTCAAGGGCGACACGCGCCTTGAAGGCCGCGTCATGGTTCCTGCGCTTCGACATCTCTGATCTCCTCGTAGTTGGGGATCAGCAAACATCAGATCGTAGCTTCCGTCAGTGTCCAATTTCCGGGGAGTAGCTCATTCTGCTGGGGCTGTGGGGCTTCACCGATCCGGTGGTCGAAGCCGTGCTCTACCACCACGAGCCCAGCCGGTGCGAATACCATTCCAACGCGGAATTATCGCCCCTGGTGGCGGTTCATGCCGCCCAGCATCTGATCAAGCCGGTTCCTGCGGGAGCCGATTCCATGGCCGCCTGGACGGACGGTCTGGACATGGCGTTTCTCGGGCGGGTCGGCGTCACGGCGAAAATCGCGTCCTGGGCCAAGATCGTCGATACCGTCCGTAAGGAGGACACATGATGTCCGAACTCAGCGACAAGATCCTGGTGGTCGATGATGACGCCAACCTGCTGGCCGGCATCAAGCGGCTTCTTGGGCAAAAGCTCAACATCACCACCGCCGAGGGCGGCATCGAGGCCCTGGGAAAGGCTCAGAATGAAGGGCCTTTCGCCGTCGTGGTGTGCGACATGCGCATGCCGGGCATGGACGGGGTCGAAGTGCTGCGGCGGTTCCACGAGGCCTCTCCGGACACCAGCCGCATCATGCTGACCGGCAATGCCGATCAGAAGACGGCGGTGGAGGCCATCAATACCGGCCAGATCTTCCGCTTCTTCAATAAGCCCTGCTCCATGGCCGTCTTGACCGAGGGCATCCTGGCCGGCATCCGGCAATATCGGTTGATCACCGCCGAGAAGGTTCTACTGGAAGGAACGCTTTCGGGCAGCATCGCCCTGATGAACGACGTGCTGTCAATGGTGGCGCCGGAAAGTTTCCAGCGTTCTCTACGCCTGCGCGGCTGGTCGCTGCAGCTCGCGGCATCCATGGGCATGGACTCTCCGTGGGAACTGGAACTAGCCGCGACCTTGGCGCGGATCGGCGAGATCTCGGTGCCGCCGGAAGTGCTGGCCCGCCATCGGTCTGGACAGCGTCTGACGCCGGTGGAGGAGGAAATGCTCTCGCGGGTTCCCGAGACGGGGGCCGCCCTGGTCCGCAAGATCCCCCGCATGGCCCAGGTGGCCGAGGCCATCGCCTATCAGGACAAGTGGTTCACCGGCAAGGGATTGCCGCAAGGCGGCAAGTCGGGGCAGGACATTCCGCTCAATGCCCGCATTCTGCACGTCCTGCTGGCCTTGGATGAGATCGGTTCGGGCGAGCTGACGCGGGCCGCCTTCCCGTCACTGGAAAAAATGCAGGGGCGTTTCGACCCGGCAGTGCTGACCGCCGCCGCCCGCGGCCTATCCGCCATGGTTGTCGACGAAGCCGCCCTCACCAGACTGGAGATCCCCAGTACCGGGCTGCGTCCCGGCGACATCCTGGAGGTCCAGCTGGAACTGGAAAACGGAAAACTGGTTCTGGCCGCCGGCCAGACCATCACCGACGCCTTGTTCGTTCGCCTGCAGAATCTGCACAAAATGTACAAATTCCGCGATCCCGTGCGGGTTCGTCGCGCCGGTCGGCTTTAGCCCGCCGAGCAAAGGAGTGTGTGGAATGGCATGGACCCCTTTCAAGACGGCGCTGACCGCGATCATGGTGTTTGGCTGGCATGCCGGGGAGGGTAGGGCCGAGCCTGCCACCTACACCCTGGCGGTCGTGCCGCAATTCGATCTGCGTCGGATCGAGGCGGTCTGGCGCCCCATTATCGATCATTTGCAATCGACGACCGGGGCGCGCTTCACTCTGGTGACCGAGACCACCATCCCGGTCTTCGAAAAGGGACTACATGGCGGTACCTACGACTTCGCCTACATGAATCCCTACCACTACGTGGTTGCCCATCAGCGGCAGGGCTACAAGCCGCTGATCCGCGACGTGGAGGAGAAGCTGTCTGGCATCGTGGTGGTGCGCAAGGATTCAGGCTTGACCGAGGTTCGGATGCTCGACGGCCGCAAGGTGGCGTTTCCCGCTCCCAACGCCATGGGCGCCGCCCTCATTCCCCGCGCCGAATTCTCGCGCAAGCTGGGGATCAGGATTACAGAGCTCTACGTCAAATCCCATGATTCGGCCTATCTCAACGTCATGATGGGCCAGGCCGATGCCGCCGGTGGAATTCGCGCCACCTTCGACCAGCAAAAGCCGGAAGTGCGTGACGGGCTGACCGTCATCTACGAGACCGAGCGCTATACCCCCCATCCCCTGGCGGCACATCCCCGCGTGCCCGCCGACATAGCGGCGAAAGTGCAGCAGGCCATGATCGCCCTAGGGACAACGCCGAAAGGCGATGCCCTGCTGGACGGGATTCCCATCAAGACCATAGGGATTGCCTTGGACAGTGACTACGATGCCTTGCGCAACCTCGGGCTGGAGGCGTTTTACGTCGAACAATGAGCATCCGGTCCAAGCTCCTCATTCCCCTGCTGTTGCTGGCGGCCTGCGTATTGGCGTCTATGCACTTCATCGCGTTCGATACGCTGAAGAAGACGCTGGTGGCCGAGCGGATCAGCAGCGAGCAGCGCGCCCTCAGCCTGCTGGCCCTGGCGATCGCCCCTGACGTGCAGGCCAGTGACCTGGCCAAGATCCACGAGACCATGGGCGAGTCGAAGGCGCAGCATTCCTGGTGGCGGTCCTTGACCTTGACCAGCCCGGCAGGATTGCGTCTTTACCCCTTGCTTCAGTCGAACACCCAGCCGGGCTCCAACCTTCGCCTTACCGCTCCGGTCAGCGCCGCCGGCCGCCGGCTGGGAGAGTTGAGCATGGAGGTCGACCAGGAAACCCTGGTGGCGCCCGCCCTCTCGGTGGTCTACGGTCTGGAAGTGGTCGTGGCCCTGATCCTGATCCTGGGCACCATGGCGGTGGTGGGGCTGCAGACCCGGATGGTCATTTCGCCCCTGCGGCGGCTGGTGGAGGCCAGCAACCTTCTGTCCAAGGGGCAGTATGACGTCGTCCTGCCGCCTTCCTCGGCGGACGAGGTCGGCAATCTGGTTTCGGCGTTCGAGATCATGCGCAGTTCGGTGGCCAATCGCGAAGCGGCCCTGACCGAAAGCGAGGGACGTTTCCGCGATCTGGCCGAATCTGCGTCGGACTGGTTCTGGGAGACCGACACCGATTATCGCCTGACCTTCGTCTCCGACCGCATCGGTGCCATCCTGGGGGTCAAGCCGTCGGCCATTCTCGGTTACACCTATTTCGACGTGGGGCTGTCCGATTTCGATGCGGACCTGGCCCGGACCCATGCCGACGATCTAGCCAACCACCGGCCCTTCCGCGACCTGATGTTCCATATCGGTCCGGTGGACGGCAAGGACGAGAAGATCGTGCGCATCAGCGGCATGCCCTTCTACGATCAGGACAGCGCCTTCATCGGCTATCGCGGCATCGGCGCCGACGTGACCCGCGAGGCGCGGGCGGAAGAGCGCGCCCGTCAGGCTCAGTTGGAGTTGGCCGATCAGCATGCCCAGTTGGAACGCCTTGTCGAAGAACGCACCGAGGCGTTGAAGCAGGCCCAAATCGAGGCACTTCAGGCGTCACGCATGGCCAGCGTCGGCCAATTGGCGGCGGGCATCGCGCACGAGATCAATACGCCCATCCAGTATGTGGGCGACAATCTCGCCTTCATCCAATCGGCCGCCGAAGCGGTGTTTCCGCTGCTGAGCGAGGCGCGAGCCCTGGCGGAAAGCTGGCGGGTTGGGGAAGGCGATGCCGGCAAGACCGAGGAATTCCTGCAGCATTACGATGCGGCTGGGCTCGACTTCCTGATGGAAGAGACCTTGCCCGCAGTTACTCAATCCCTGGAGGGCGTGGCGCAGGTGGCGCGAATCGTCTTGTCCATGAAAGAGTTTTCCCATCCCGGCACGTCGCAGAAAACGGCAGTCGATATCAATCGTGCCCTGGACAGCACCTTGGTGGTCTGTCGCAACACATGGAAGCACGTCGCCCGGATGGAAACCCGCTTCGACCCGGCTCTGCCGCTGGTCAACTGCCATCCCGGCGAGATGAATCAGGTCTTCTTGAACCTGATCGTCAATGCGGCCCATGCCATCGAGGAATCGGGCAAGCCGCTGCCGGGAACCATCACCGCCGAAACCGCGCTGTGCGGCGACTGGGCCGAGATCCGGATCTCCGACTCCGGGACCGGCATTTCCGACGAAATCGCCCAGCACATCTTCGATCCGTTCTTCACCACCAAGGAGGTCGGGAAAGGGACGGGCCAGGGGCTGGCCATCTGCTACGACGTGGTGGTGAACAAGCACGGTGGTCAGATTGTGGTCGGCGGAGAGCCGGAACATGGGGCGATCTTCACCATTCGGATTCCGGTAGGATGATTGCCCCAAGCCACCAAGGTCAGAGTGTATCCGTTTTGATCACGACGGCTCGCCACTTCAGCACAAAGCGAAATGCTTCTGGTACCATCAGAATCTGCCCCGTAGAGATGTTAACTATCCGACGATTCGATTCCGCGCTTTGAAACTGCGTGGCGTACGGAAACGACTGCTGTTGGCGATGGCGCCGCCCTTCATAAATGACGTGGATGGGCGCAAATGTGACCTTAGATCTCCAGCAGGCAAAGGTCCATTTGGGGTCAGAGATCCACTCGGCATCGATAGGCAGGGCCGTATGGAGTGGTGTCTTGGGTTTTTGCGGGCTCTGCATGATCAGTTCTCTAACGATTTTGGTCGTAGAATTATTGGGCGGGTTCCTGGTCGGATTAATGGTGGTGTTTGCGTCCAGCCGTCAGGACGGCTCCGTGCGAGTTGCTGGACGGGTGACTGAGGGCCATGAGACGATTGCGGCCATCATCTGAAACTGATCACGTGACGATCTGAGACGGTTCCGTCGGGCTGGTGGGACTGATGCGGCCATCGTTGATACGGGATTATCAGCCCCGGTAGGGGAGGGGGAAGTCCGTGTCCACTTTCCGGGGGGAGTTCACTCGTCATCGACGAGAGACGACAGTCTTGCGGGTCGTTGGTCGCTCTCGTAAATGGGAATATAGGTATTGGTGCGGCCAATCTCCTCGCCGGGATAATTGGCCTGACGCTTGCCTCCGCTCTTGCGGTAACCGAAATAGCTGCAGGTGATCAGCATATTGATTGCCCGGGCGACTGTGGCGCGGCCGAGTCCAGAATCCTCAGATAAGCGTTCGTAGCTCGGCCAGCATGTCCTGGTGTCTTGATTGACGCGGTTCAAAAGGAACCAACCGATCCTTCGTGCCGCGTCGTTCAAACGCCTGTCCCTGGCCATCTCGCCCACCAGCAGCCAGCGATCCAGCAGGGTTTCCTTTTTCACAACCTTCATGGTGATTTTCCTTCCTTCCGTCTGCGGGGGTTTTGGAGCAAATTCGCGAGAGGAAGTCGGGCGTAATCGAAGCGCAACTAAAACTGGTTGCGCGCCCCCCGCAACCAATCAAAAACGCCGCAGTTCAATCGACTGGCGGCGTTTTGCCGTTTCTGGGGCCGGGATCCGAAGGGGAGCCGGGTAAGCAGGGGGGTAAGCTCCGCAGTGCAAGGTCACGCATGCCGGGACATATCTACCGTTCCCGCCCGCTCTCGTCCTTGTACCTCTGCAACGGCGCCAGGACATATTCGATGGGCTTTCTGGTCCCGGTCCTCACCTCGGTGGAGACGGCCATGCCGGGAGTGAGCGGAATACGCTTGCCGCCTTCCACGGTGATGGCGGCCTGTTCGACGGCGACGCGGATGGCGGCCGAGACCGGTGCCCATTTCATCGACCAGTTCAACAATCCGGCCAATCCGGCGGCGCACGAGGACGGCACCGGCCCGGAATTGTGGGAGCAGATGGGTGGCCGGGTGGACGCCGTGGTGGCGGGGGCGGGTTCGGGCGGCACCCTCACCGGGCTGTCACGCTTCTTTGCCCGCCGGTCGCCCGCGACCGAGATGGTGCTGGCCGACCCGCGCGGCTCGGTGCTGGCCGATTACGTCCGCACCGGCCGGGTGGGAGAGGCCGGGTCGTGGCTGGTGGAAGGCATTGGCGGCGACAGCATCCCCATGGTCAGCGACTTTTCCCGCGTCACTCGCGCCTATTCGGTCTCGGACCGGGAAAGCTTCGCCACGGCGCGGCTGGTGCTGAGGATCGAGGGGCTGCTGGTCGGCTCGTCGTCGGGCACCCTGCTGGCCGCAGCGCTTCGCTATTGCCGCGAGCAGACCGCGCCCAAGCGGGTAGCGACCCTGGTCTGCGACGCGGGCAACCGCCACCTGTCGCGCCTGCACGACGAATCCTGGCTGGCCGACCAGGGGTTGCTGCAGCGAGACGAGCATGGCGATCTGCGCGATCTCATCTCGCGGCGCCATGACGAAGGGGCGGCGATCACCGTGCGCCCCGACGACACCCTGTCCACCGCCTACAACCGCATGCGGGTCAACGACGTGTCGCAGGTGCCGGTGGTGGTGGGGGATCGCTGCATCGGGCTGCTGGACGAATCCGACGTTTTGATCGCCCTGGCCGAGGGCAAGTTCGGCTTCGACCTGCCGGTGAGGGACGCCATGACCCGCAAGATAGAGACCGTGACGCCCCAAACGCCGCCGGAACGGCTGCTGCCGTTGTTCGATCGCGGCTGGGTGGCCATCGTGGTCGATGGCGAGCGATTCCTGGGGCTGGTGACCCGCATGGATCTGCTCAATCACCTGCGGCGCAAACTGGCGGCTTGACCGGGACGGAAAGCTGGTCTTTCCTATCAGTCTATTGATTGGATGGGGTTATGCTCTCAAGCAAGGCGAAATACGGCCTGAAGGCCATGGTTCACTTGGCCCGCCACGAGGGGTTGGGGCCATGTCTGATCGCCGATGTGGCCGAGGCCGAGCACATCCCCAAGAAGTTTCTCGACGCCATTCTTCTCGAGATGAAGAACCAGGGGCTGCTGTCGTCCAAGAAGGGAAAGGGCGGCGGCTACGTGCTGGCCCGCCCGGCCGAGCGGATCATGGTGGGCGATATCGTCCGCATCCTGGACGGCCCTCTGGCCCCCATTCCGTGCGTGTCGCGCACTGCCTATCGCCCGTGCGAGGATTGCCCGGACGAGGCGGCCTGCACGGTCCGCGCCGTCATGCAGGATGTGCGCGACGCCATCGCCGCCATTCCCGACAACACCTCGCTGGCCGACATGCGGGTCAGCAAGGCGCGCGCCGAAACGGTGCTGATGTACGACATCTGAAGTATCGTGCGCTAAATCAGAAACAAGCTGTCACCCTGAGCCTTGGCGAAGGGGCTTTCAAGCCAAGGCGTCGGCCGCTTCAGGCTGAAAGATCCTTGGCTTGCGCTCAGGATGACAGACAAGGATTTACGCTCCCCGCCCCGACGGGAGGCGTCACCGTGGATTCCACGCTGAAGCGGCGCAGGATGGGCTGGGCGCAGTGATGGCCGGAGCGCACGGCAAGGCCCTCGCCGTCGAGGGCCTTGCCGATGTCCTCGGTGCGGCAGCCATTGATGCCAGGGCGCGATGTTGGCGTGGAGCTCCATCCAGGTGACGACGATCTCCTCGGTGGAGCCGGCATTGAGAATGCGCCGGGTCTTTTCACGGGCCGCCTCGTAGGCGTCGGTAGAGCGGGCCGCCAGGGCATGGGCGGCGCGGTGGATGTTGGAGTTCTCGTGCTCGTAATAGCGCGTCAGGCGTTCGATCACCTGGCGCGGCTTCTGGGTGGTGGCGCCGGCCTGAAGCAGGAGCCGCACAACCGCCGCCTCCACGACTATGTCCGTGACCTGCCGGAGACTCGCCGGCTGACCTCCGTCTGCACCGGGTCGTGGGTCTATGCCCGCATGGGTCTGCTGGACGGTCTGGCCGCCACCAACCGCAAGAACCCCGACCGGCTGGAGGCCCTAGGCATCGGCACGCTTCCCATTGACCGGCTGGCCCAGTTGGTGCCCACCTGCCGGCTCAGCCGGGCCCGGATCGTCGATGCGGGACGCATCGTCACCGCTGGCGGCATCGCGTCCGGCATGGAGCTGGGATTCCATCTTCTCCGACGGGCCGGCTAGGCCACCCATCGCGGCGACGTCGAAATCGCGGGCAATTAGTTGCTCAACGGCGGGGGCGGGCTCGGGCAAGGTGAGGTCAAGACCCGCTCTCTTTGCAAGGACCGCCCCATGCCGCAGACTGAAATCAAGACCCGTCAGGTGGAGACCGATATCCTGGTGATCGGCGGCGGCACCGCCGGTCCCCTGGCCGCCATCAAGGCCAAGGAGAAGAACCCGGCGCTGAAGGTGCTGCTGCTGGACAAGGCCAACGTCAAGCGGGCGGGCGCCATCGCCGAGGGCATGGACAGCGTCAACAACGCCGTCATCAAGGGCCACGCCACGCCCCAGCAATACGTCAAGGAAATCACCATCGCCAATGACGGCATCGTCAACCAGAAGACGATCATGGCCTATGCCTCCCGCTCGGAAGCCATGATCCGCGAGCTGGATTCCTGGGGCGTCAAGTTCGAGAAGGACGAGATCGGCGATTACGCGGTGAAGAAGGTCCACCACATGGGCTCCTACGTCCTGCCCATGCCCGAGGGCTACGCCATCAAGAAGCACATCTTCAAGCAAATCAAGAAGCTGGGGGTCGAGGTCAGCAACCGCCTGACCACCACCCGGCTGCTGACCGCGTCCGATGGCCGTATCGCCGGCGCCCTGGCGCTGGAGTCCCGTTCCGGCGAGTTCGTGGTGATCCGTGCCAAGGCCGTGGTGTTGTGCACCGGCGCGGCGGGGCGCCTGGGCCTTCCCGCCTCGGGCTATCTGTTCGGCACCTACGAGAATCCCTGCAATGCCGGCGACGGCTATTCCATGGCCTATCACGCCGGCGCCGAATTGTCGGGGCTGGAGTGCTTCCAGATCAATCCGCTGATCAAGGATTATAACGGCCCGGCCTGCGCCTATGTCACCGGCCCGTTCGGCGGCTTCACCGTCAACGCCAAAGGCGAGCGCTTCATCAAGAGCGATTACTGGTCGGGCCAGATGATGCTGGAATTCTGGCGCGAGCTGGAAAGCGGCAATGGTCCCGTCTTCCTCAAGCTCGACCATCTGGCCGACGAGACCGTCACCAAGATCGAGAACGTGCTGCACATTACCGAGCGCCCGACCCGCGGCCTGTTCCATCAGGGCCGCCACACCGATTACCGCCATGATCTGGTGGAGATGCACATCTCCGAGATCGGACTGTGCGGCGGCCATTCCGCCTCGGGCGTCTGGGTGGACGAGAACGCGCGGACCACGGTGCCCGGCCTCTACGCCGCCGGCGATCTGTGCAACGTCGCCCACAATTACATGCTGGGCGCCATGGTGTTCGGCGCCATCGCTGGCCAGGACGCGGTGGATTACGTGGCCGGGCTGGAATTGCCAGACCTGGACGAGGCCCAGGTGGCGGCCGAGCGCGAACGGGTCTTCGCGCCGCTGCTGCGCGAGGAGGGGCTGGAGCCCGCCCAGGTGGAATACAAGCTGCGCCGCATGGTCAACGACTACCTGCAGCCACCCAAGGTGACCCGCAAGATGGAGATCGGCCTCGTCCGCTTCGCCGAGATCCGCGAGGACCTGAAGCGCCTCAAGGCCAACACGCCCCACGAGCTGATGCGGGCGCTGGAGATCTACGCCATCGTCGATTGCGCCGAACTGGCCGCCCTGGCCTCGCTCTACCGCGCCGAAAGCCGCTGGGGCCTCTATCACTACCGCACCGATTTCGACTTCAGGAACGACGCCGAGTGGTTCTGCTTCGTCGAGGTCAAAAAGGGTGCCGACGGGCGGCCAGAACTCTTCAAGCGCCCCGTCGACCCCTACATCGTGCCGGTCGGGGACGATGAGCGGAATGCCTATAACGAATTGCGCATCGATACGGCTGCGGAGTGACCCCCATGCCCCATCTCGCCCAACCCTCCGTCACCATCGATCCCGACAAGTGCATCGCCGCCAAGGGCTGCCGCACCTGCATCGACGTCTGCCCCACCGACATCCTGGCCCTTGGCCCGGACGGCAAGGTGCACATGGCCTATGACGAGTGCTGGTACTGCCTGCCCTGTCAGCACGATTGCCCAACCAAGGCCATCACCGTCTCCATCCCCTACCTGCTGCGCTGAGGCTTTCATGCCCGATCCCGAAATCGCCGCCCTGACCGCCGCCCTGGATCAGCCCGATCCTGACATCCGCCGCATCGCGGTGATGCAGGCGGCGGACTGGGCGCACGATCATCCCGGCCTGTTCGCCCAAGCCAGCCGCGACGACGACGTGGGCGTGCGGCTGGAAGCGGTCAAGGCCCTGGATGGCGACGCCTCCGAAGACGGCGTCAACGCCCTGGCCGATCGCCTGGAGGATGCCGAGGCCGAAATCCGGGCGGCGGCGGCCGAATCCCTGGCCGAAATCCTCGACGAGGCCGCCGGGCCGGCGCTGCTGGCCCGACTGGAAGGGGCGCGGGGGGAAGCAAGGGCGGCCATCCTGGCCGGTTTGCGCAAGCTGCGCCAGGAGGGCGCGCTGGAACCGGCCCTGGACGCTCTCGGCGATCCCCTGGCCTCGGTCCGGCTGGAGGCGGTCCGCGTGCTGGGCTATCTGCGCCACCACCGCGCCGTGGCGGGGCTGGCCGAACGGGTGGTGGTGGATGGCGATGCCGAGGTCCGCCGCGCCGCCGTGGGGGCCCTGGGATTCGCCCCGCCGGACGCGGCGGCGCCCGCCCTGCTGCGCGCCCTTGGCGATGCCGATTGGCAGACGCGGGAAGAGGCGGCGGTCACCCTGGGCAAGCTGCTGCCCGCCGAAGCGGCCGATGGCTTGATCGTCGCCCTTGAAGACCAATACTGGCAGGTGCGCCAGAAGGCGGCGGTGGCCCTGGGCCGGCTTAGGGCAGGCGCGGCGGTGCCTGCCCTGATCGCCCAATTGTCCCACGTCATCGGCAATCTGCGGCGCGAGGCCGCCGGCGCCCTGGCCGCCATCGGCGACCCGGCGGCCGTCCCCGCCCTGACCGAGGCCTTGAACGATGCTGACGTCGAGGTGCGCAAATCGGCCCGCCGTGCCCTGGACGCGCTGGCATGAAAGGCTTGGGGGCATGAAGGCGGTCGGCGACTTTCTTCACCGTCGCCAGGACCTTATCCGCATGGTCCAATGGGCCATGGCGGCGGTGTATTTCGTCTTGTTGCTGGGGCCGGTCGTAATCCCGGCCAGCGGTCTGGGCCGGGTGGCTGAGGTGGTGTTCTGGGGAATTTGGTGGCCGGCGGTGATCCTGTCGGTGATGGTGTTCGGCCAGTTCTGGTGCGGCGTACTGTGCCCCGACGGCACCGTCACCGAATGCGCCAGCCGGCATGGCAAGGGCGCCAAGCCCCCCGAAGCCTTGCGCTGGGGCTGGTGGCCGCTGCTGGCCTTTGCCGCCGTCACCCTGTTCGGCGATGCCGCCGACGCTCATCGCTCCGCCTGGGGTACCTTGGCGGCGGTGGGCGGCATGTCGCTCCTCGCCCTGGCCACCGGGTTGTGGTTTGGACGGGGGCGCCGGGTGTGGTGCCGCTATCTCTGCCCGGCGGGCAGCGTGTTCTCGCTGCTGGCGCGGGCCTCGGTCCTGCATTTCAAGGTGGATCGCGCCCGCTGGGACGCGGCGCCGCGACCAGCGCCAAAGCCGGTGGACTGCCCGTTGCTGCTGGATGTACGGCGGCTGACCAGCAACGAGAAGTGCAACATGTGCGGCCGCTGCTCGGGCCATCGCGGGGCGGTGGAACTGGCGTGGCGGCCCCTGGGCTCGGAGATCGCCACGCTCCGGGACGACGAGGCGCGGCCCTGGGACGCGGTGGGCATCTGCTTCGTGCTGGTGGGCCTGAGCTTCGCCGGATTTCATTGGACCGGCGATATTGTCGCCATCCCGGCCGTGGCCCTGGGGCTGGGCGGCGCCGTCGCCGCGTGGCTGCTGCTGGCGGCGGGACGACGGGGATGGATGCGTCTGGCCTATGCCCTGATCCCCCTGGCCGGGTTCGGGCTGTTCCTGGGGGCGGTCGAGCATTCTCTGGCCCTGGTGGAGCGCCTGGACCTGCTGCCCTGGCTGCGGTCGGTCTTTGTCGCCCTGGGCCTCGCCTGGAGCGGAATGCTGGGGTGGGTCCTGGCGCCGGGTGTCCGCGCCAGGATCGTCTTCACCGGCCTGTCGGCGGGGCTGGCCGCCCTCTACCTGCTCATCTGACCAAGGAGACTCCGCCCATGGCCCTGCTGATCACCGACCAGTGCATCAATTGCGACGTCTGCGAGCAGGAATGCCCCAACGAGGCCATCACCCAGGGCGAGGAGATCTTCGTGATCGATCCCAACCGCTGCACCGAATGCGTCGGCCACTACGACTACCCGCAATGCATTGAGCATTGCCCGGTGGATTGCATCATCGTCGATCCCGACCGGGTGGAGGGCCTGGACGAATTGCAGGTCAAGTATCGGGACTTGATGGCGCTGGGGAGAGGGGGCGCCGCATGCCCCCGCAACAAAGAAACGCCGCAAACCCAATAGGTTGGCGGCGTTTTTGATTCCGGGGCTGGGATCTGGCGGATGAGGCGGGTAAGCAAGGGGTAAGCGGCATGGCGCAAGCCCCCGCATGCCGGGGCATATCTACCGCTCCCGTGGTAATTCCCTCATTTCCTGGGGGATTGCCGGCGGATTACCCTTGAGCAGCACGGTTGACTTCGATTTCCTTGATCAGGGCGGTGAGTTCCTCGATCTGACTGCCGCGGGCGGCGCGATCAATCTCGATTTCCTTGATCAGGGCGGTGAGTTCCTCGATCTGACGGCCACGGGCGGCGCGATCAATCTCGATTTCCTTGATCAGGGCGGTGAGTTCCTCGATCTGACTGCCGCAGGCGGCGCGATCAATCTCGATTTCCCTGATCAGGGCGGTGAGTTCCTCGATCTGGAGGCCGCGGGCGACGCTATCAGCCTCCCTGTCGGCCAAGGCCGCGGACAGTACGGCGACATTCTGGGCCAGGTCCGAGTCATTGTGCAGGGCGGCTGCGGAATTGGCTTGCAGATGGTCGCCGAGTGGTCGCCCCCTTCCACGGACGAGAGCTAAATCATGCCAGCGCGACGCAAGACGTTCGCCCGATATTCTGTCGGGATCCGCTTGCCCTGGGCTGCCAAATTCATCGTACAGCTTCCCATACCCGAGCCGTCGGAGAGTATCGGCACCCAGGGCGTCCGCAATGGCCTCCTTGTCGGCGTCTGAGAGACTTTCCCTCCACATATCGATCGACAGGTCGTGAACTACTTTTTCCTTGTTTATTTTCTGGTCGCCGAGCGCGGATGGAGGCGCGAATGGGATCGTCGCCATGCTGTTCTCGGGAACGGCAAGGGGGTCGAGCCCCAGGAAGTCAAACACTTGCGGCATCACAGTGTTGGGGGCGCGCACAAGGTCCTCGTAGCGGATGGAGTGAACGCGGGGATCATCCGTCGCGACGAGATCTGCAAGCACTCCAAGGCCCTGGACGACATCAAAGGCTGCCGGATGGTCCCGACCCTCTCGGAGGATCTTGGCCACATCAATATTCCAGGTGTCATGGAATGAGGCGGCGATGGCCAGGGGATTGCGCAACAGAACAAGGAAATTGGCGCTGGGGAACACACGCCGCAGAAAGGGGACGATCAAGTGATAGCGCGGTGTCTTGTCCACGAAGACAGACTTGCCGGCCCGCTGGAGGTGCCCATCATAGGCCGCCCGGGCGGCCGCTCGGGCAACTTCGATCCGCAAGGAATCGTCGAGGAATTCGTCCGTCGCCTGGCCGACCAGCTGGCAATCGGCCGGATGGCGACGGTCGACGCAGCCAAGCTGCTCGATGGCCAGCATGATCCATGGCTCGGGCGGAGCCATGACCTCGGGGTGATTGGTCAGCAGCCGGGCCAGCAGGGTTGTCCCCGAGCGTGGGATCCCCAGGAGGAAGACCGGATCTCGGGAGGTTATCCCGCTCATCGGCTTATCACCGGCTTGCCGCTGATGGTGACGAACCCGCTCCCCCTGGCCTCCCCCTGGATGGTGAAATGGTAGGCGTCGAGGTGGCGGACCAGGAAGTCGTGGGGGTCTTCCCGCTTGGAAATGCCGCAGGACACGAAATAGTGCCCAGGCATCAAGCCTGCTCGGATGGGCCAGCGCAACATCACTTCGTCTCCGGGATGGAACGTGGCGTCGTCCAGCCCCTCGAGAAACGTGTTGGTCGACACGACCACGTCGCCACGACCATTGACCATCCTGATACCGAATACCGGCCCGGTCAATTCCACATGGAGCCGGGCCTGGTAGCACAGGGTGAACTCCTGGTCGGAAGACGCCGATACGATCCAGCCGCCGGCTTTGTCTTCCGCCCACAATTGCACGATTTCAGCCTGATCCGACAGGAACAGCGCCGCCGCATCGCTGACCGGGAGTCTGACGCCGGGCGGCGTCTGCGCCGGCACCGAGATGGCCTGTTCGTGTTCGGACAGAGCCCCTGTGGAATTGGCCATAATATAAGCATTGACGACCTCGGACGGCTCGCCTTCCATCCGCACGCGGCCCTGGTCAAGCCAAATGACCCGGTCGCAAAACCGCTCCAGCGCGTTGGTGTCGTGTGAAATGATGATGGCGCTGCGCTGGTCTTGATAGATAAGGTCTTCCATCCGGCGGATGCATTTCAGCTGGAAGGCGACGTCACCCACCGACAGGGCCTCATCGATGATCAGGATGTCGGGGTCGATGAAGGCAAAAATGGAAAAGCCCAGCCTGACCATCATGCCAGACGAATAGGTTCTGAGCGGCCGGTCGATGAACTCGCCCAGGCCGCTGAACTCGATGATATCGTCGACCCGTTTAGCCACCCATTCCGGCTTGACGCCCAACATGCTGGCGGCCAGCGTGATATTGTCGCGGCCGCTGACGTCGGGATTGAAGCCGGTTCCCAGTTCCAGCAGGGCGTAGCAGCGCCCGTTGACCTCGACGTCACCGGCCGAGGCCTCCATCGTGCCCGCCAGAATCTTCAGGAGAGTGCTCTTGCCCGAGCCGTTGACGCCAACGATCCCCAGGCACTCACCCTGCCGCAGGGTCAGGCTGACATCCTGCAAAGCCCAGAATTTTTCATGACGTGGCGACCTGCCCAGACGGAACCATTCCTTCAGGCGGTCGCCGGAGTTCCGGTAGATCTTGAAGAATTTTGAAAGATTCCGAACCGATAAGGACACCGCCTCCCGGTGGGCGGAAGGCCGATCCGCCGCGCTCATAGCAGGTCTCTCACGTCACGGCCCAACCGTCGCCAAGCAAGCGTCGCCAATGCGATCAACACGATTGTCCACAAGGCAGTCAAGGTCAGATCATGACGGGCCGGCATCCGTCCGTTAAGGGTCGCGTCGCGCAACATTGCCAAGACCGGTGTCAGCGGGTTGATCATCAGAAGTTTTTGGAACGATTCCGGCACGGCTTCAATCGGGTATACGATGGGCGTCATCCACATCCACAGCTGCAGAATGATCGGAACCGCCAGTCCGACATCCCGGAAATAGGTGTTCACCAGCCCGACGATCAGGCCGAGGCAATATGTGTAGACCCACAGAACCAGGAAGATGATCGGGATCAGCGCCCAAGTCAGGGATACCGGGTTGCCGGCGAAGATCGAGAGCAGGAGGAAAATGGCGAAATTGACCGCGAGGAAGATGAAGGACGTCAGCACCACATCGGCAACAAACAGATAGGCTGGCACCGGCATTTTACGGATGAACTGGGCATTTCGCAGGAATGCGCCGGCCCCCAGGGTCATCGATTCGCTGAACGCGAGCCACGGAAAATAGCCCGCGCAGAGGTACAAGGTGTAGCCAAAGGGCAAGTCGCCCTTCGGCAGCCGAACGCGCAGAATGGTCTCGAACACGGCGGAGAAGACAGCGATCGTCAGGATGGGCTGAAGGGCGTTCCAGAGAGTCCCAAGGGCCGAGCCCGCATAGCGAGAGCCAAAGTCCGCCTTGGCGCGAGCCCAAACCAAGCCGATGAAGATCAACGCAGGCCTGGACTCCATAGACGGTGCTCTCCGCCAGACATTCTGTCTCCCTCTCACTCCGTGCCGTATGATCCGTGCGCGAAGCCGGGGGACAGTAATCCAAAGGGCGGATGGCTGCAAGGTGGACCGGACGGACCCGCCCCACCATCAACGGAAGAATGAAACCCGGGCACCGGTCAGGCGATAACCGGCCGTATTCCCTTTGGGGGAGAGGGTTACGGAGATGAATTCGGTGCTTCCGGCCGCACCACGGGGGACGGAGACGGAAACCTCGCCACCCGAAGGCGGGACCGTCAGGGTTCCCACCGGCACTCCTTTGACCGTCACGTCCAGGTCAAGGGCGGCGGAATCGGCCGGAGCCGCCTGCCAGGTCATACTCAGGGTCATGCGATCGACCATGCCGCCCGGGCCGACGAAGGCCAGTGCGGCCTGCGGGGCGGCGATTTCGCGGAATGTCTCATGGGGGCGCCAGCCCTCGACAAAGGCGGCGTCCGGTAGTTGCCCCCCGGTCCCAGGCCGGGAGAGCAATTCGGTCAGGGCTGCTGATGTGAAGCCGAATTCACCCCTGCTGGGATTGTCGCGTGACACATTGCCGTCCGAGGTCACCACCAGGACCGCATCGAAGTCATTCTCCACGAGGCGGCGCACGACGCCATCCTTAGACAGGTCGGTGATGGTTGCTTCCATCTTGTCGTTGAAAGTCCGTTGTTTGGCGAAATAGTCCCAGAAAACCACGTTGGCCGGGCCGAGCAGGCGTAGGGCGTGATAGACGATCTGGTCGGAGTAGCTGTCGCCTATGACCAGCAGTTTCCGGCCCTCGCCTCCCGCGGTGGAACGGCGCTTAGCGGTCACGAACGGAGTGGGCCTCAGGAGTCTTGTGGGCGCCACGATGTTCAGCACGACCGCGATGTCGGTATCAGGCCCCGAGGCCTGGTCAACCTTGGTTTCGCTGCAATCGACGCCTGGCCAGGGGCGGCCGCTCATGCCGTCCAGGGTCTCGAAGAGGCGGGCCGTAACCATGCAGCCGGTCCAGAACGACCAGTGGAAGCCGGTGGTGGCGAAGAACGGCCAGGGATAGCCCCCCCGATCGCGCCACAGCATTTCAAATACATTCAATCCCAGCACGCCTTGGGCGGCGAGGGCATTGCTGTATTGGGGGGGGCTTCGCGACCAGATTTCCGTGGCGGGGGCATCCAGCCATCCGCTCTCCAGGTATTCCGGATACAGGCGCACTTTGGGCGGTGGGGCGACGACCATCAATACGACGCCCTTGGCCGCGAGCAGCCTCTGCAGCAATTTCACGCGCTCTGCCGCCTCGCGGTAAACCGTGGCGACGGCAGCGCCGTTGCGGAGATCATAGTTCAGACGGCGGATGGTATCGACGGGGTAGAATCCCATCGGCTCGGCGTAGGTGTAAAATCTATTGGGCCGTGTCGGGAACAGGCGGAGAAACGCCTCGTTGCGGGCGGTCAGCGCAAATGGCCGCGCCGAGCTGTCGCGTGCCAGGACCGCCGTGACCCAGCTTTGCAGCGAACCATCCAGGAAGGAGGAGATGGACAGGCCCGGCATGGCGGGAGGCGCGGGCAAATGCTCCCTGATTGACGGTGGCCGGAACGGCTGGAAGAGGTATTGGGCGCCGGGTAGGGCCATGAGGGCGATGGCGCACAGGGCCAGAAGACGCGGCAGCCAAGTGGCGATCTTGCGGAGTGGCATCGCGCTGACCTCAGAACCTGAAGTAGAGGAAGGGGGAGTAGTTGCCGCTGAATGCGCCGGCCAGTCCGGCCGTCAGCAGCAGGCCGCCGGTGGTAAGGCGCACCGCGGGGTGTGCGAGGAGGGCCGGTGGCAAGGCCGGATGCCGGCGCGACGGAGCCAGGCCCAACACCAAGCCCACGACCAAGCAGACAAGTCCCTGAGGCTCGAACATCAACCAGAAGGGTTGCTGCGGCGTCGCCGGCGCCGGTCCCAAGCCGTACATGCGCGCCCACAGGCTCATGGCCTGGGATAACGAGTCGGCCCGAAACAGGACCCAGCCGTTCAATACGATCAGAAAGGTGGCGGCCTGCCGGGCCTGCGCCGGAATTGACGGCTTCCAGGGAAAATGGGCGGCGGCCTTCTCTAACGACAGGAAGAAGCCGTGGAAGGCGCCCCAGGCGACGAAGGTCCAGGCGGCGCCATGCCAGAAGCCCGAGAGCAGGAAGACGATCCACAGATTGGCGAAGGTCCGCGCCAGACTGGCCCGATTACCGCCCAGGGGGACATACAGGTATTCGTGCATCCATCGCGACAGCGTCATGTGCCAGCGGCGCCAGAAGTCAGTCACGCTGGTTGCCGTGTACGGTCGGTTGAAGTTTTCCGGGAAGCGAAAGCCCATCATTCTCGCCATGCCGATGGCCATATCGGAATAGCCGGAGAAGTCGAAATAGATTTGAACGGTGTAGGCCAGTGCTCCCAACCAGGCATATTCCCATGGCAAATCGGCGGAGGGGGTCTGGGCAACGGATTGGACCATCACCGCCACCTGGTCGGCAATCAGGACCTTCTTTACCAGCCCCATGGCGAAGCGCTGGAACCCGGCCAGGACGTCGTCGGCAGAGCTGGATCGGTCGATGATTTGGTCGCCGATATCGTGGTACCGGACGATCGGTCCGGCAATGAGCTGGGGAAAAAGAAAGATATAGAGGAGCGCATCCAGGAAGTTCCGAGGGGGGGGGGCGCGCCCCTTGTAGAGGTCGACCACGAAGCTGATCTTGTGGAAGGTGATGAACGAGATCCCGAGCGGCAGGGCGATCTTGCGCCACTCTCCCAGCGACCAGCCCGCCTGGGCCAGCAGCGGCGTCGTCTCGGCCATGAAGAAATTGGCGTATTTGAAATACAGCAGTGCAGCCACATTGATCGTCACCGCCAGAACCAAGGCCCGTCGGCGCTGGCTGGTCGGGCGTTCCGGGGCGCATCCGACTTTGATCGCCAGATAGTCGATTGCCGTGCCGACGAGGACGTAGCCGATAAAAACCGGCTCGCCCCAGGCAAAGAAAAAAATGCTGAACGCTAGTGTTGTGATGTTCTTAATTCTGACGTTTGGCGCAACAATATAGAATATTATAAACACAGGTAAAAAGAACATCAGAAATATTGGTGCTGTGAATACCATTCTTGCTGCCCCGGTCTTATGCGCGCTTGTCTTTTCTTGCGTCGATGTGCCCGATTCGCAAAAGCCGATAAAGGGCGATGCATGTGGTCGGGTCCTGAATCTCTGACTGATCGGCCATGGCCAGGGCCGTATCGAAGGGGATCCAGGCAAGATCTCCCAAGCCAATCTCACCCGTTTCCGGTTCCGCTTTCAGGGCACAACGGGTCGCCGCGTAAATTGCGATGCGGGCTCGCAGAATACCGGCCTCGGGATGGTGAAAGCCCAATTCGACCATATCATCCGGGGCGCATTCCAGCCCGGTTTCCTCCAGAAGCTCGCGGGTTGCTGCGGTGCGAATGTCCTCGTTCTCATCGGCGAACCCTCGTGGCACTTCCCAGACCCAATCGCGAATCGGATGGCGAAAGGTCCGAATCAGCCCGACCTGACCCTCGCGGATGGGCAGGATTCCGACGCCGGTTGGGGTGCTCAGCGGGTGAATGGCGTCTCGTTCCCGATGATCACAGGACGTGACGGTGAAATATTCCCTGACCTCGACTCCGGCTTGATTCCGGATCCAATCCAGATAGAGGCACAGTTTCGAATTCTGACGGCCCAGCCGCCTTTCCACCAACTCAACGCTCGCCGTTTTGTCCTGATGCTTTGAATTACCCGTCATCGGCCCTCCACCATCGAATATTTCCGCCGAAGATGTCCGCGGAATATCTCCTCCGACGCGACGCATAATGGCGCCCGACTATAGTCATCTTCGGTTGGAGCGCCTAGGTGTGACTGATCCGGCCTCCGCCGAGAATAGCCGGATTGAGGATTGGGAGGCGCTTGAGGCTCGACGCGCAAGGAGGCCGGGAGGTGGCGGGCAAAATTCGGGCGGCGAGGGAAGGTGTCTGTGCTATCGTCCCGGCCGTTGGCCAATGGGGGCGGAAGGGCCCTGTTTCATAAGCTGGAATCACAGATGAACGAAGAGTGGCGGACGTATCTGAGCGGGGAGGCGCCGCACCTGGACGTCTCTGCCGTGATGGTCACCTATCGGACGGGTGTTTCCCTGCGTGAGAGCATCCCGGCGGTTCTGTCCCAATCCGGCCTGACCGAGCTGATCGTCGTTGACAACGGTAATGACGACGACACGGTCGGGTGGCTGGACCGGCTGGCCTCGGGGGATGACCGGGTGCGGCTGATCCGTCCGGTTCGCAATGTTGGCTTTGCCGCCGGCTGCAACCGCGGTGCCGCCGCCGCCCGAGGGCAGACCCTTGCCTTCGTCAACCCGGATCTGATCCTTCCCCCGGACACGCTGTTGCGGATGGGGGAGATCATGTCTACCCATTCCGACGCCTGGCTCTTCGGGGGGCGCCTCCTCAATATGGACGGTACCGAGCAACGGGGGGGAAGGCGCGAAATTCTGAGCCCTTGGCGGGCGTTCGTGGAATTATCGCGCCTCGACCGATTGTTTCCGGAGCATCCCTATTTCCAGCGCCTGCATCGGCACGAAGATGAGGATGTCCACGACGTGGTGGAGGTGCCGACCGTATCGGGGGCCTTCATGATGATCCGCAAACGGCATTATGAGACGGTCAATGGCATGGATGACAACATGTTCATCCATTTTGATGACGCGGATCTATGTATTCGCATCGGCCATGCCGGCGGCAGGGTCATGTATTGCGGCAGCGTCCCCATATACCACTACCTGAGCACAAGCGACGTGCCGCGTACCTTTGTGGAATGGCACAAGACGCGCAGCACAAGTTACTATTTCCATAAGCACTTCCGCGCCTCGTACCCGCTATGGGCTTTGACTCTGACCTCGGCTCTGCTGTGGCTGCGTTTCGCGCTGATCACCGCCAAGGTGGGGGTGGGCGACCTTAAGCTTCTGCTGCGCGGGCTTTATTCCGGCCGCAGAAGCAACCCGACGGCACCGGCCACCAAGAAATAGCCCAAGGGGAGAAGGCGAGGGGGGATGCCGGCGCGCAGCAAGATGTGGCCGGAATGGTCCGTGCCTCCTACCCAGGGCTTCTGGCCACGGGCGATGCGGCAAAGAGTGACCCGAATGGCATCCGCCAGGGGGATGGCGCACCAGGCCGCGATGGTGCCCAGCCCACCGGGCTTGGCGCCCAGCATAACGATCATGGCGCCCAGGGTTAAACTGCCGCTGTCGCCCATGAAGGCCCGGGCGGGCGGGTAGTTGAACAACAAGAAACCGGCGCAGGCCCCGGCTGCGGCCAAGCCCGGGTCTCCATTCAGCCCCAGGAACGCGGCTGCCGCCGTCGCCGCCGCGACGCCGTCGGCGTGGTCCAGCAGATTGAGGGCGTTGGCCACCAGCCACAGCGCGGGGCCGGCCCACCAGAGGCCGGTCACGCCAATGGCGAGGCCGGCCGCGGCCAACAGGCAAAGGGCCTTCACGGCGGGCGACATCGGTCGGATGTCATCCCAACTGCCGATGGCGCACACAAGGCCAAGCACGGCCAGGTCACCCGGCTCCTGCCACGGGGCGGTGGCGAGAAGCAGGGCCGGACCGGCCAGACGCGGGACCGCGCCGGTCTGATGCCAGCGGTCGGGTGCGACACGAGCCACGGCTCCCAGGCGGTGGGCCAGCTTGGCCAGCAGCCAAGTGCCTGCCGCCGCCGCCGGTATGGCGATGAGGATGGGGAGGAAGCCGGCGGCTGCCAAGTTACAACCGGGAGACGGTCGTCGGGGGTAGCCGGGGGGTGTCGTCGGCCATGCCGCGCCAGCAATCTCGGATGGCGTCATCGAGGGACCGGTGGGGGCGCCAGTCCGTGGCCCCCTTAATCAATCCGATGTCAGGGATTCGCGATGTTGCGTGGGTAAATAACCCATCGAACATGTCGTCGTACGGCGTCTGGATGATAGGAGAGGCGCTTCCGACAATATCCAGAACCAGCCGGGCGAGGGCGCCAATCGTGATGGGCGATTCGCTGCCGATATTGATTGGGCGCCCGGCCAGGGATGCGGCCGACGTCACAGCCATCAGCGCATCGGCGGCATCTTCCACGTGCAGAAAGCTCCGGAGCTGCGAACCATCGCCGTGAACATCAAGGGGGCGGTTCTGCATGGCGGCAGCCACGAAGGAGGCGACCACCAATCCCGTCTCCGACCGCTGGCGAATACCCGCGATGTTGAAGGGGCGGATCAGCCAGACAGGCACCCCATGTTCCAGGCAAAGGCCGGCGCCCATCTGCTCTAACGCCATCTTGGCACTGGCATAGCCCCAGCGGGGGGCGATGTCGAGACAGGAGGGGTCTGCCTCGCGCAAGGGCCGCGGCAGACCGCCGCCGTAAATTTCCGAACTTGACGTGAGTACCAGCGGGCGCCGATGCGCTTTACATGCTCTGACGACGGCAATTCCCGAACTCAGGATATTCTCGACCACCTCGTAACGGGCCTGGTGCGCCAGGGCGACACCGATGGGGCTGGCCAAGTGATAAACCATGTCGGCGTCCGCCACCACGGCCTCGACCTGATCGGCCGTGTCGGTGCCAATCCGCAGGCGGTGCAGGGTAACCCCAGGATGATTGGGTAGGTTTTCCTCCCGTCCGCCGGACAGGTCGTCAATCACGGAAACGGAACATCCCAGGTCCAGCAGGCGTCGGACCAGGGTTGAACCGATGAAGCCAGCTCCACCAGTGACAACGATGTTCATCCCTTGACGCAAGCCCATTGAGCGTTACCGATCCCCAGTTTCCTCGTAGGCGACAGCAATTAGCACGAATAGCTTATCCAACCAATCAGAAGGTCTGGCTAACGGCGGAATTGTGAAAAGCCTCCGCCAGCGGTGCCCGCATGGCTATCCGCCCGTCGCGGAGCAGAAGGGCCTCCGAGCAGAAGCGTGACAGCAGATCGCGTGAGCGGTCGACGACGATCAGGATCGCTCCTCGCCGTAACCGTTGCTCCATTTCATCCAGGACCCGCTGGTGAAATACCGGGTCCACCAGTTCGAGGACTTCATCGAGCAAGATGATGTCCGCATCCAGGCACAGGGCGGAGGCTATACCGAGCCGAGCGAGGATTCCCGGCGGTGTGATCCGGGCCTTGGACATCCCATGGTCGCTCACGCCGGAGAACTCGAGGATGTGACGGACCTTGGCGGAAGCCTCGGCCAGCGTCAGGCCCATCAGCAATCCCTGCGCCAGAGCCAGGTCGCCCAGACTTGCTTCCGGATCGACGCCAAAACCCATGCCGAACACGGCGCCGGGCTTGCCGTCTCGAAGAATGGTTCCCGATTTTGGGGGCAGCAGACCGGCCATGACCCGCAATAGGGTGGTCTTGCCCGAGCTGTTCGAGCCGAGGACCGCGATGCGGCTGCCGGCCTCGATGCTCAGGCTCATGCTGTCCAGCGCCGAGACGGTCATGGCGCCGGAGCCACCGGCTCCCTTCAGCAGTGATCTGGTGAACGAGCGGCCCTCGGCATCGTAGAGCCGATAGGTGACGGTCACGTCCTGCAGTTCAAGCCTGGCCATCATCAGATCCAGTATGGCCAGCGGGGACGTGACCAGCGGTATAGTCCGACCGAGGCTAATCCCCCGGTGAGGGCCATGGCAAGACTGACCCACCAATTGACGGCGGGGGCCACATTGCCGATGGCGGCGGCGCCGACGGTGGACAGCAAATGATGGAAGGGGTTGAGCAGCAGCAGGTATTCAAACCGCCCCAAGAAGTAGGGGGGCCACAAGATTGGGGTCAACAGGAAGGTGATCTGCAGCAGATTGGCTATCAGCTGACCGACATCGCGAAATCTCGCGCCCAAAACCATCGCGGCGGCCCCCATCCACGCCACGTTCACGAGCAGGAGCAACAGCGATGCCGCCAGCGGCAGGATGGTTGGCGTAAAGCCGAGGAAGAGATACTGCAGCAGCAGGAATAGCCCCAGATTGAGGGCGAGAACCGGCAGATGATGCAAGAACACGGACAGGGTGATTACCGACAGCGAAATGTTGGAGTGGCGCAAAATGGGCATCCAACGGGCAAAGGCGATGGAGTTCTCGCCGACGACTGCCGATAGGAACGACCAGATGACCAGGCCGGCGGCCAGCGAGTCCACATAGGTATCGAAACTTACCAATTGCCGCCGCAAGATCGTGCCGAACAGCGTCCCCACGGCGGCCACGGCCACGGCGACGCCAATGGAGTTCCACAGCGGCCCCAGGCCCGACTGCCTGAAGGCGCGGGCCAGACTGAGGCGGCAGAGAAGCAAGGCGAGAGGCCATACACGGTAGGTGGCGATGGAGGACACTTGGCAGCCGATCAAACTCGTTTGGGGCGGGCGCCGGAGACAAGGTTTCCTGCGTCCGAATCTGTTGCTCTCGGAAGTCATGGCCGCGCCATACGCGGCACGCCGTGGCTCGGTCCGGCGGAGGAGCCGGGCATGCGGCGAGTCTGACGGCCAATCGGTGATGGGGCGCACCAGCGACCCCCACCCAATACTCCTGTGAATCGGGAGCGTCAATCCCGCTGAGGAGGGGGCTTTTCGGAAGGCGGAAGTGGGGGGGGATCACGAATTTGCGGCCTTGTAGGCCGCGCAGATTGTCTTGCCTTGCCGTGCGGACGTGGGATAGTGACGCCGTTCGCTTCGAGGGGCGCGGAGCAAGGCATTAAGGAACTTGACCCATTCGGGCGGCCTCGTATGATCGCGGAGCCCCAAAAAAGGTTGAGCCTGTCCCGTCGACAACAATAGCTTTGGGGCGGTTTTGGTTGGGCCTGCGCCGCGGTTCCATGAACCCTAAGCAGCAGCTCAGTGAATCCTTGCGAAGGCGACGACACACAACATGTTCTACGAGCTTGCGGCCTCTTCATGGGGTGAGGAAGAATACGATGCCGTGCGTCGGGTTCTTGATCGTGGCTTTTTCACCATGGGTGATAACGTCAAAGCCTTCGAGACGGAGTTCGCGGCCTACTTTGGCAAGGCCCACGGGATCATGGTCAATTCGGGGTCGTCGGCAAATCTGGTTGCTGTTGCCGCCCTGGCCTACAAGAGGAACCGTCCCATCCAGCGTGGCGATGAGGTGATCGTTCCCGCCATTTCCTGGGCCACCACGTATCATCCTTTGCAGCAATACGGCCTGAAGCTGCGCTTCGTGGACGTGGAGTTGGAGACGCTGAACGTCGATGTAAGCAAGCTGGAGGCGGCATTGACGCCGCGGACCCGCATGGTCGTGGCCGTCAGTATCCTCGGCAATCCGGCCGCCCTCGACGTCATGCGGGCCTTCTGCGACAAGCACGATCTGTATCTTCTGGAAGATAATTGCGAGTCCATGGACGCAGAGCTGGGCGGCAGGAAAACCGGCACATTCGGCGACCTCAATACCTTCAGCTTTTTCTTTTCCCACCACATCTCCACCATGGAAGGCGGGATTATCCTGACCGATGACGCCGAACTGGCGCATCTGTGTCGCAGCATGCGTGCGCATGGCTGGACCCGTGATATTCCAAAGGACAGCCCGCTGTTCGAACACACCTCCGACGACTTTTACGAGGCCTACCGCTTCATTCTGCCGGGCTACAATGTTCGGCCGCTGGAGATGGAAGGTGCGGTCGGCCGCGAACAGCTGAAGAAGCTCCCCGCCATGACCGCCATGCGGCGGCGGAATCTTGCCTTGTTTCAGAATCTTTTCGCTGACGACGAGCGCTTTATCATCCAGCGGGAAAACGGCAAGAGCTCATCGTTTTCGTTCACCATCATCCTCAATCCGAAGATGGATATCGATCGCAAGACGGTGTTCTCGGCACTGGGTGCGGCGGATATCGGCTATCGCATCATCACGGGCGGCAATTTCCTGCGCCATGATGTCCTGAAGTATTACGACTACGACACCGTCGGTGAAATCGTGAATGCCAATATCGCTCACGACTGCGGTTTCTTTGTCGGCAATCATCCCTATGACCTGAGTGCCCAGATTGCCAAGCTGCATCAGGTTCTGGACACCGTCTGCGGCTGATCGCCTGCAGGAAGGAAATCGCGCGATGTCCTGTCATATTCAGGGGGCCGGTGGAGCCGGTTGTTTGGGCTCCATCATGGTCCCATCGGTACGCCAGAACATCTGGTTGGGGCGGCCCAATCGTCCTGGGATAGGGAGGACTAGATGATTATTAGCCGTACACCGTTTCGCGTGTCCCTTTTCGGCGGAGGGTCGGATTATCCGAAGTGGTACCGTGAACATGGCGGCCAGGTGCTCGGCTTTGCCATCAATAAGTATTGTTACCTGAGCGTGCGGCCGTTGCCGCCATTTTTCGAGCACAAGCATCGGATCGTTTACGCCAAGATT
Source organism: Paramagnetospirillum magneticum AMB-1 (assembly GCF_000009985.1). Classification (GTDB taxonomy): domain Bacteria; phylum Pseudomonadota; class Alphaproteobacteria; order Rhodospirillales; family Magnetospirillaceae; genus Phaeospirillum; species Phaeospirillum magneticum. The sequence continues at coordinate 1,136,797 of NC_007626.1, forward strand.
GAGACCGTCAACGAGATATCGGAAATTCAGCATCCGGCCGTGCGCCACATCCTCGATCAGATGGGAGTTTCCATCGGTCTTGAAATCCACCATGACGGTGATCTGCCCGCCCGATCGGGCTTGGGCTCCAGTTCATCCTTCACCGTCGGCATGCTCAATGCGCTGCGGGCGCTTGAGGGCCGGATGTCCAGCAAGGAAGAGCTGGCCCGCCAGGCCATTCATATCGAACAGAATGTCATCGCCGAGGCCGTCGGCTCCCAGGACCAGATATGGGCGGCCTATGGCGGCCTGAATCACATCACCTTTCAACGCGACGACAGTTTCGAGGTCACGCCGGTGATCATGGACCCGCGTCGCCAGCGCAAATTCACCGACAACCTGATATTGTTCTTCACCGGCTTTTCGCGGTTCGCGGCGGTGATCGCCGAGAAGAAGATCGCCAACCTGGATCGGAAGACCAGCCACCTCCGATCCATGGTCGACATGGTGGACGAGGCGAAGTCCATCCTGACGAACAAGGAACGGGATCTCGACGAGATCGGCAGGCTGCTTCACGAATCGTGGAGGCTTAAGCGGGATCTGGCGGATGATGTCAGCACCCCGGCCATTGATGAGATTTACGAATCTGCGCTCGCGGCAGGGGCGCTGGGCGGAAAATTGCTGGGTGCCGGCGGGGGCGGCTTCATGCTGTTCTATGTCGCCAAGGAGCAGCAAGACAGTGTGCGCAAGGCCTTGTCCCGGCTGATCGAGGTCCAGTTCGACATCGATTATTCGGGCAGCAAGATTGTGGTCTATGAGCCCAAAGGCCTTGAATGCGACTGATTTCACGGTGATTGGCGAGGATGGGCTGGATTGGCCCGGACATGCAAGGGGCCTCCGGTCGATGCGGGGAGGGGGGATACGCAAGTGGAGTTGAATGCCGCCGCATCTCCTGGAATGGATGGGGGCAACGGCGTCGGTGGGCCCCTCCTTGCCATCCGGGAGGAAGCTGACGACCTGCGGTCACGGCTGGCTTCTGACCCCGCGTGGGTCTCGCTTTCCTGGGCTGGCTGACCGGTAGATGCTGATGAATCCGCCGCCGGCCGATTCGCGCCTCCGCCCTAGGCGGCCGTTCCTTCTTCCCGACGTCGGGCCGCGCCGGGTCAAGCCTCCGGCTTCGATCCAGCCTGCTGTCAGCGTCCTGATCGTCACCTACAACAGCGCCGCCCATATCCGGCAGTGCCTTGAATGCCTGCGAGAGCAGACTTACGAGGATTTCGAGGTCCTCGTGGTGGACTGTGCCTCGGCCGATGGATCACATGGCGTGGCGGTCAAGGCTGCGGACGGCGACACCCGATTCCATTTTCTGCCGCAAGGCCGGAATCTGGGGTTTGCCGCGGGCAATAATCTTGCCGCCAGGGCGGCGCGGGGGCGCTGGCTCGCCTGCCTCAATCCAGATGCCTTTGCCGAGCCGGACTGGTTGCAGCAACTCATGGACGCAACCATACGCTATCCCTTTGCCGACATGTTCGGTTCGACCCAATTCGACGCCGGGAATCCGGCTCTACTCGATGGTTGTGGCGATCTCTACCACGCAGTCGGTCTTGCCTGGCGCGCTGGCCACGGTGGCCCCATCTCGAGCCTTCCCCGGGACCGGGAGGTCTTCAGTCCCTGTGCCGCCGCTTCTCTCTACCGCGCGGATGGATTCAACTCCCTGGGGGGATTCGATGAACGCTTCTTTTGTTTCATGGAGGACGTTGATCTGGCTTTCCGCTGGCGCCTGACGGGGGGGCGGTGCATCCAGGTGCGTAATGCGGCTGTCCACCACGTCGGGGGGGCGAGCGCCGGTCGGACCTCCGCCTTCGCCCGCTACCACGGCCTTCGCAACGCGCTGTGGTGTTTCGCCAAGAATATGCCGACCCCTCTATTGGCCTGCCTGCTGCTGCCGCACTTGGCGCTGCTGGCGGCTCTTGTCGCCCGTGATATCCGGCGCGGCCAGGGGAAGGCGGCCGTGAGAGCGGTGCGCGACGGCCTTCTGGGGCTGAGGGCTGTCCTGGCCGATCGGGCGGTGGTTCAACGCCGGCGGACCCTTGCGGTCATCGACTTGAGCCGGAAGTTTACCTGGAGTTTGCGGGCATTGTGGCGACGGGAAGCGCCTTGACAAGGCTCCAAACCCGATGGCAAATTCCCGCCGGCTCAGAAGAAGTCATTTATTTTTTGACGTGAGGACAGTGGGGGCTGCTCAGGGCCGCCAGGCTGTTTCCAAACGCATCATGACTGACTTTGATCAAGAAGTCTCCGTCATGGTTCAGGAGTTCTAAATGGCACAATATTTCGGAAAACTCCTCTCCATGCGCACTTCCTGGGTCGTGATAGGCATTTGTTTTATTGCTTTGATTTATACTGTGGTCGCCGATGTTTGGGGCGTACGGTTCACCACCTTCGACGACGCACGGGCTGCCATTTGGGCCTACGACAACAGTGAAATCAACACCATCGCCTTCGGCCAGGGGCGGTTGTATTTCTTTTATCACTCGCCCTTTGTGACGTTCGGCAACTCGTTGTGGCGGACCGTCGCTTTCGACATTGTGCAGCACGGAGGCTTCGCCCTCGCGATCGCGTTCGTGGTTGCGACCTTGTCGCTGTACATTTCTCTCACGTTCGGGCTGTTGGCAGGCTTCATTTATCTGGCGACCCTGGCCGTGACCTGGGATCACACGCTGATTACCAGCGTGCCGCTCTTCCACTATGTGGTCGTGGTCAATATGAGCGCGACGCTGATGGCGCTGTACGCCTATCGCCGCACCGGCCGGTGGCTCTGGCTGGGGGCCTCGCTGGCGCTCTATTTCCTTGCCCTGTGGGGGCAGGAATATCAGATAATGATCATCACCGCGCTGTTCATCGTTTGCGCCTTTGCCCGGTTGCCTGGTCAGGCGCCGGCCGGAGCAGAGAGCGGGCCGGACAGGCGTAAGATGATCAGGCTGTGCGGCGCGGCCATTTCCCTGGGGGCGGCGTATGCCGTCGCCGTCATCGTCTGGCGGCTGATCTATGGTAACCAGTATGATGGTGCCGAGATCAGCGCGGCGACCTTCAGCCTGAAGCACTTTCTGGGCGTGCTGCTGTTGTGGCCGTTCGGCACCAACATTTTCGCGTACATCGTCCATCCGCTGCATGTTGGCGCTTCGATGGCCGGGAACGGCTTCGACTATCGGCTCGACTTCGCTCCGGCGACGGTCCTGGCCAATCTGGACGGCCTGACGCCGGTGAAGATCGCGGCGGTGCTGCTGGGGGGGGCGCTGCTGATGCGGCACTTGCGGCGAGACGAGCTGTCGCGGGGCCAATTGTTGATCCTGCCGCTGCTGGCTGGCGTGATCATGCTGGCCCCGACCTTCCTGCTGGGGCTCACGCCCAAGTATCAGGGGTGGTTTCAGCAGGGGACCCCCGCCTACTCCTACAGTTCCATCTCGGCTTATGGCGTTGCTATCCTGCTGGCTTGGCTGGCCGTCGGGGTTCATGGCCTGGTCGACGGGGGGGCATGGCGCTGGACGATTCGCGGGGGCGTTGTCGCGGTCCTTCTGGTGGGGGCGGTGGCCGCGGATTCCCAGAATAATGTGGTGGGCCGTGCCATGCGCGAAGCCACGGCACGATGGATCTCCCTCAATATGGTGTTGACCTCGCCGTTGCGCCCGGAGATCGAGGACGGCACGCTGTACGCGCCACGTCTGGCTGATTATTATTGGGCGGTGCCGGGGTATCCGGATTACTGGCGGCGATTGCTCAAGATCGCCTACGGTTCCAAAATCGTCTACAAGGACGCGGTGGACATCACCGATACGTTCGGCGACAAGTCTTATTACTTCGATTATGCCTACCTGCCGGAAAGCCGCCGTAATGTTGCTCTGTTGAGCAAAGTCGTGCAGGAGGGCAACGTGCCGACGACCCGGCAGGTCCGCCTGATCTCGGACGGTCCTTTGGATACCGCTCTTGCCGGCGTGAAAAAGGATGGTACGGCACTGCACGTCTGGTTGCCGAGGATGCCGGTCCAGCGGATGGGCAAGGCGTTCGTGTATACGGTCAATCTTCCTGAATCCACTCCGGTTGCCTGGTTGCGGGTGGAGAGCCAGCGCATGTGGGCGCCGCCCAAGGCTCTGAAATCCCCCATCTATAAGATGTCGAGCCCCATCGACTTCAGCGACCGCGGCAATTCCCGCGCCTTTCTCGGCGACGGCTGGTCCACCCCCGAGGCCCAGCTCACCTGGGCCGTGGGGTCGGAAAGCGAGGTCCGCCTCCTTCCCAGTAAGCAGAGCGGGTGTGACGTCAAGGGAACGGTCAAGGCGTGGCCATTCTACGTCAAGGACAAGTCTCCCGATCCAGAAGTGACGATCCTGGTCAATGGCGACCAGATGTGGAAGGGCTCCATCTGGAGGGATACGGCGATCGACTTCACCATTCCGGCGGCCGTCTGGAATCGTGATCGGTTCGTGTCCCTGAAACTGCTGCATCCCTACGCCCGTTCTCCGCAGGAACTGGGGGTGAGCAGCGATGGCCGCAAGCTGGCGCTGGCCGTGCAGAGCATGACCTTCCAAGGCTGCGGTGCCAGTGAGGGTGCGCCCTATGAACTGGGCGACACCATCGACTTCCGCGACGTCGGCAATGCCAAACCGTACATGACGGAAGGCTGGTCCGACCCGGAGCGTGACTTGACCTGGGCCATCGGTCCCCAAAGTAGCCTTGTGCTCGGACATGCGACCGTGCCGGCCTGCGACGTGGTGATGGAGATTTCCGCCAGTGCTCATGCCCTGCCGCCCAAGCTGGCCCAGCCGCCGCTGACCGTGGAGGTCAACGGTAAGGTTGTTGGCGACGGTACCGGGTTCGATGCTCAGGCCGCCAAGCAAAGCTTCACCATCGACCGGATGCTGTGGCTGTCCGAGCAGCCAGCCCGCATCCGCTTCAACCACCCCTACGCCAAATCTCCCAAGGACCTGGGCACGAGTCAGGATCCGCGTCCCCTGGCTTTCGCCTTCCGCAGCCTTTCGGTGAAGGAGCGGTGCCGGAGCGGTCTGCGCTAGTTGGTTGTTCCGCGATGCGGGCTCGTATAGCATTTCATTCGGTCGGGAGGTTGGTCCGTGGCGGTGGGGATGGCTAAAACAGCGCTGGTATTCGGGATTTCCGGCCAGGACGGGGCGTATCTGGCCAGCCTTCTGCTCGCCAAGGGCTATCGGGTCATCGGCGCGTCGCGTGATGCCGAAGGCTCGAGTTTCGCCAATTTGCGGGAACTGGGAATCCTGGAGCAGATCAGTCTGCGTTCGGCCTGCATGAATGACTTTCATGCCATTCTGAAGGTGATCTCGGAGACGCAGCCGGACGAAATCTACAATCTCAGCGGTCAGAGTTCGGTCGGCCTGTCCTTCGAGCAGCCCTTGCCCACCTTCGAGAGCATTGTCGGCGGAACGCTGAACATTCTGGAGGCGGTGCGTTTCCTCAACGCCTCGATCAGATTTTACAACGCGGCATCGGGCGAGTGCTTCGGCAACACCCAGGGCGTGGCGGCCTCCGAGCAGGCCCCCTTCCGTCCCCGCAGTCCCTATGCGGTCGCCAAGGCCAGTGCTGCCATGGCTGTCGTGAACTATCGCGAAGCCTATGGAATGTTCGCGTGTTCAGGCTTCTTGTTTAATCATGAATCTCCGTTCCGCCCCCACCGCTTCGTCACGCGCAAAGTGGTTCGTGCCGCCGCCAGGATCGCCAGGGGGGAGGACTTGCGGCTTATGCTTGGTGATATCTCGGTTCGCCGTGATTGGGGCTGGGCACCGGAATATGTGGACGCCATGTGGCGGATGCTGAACGTCGATGAACCGGAAGATATTGTCATTGCCACCGGGATCCACGCCTCGCTCCAGGAGTTCGTTGAGACCGTCTTTGGTTTCTTTGATCTGGACTGGCGTGCCCATGTGGACATCGACCCCGGGCTGCGCCGTCCGAGTGATGTGGCGATCAGCTTTGGTGACCCGTCGCGGGCTCTACAGCGACTGGGTTGGAGAGCTTCATTCACCATGCCAGACGTGGCTTGTGCCATGGCGAAAGCCGAGGCTGGCAGCGAACCGGCGGCGGGGGGAGAGGTTGAAAAATCGCTGTGAAGGGATGGCGCTTGGTGATACTTTCCCCACCTTACAGCCGTCTCAAGTGTAGAGTGGTTCTTTTCTAGATTTTTGCTGTGGCGGAGTTGCTGATGTCTTCGAAAGTGGCGCTCATAACAGGAGTCACGGGCCAGGATGGAGCGTATCTGGCGGACTTTCTCCTTGGGAAAGGCTATGTTGTCCACGGCATCAAGCGGCGATCCTCCAGCTTTAACACTGGTCGTGTCGATCGGTTCTATAAGGATCGGCACGAATCCGACGTTCGTTTCATCCTGCATTACGGTGATATGACCGACTCGACCAATCTCATCCGGTTGATCCAGGAGGTCCAGCCCGACGAGATTTACAATCTTGCGGCCCAGAGCCATGTGCATGTGAGCTTCGAGACGCCGGAATACACGGCCAATGCCGACGCGCTGGGACCCCTGCGCATTCTGGAGGCTCTTCGTATCCTGGGGCTGGTCGGAAAGACCCGCTTCTACCAGGCCTCCACCTCGGAACTTTACGGCGCGGTGCGCGAAACTCCGCAGACGGAGAATACCCCGTTCTATCCCCGCAGCCCCTATGCGGTGGCCAAGCTGTATGGCTACTGGATCACCGTCAACTATCGCGAGGCCTACGGCATTTATGCCTGTAATGGCATCTTGTTCAATCACGAGAGCCCGCTCCGCGGTGAGACCTTCGTGACCCGCAAGATCACCCGAGCCGTCGCCGCCATCCAGAACGGCGTCCAGGACAGGCTGTTTCTCGGCAATCTGGATGCCAAGCGCGACTGGGGCCACGCGCGTGATTACGTCGAGGGCATGTGGCTGATGATGCAGCAAGACAAGGCCCAGGATTACGTGCTGGCTACCGGCGAGACCCGGTCCGTGCGCAACTTCGTTGAATGCGCTTTCGCGGAAGTGGGGCGCACCATCGTCTGGGAAGGTCACGGCCAGGAGGAACGGGGGATCGACAAGGCGAGCGGCAAGGTCCTTGTCATGGTCGACCCGCGCTATTTCCGCCCCACCGAAGTGGAGCTTCTGCTCGGTGACGCCACAAAGGCGCGCCGGGAAATGGGCTGGGCACCGAAAACCACCTTCGACGAACTGGTTCGCGAGATGGTGGCCCACGACCTGGCCACCTTCGAGGCCGATCGTGTCCCAGCCTCCCGGCTCTGATGACGGCAAGCATTAATGCCAAGCTTCAGCGTCATAACGCCATCCTACAACCAGGGCCAATTCATCGGCCGGACCATCGACAGTGTGCTCGGTCAGGGCGTCGACCTGGAATATTGGGTTATTGACGGCGGCAGCAGCGACAACACCGTCGAGGTCCTCAAGTCCTATGGTGACCGGTTGCGATGGGTGTCCGAAAAGGACCGGGGCCAGGCTGATGCGGTCAACAAGGGTATCTTGCGCACCACCGGCGACGTGATCTGCTGGCTGAATTCCGATGACGTCTATTACCCCGGCGCGCTGTCCAAGGTCGGGGCGTTCTTCGACGCCAGGCCCGAGATTGATATCGTCTACGGCAAGGCCCACCATATCGGGCTCCATGACGAGGTCCAGGAATCGTATTACACCGAGGAGTTCGATTTCGAGCGCCTGAAGGACGTCTGTTTTCTCTGTCAGCCCGCTGTCTTTTTTCGCCGCTCCGTGGTCGAGCGGATCGGGTTGATCGACGCCGACCTTAATTACTGTCTGGACTACGAGTATTGGCTGAGGGCTGGGCGCTCGGGTTGCTCCTTCGCTCACATGCACGACTACCTCGCGGGTTCGCGCATGTATGATGACAACAAGACTCTGTCGGCCAGGGTCCGGGTGCACGCCGAAATCAACGAGATGTTCCGGACGTGCTTCGGCCAAGTGCCGGTTGGCTGGCTGTCCAATTACGCGCACGCCCTGGTGGACTCGAGAAATATTGGTCGCGATGATATGCCGCGGTTCGTCTTCCATCTGGCGGCCGCCACTTTCTTCGCCAGTCTTCGATGGAATCGCGGGGTCAATGCCGAGACGCGCGCCCTTTTGCGCCAATGGCTTCACCATTACCTGCCTCGCTGGCTGAGGGGGGGGCGATGAGGATTGGTGTCGACGTCAGCCAGACCGGACCGGGCCGGGCCGGGTGTGGCAATGTGGCCTACTATCTGACCCGAGAAATAGCCGAGATGGATACGGGGGATGACTTTATCCTCTATCCCACATTCGGCAACCAGTTCTGGGATGACCGTTGGGGGGAGACCTTTTTTCCGCCTCAAGTGAATTTCAGCCGAGCCCTCTGCTTGAACTCCCACACCGAGTCTCGATATTTCTGGGAGACGCCGCCGGCAGATTTACGATACCGGCTGGGTCGTCCCGATATTATTCACAGCCATAATTTTTTCTGTCCGCCGCCTGTTGATGGGGCCAGGCTTGTCTATACGCTGTATGACCTGTCCTTCCTTGAGAACCCGGATTGGTCAACCGAAGCCAACCGGGAGGGGTGCTTCCGCAACGTGTTCCGGGCCTCCATCGAGGCCGATCATATCTTGGCGATATCGGGCTTCTCGCGCGAACACTTCCTTAGCCTGTTCCCTCATTTTCCCAAGGACCGCATCTCTGTCATGCCGCTGGCCAGCCGGTTTCCGGACGACACCCCGTTGGCGCGGCCGCCGGAATACGCCCATCTCGGGGAGTTTCTGCTGACGGTGGGGACGCTGGAGCCGCGCAAGAACTATCGCCGCCTGGTCGAGGCCTATAGCCGGGTTCACCGGCAGTTTGGGGGTAAAATTCCTCCGTTGGTGATTGCCGGCAACATGGGATGGCTGATGGAGGACTTCCAAGCCTTCCTCGCCTCTCTGGGGATTGCAGAGCACGTTATCTTCCTCGGTTTTGTGAGTGACGTCCAACTTCAGTGGCTGTATCAGAACGCCTATGGCGTCCTGTATCCTTCCTTGTGGGAAGGGTTCGGATTGCCTGTGCTGGAGGCGCTCAGCCAAGGGGCGGCGGTGATTTCCTCCGACGTGTCGTCCATTCCCGAAATTCTGGGCGATGCGGGTCTGATGGTTGATCCCGTCGATACCGATTCCATTGCCGGCGGCCTCGCGGATTTCTTGCGATCCGAGGACCTGCGGGCGGCCATGCGTGCCAAGGCCAAGCCCCAGGCGGAGCGCTTCTCGTGGCGGACTTCGGCACAAACCGCCCTGGATTGCTACCGCGAGGTGGCTGCCCGCCCGCCACGCAGGCAACCCAATGGCTGATCTTCGGTTTTCGATCGCGGTTCCTGTTCGTAGCGGTGTCGATTGGCTGGAAACCAATCTGGACAGCCTTGCGAGGCAGGGAGCGGGTGTCGCCGTCGCCCTTCTTGACGCCAGCGCCGATCCGAGGGTTCCCGACCTTGCCCGTCGCCATTCCGACCTGATCTCCTACTCGTACCACCGCAGTTCCGACGGCGGTCAGGCTGCGGCCATTCGAGAAGGCTGGGAGGCGGTGGATGGCGATATTCTGGGCTGGCTTAACGCCGACGACCATCTTCTTCCCGGCGCTCTGGCTTCTGTCCGACGCTGCTTCGCGGCGGATCCATCGGTAGGCGTGGTTTACGGTCAGGCGGCCTATGTGTCGGGCGACGGAGCTTTTCTGGGGTATTTTCCCGCCTACGGGCCGGCGGACCTTCTTGGTCGGGCCAATGTGATTTGTCAGCCGGCCGCCTTTGTGCGACGCAGCGCAGTGGACCGTGTCGGCGGTTTGGACTGCGACCGGCACTACACGATGGACTGGGATTTATGGCAGCGCTTGTTTCGCGCGGGATGCCGGTTCCGCTCCGTCGATAGCGTTCTTGCTGTGGTTGTTAATCACGCCGGGACAAAGACCAACAGTGGATCGCCGCGCCGGACCCGGGAGATCGAAGAGCTTCTGGCACGCGAGGGGCTATCGCCGTGGCAACGCCTGCGCACTCGGCTGGGCATTCGCATGGGGGATCGGCTGACTTCCGGGCGGCTGCGGGATGGGGGGGCTCTTGGTGCGCTGTGGGCGGCCTTCCGGATCCTGCGGGGAGGGCGCCCTTCCTTCCGGGGGCTGGAGCTTGGCAGTAACCGCGTGGTCGGCGGGGAGGCGAGGCTGGTTCTTCCCGTTCCCAGCGGGGCCGACGGCCTGATCGTCCATGTCGACCGGCCTCTTGATATGGTCGTTCGAATCGATGGTGCGTCACCGCTGAGCAGCGCCATGCACCGCATGGAAGTCGTCAATGCGTTCGGCGGGAACGTCAAAGGTATCAGTCACGTATTTTCCGTGCCTCTGGCGGGGCCTGCGCACGAACTGTGCATTACCGCGCCCGGCCCCTGGAGGCTTCTGGCGGTGAGCTGTTCAAAGGGCATGCCCCCTTGCGTCTCTGGGTGATGCCAGAGGCACCGGGATCGGGGGGTAGGGTGAGGGGGTGAAGGATGAGGGAAGCAATTAAACCGCGGGGACTGCGTATCGCCATTGATACCAGATCTCTTGTCGTTGGCGTTTCCGGCGGGATCATCCAAAATCAGGTGGGGGTCTTTCGGGAGCTGTTCAAACGCTATCCCGAGCATACCTATTTTGTTTTCTGCACCCCCTTTAATCGGGAAATTTTCCGCGAGCTGTCGGATCATATCCACCTGGTGAGTCTCCCCCCGTCGTCCTATCTCCACGACTTGGCGCAGACACTGCAGACCAGAAAAATCGATGTTCTCTTCCGCTCCTATCCGACCGCCGATGCGGCGGTATTTCCCATGGAACGGCAGATCATTTATATCCCGGATAACCAGCACGACTACTACCCGCAATTCTTTTCCCGGGACGCCCGGGCTTACCGCAAGCTCGCATTCGACAAGACGTTGCGGGAGGCCGGCGCCGTCGGAACGATTTCTGAATTTTCCCGTTCGACACTGCAGGCACATCCCGAATGCGCCTGCAGTGACATATTCCTGATGGCGCCGGCATTGCAGGAGGAACACTCGCTGGCCCGGGCCGAGGATCTGACCGCCGAGGAATTGGCTCAGGTTCCAGACGGTGATTTCTTCATCTATCCAGCCAATCTTTGGGAGCATAAGAATCATCGTAGGGTGCTGGAGGCATTTTCCCGCCTGCTTGCCGAAACAAATCACAAGATTTCTTTTATATTTACTGGAAATCCTGCGGACTGGCCATCGATTTCTCGGGGCTTCGAGGCGTTGCCCATTTGTCATCTTGGCTATGTCCGGGCGGAATTGGTCCAGTACTTGCTTCAGAAGGCGCGGGCACTGGTATTCTTTTCCCTGTTCGAAGGCTTTGGAATTCCCCTGCTGGAGGCCTTTCACGCGGGTACGCCGGTGTTATGCAGCAACTGCACCAGCCTTCCCGAGGTCGCCGGCGACGCGACGCTTCTGGCTGATCCCCTGGATATCTCCAGCATGGCGGCTGCCATGAGGCAGATCCTGGAAAGCCCCGCTCTGACGGCGGAATTGGTCGAGCGTGGCCGCAGGCGGCTGGACGCGTTCACCTGGGCGCAGTCGGCCGACAACCTGATGGCGGCGTTTGTTCGCGTTGCAGGGCGCACCGTTCGCTCGCCTCTGGATCTCCAGCCGTTGGTCAGCGTCGTGACGCCATCCTATAACCAGGGCCGCTTCATCCGTCGGACCATCGAAAGTGTTCTGAACCAGACCTATGGCAACATCGAATACCAGGTGATCGATGGCGGTTCGGACGACGAGACCGTCGACATTCTGAAAAGCTATGGCGGCAGATTCCACTGGGTCTCAGAGCCTGATGGAGGGCAAACCGCAGCCATCAACAAGGGCTTGGCGCAGGCCAAAGGGGAAATCCTTTGTTACCTGAACTCCGACGACGTACTGGAGCCCGACGCCCTTGAAAAGGTGGTCGATTTCTTCCTCAAGAATCCGGAATGCGACCTCGTCTATGGCAAGGCCCATTATATCGACGAGAATGACGCCGTTATCGGGAGCTACAAGACCTCCGATCGCCCCAGTGATCTCCACACGGATTGCATCATCTGTCAGCCGGCGGCCTTCTGGCGGGCCGGTCTGTCCAAGCTGATCGGTCAATTCGATGAGACCATTTCCACCGCCATGGATTACGATTATTGGCTGAGGGCCGTGAACGCCCATGCGGTGATCAGCCATTTGCCCGAATACATCGCCAGCTCTCGCTTATACGCGGAGACCAAGACCATGGCGCAGCGCGAGCTGATATTTCACGAATGCTTCGACCTCTGCGCCCGTCACGTCGGCTATGTCCATGCCCATTATTTCTTTGGCTATTGGCATTGGAAGCTGATCGAGCGGCGTCCCTGGATGGCTCCCTTCTTCCGCTTCTTTCCACTGGCATGGAAATTACCCGCTAGAATTAGCCACGCATACTTCCTTTTGCGGCGAGGGTTGCTGCCTCGGGCGTTCAAGGGCAAGCTGCGGCTGATGGCCCAACATCCGTCCGTCCGCGGGGGTATCCTCCGAGTCTTGTTGCGGCTGCGCGAACGGCTTCGGCACCGCCGGCTGCCGCGGGGCCCTCATAACGGATTGACGGTTTTTGGGGCTTGGTCCGATTGCTGGTTGGCTCCCGAGGTGGAGATCTGCGGGAATTGGCGGAGTGGCAAGAAGGCCATTCGCCTCGGCGGCTTCGTTCCAACTGATTGCACGATGCGGCTATCGCTGAACCACGCCATGGTGATAGAGCGGCGCCTCGAGGGAAACCGGGAGCATATGGTCGAATTCAGCCTGGATTTCGCAGAAGGCAGCAATATCGTTACACTGAGTTTCGATGCCTGGATCAGCGATACCCTCCGGGACCTATCTTTTTGTATCTATGAGACCAATCTCTTTTGCGAAACAGATATCTTGGTTCCCGCAAAATGACCAAACCTGGGCAGGTAACGATGAAAAAATCAAATCCGTCCGTCTCTGTCGTTTTTTCCTTTTTCAATGAAGAGGATAATATTCCAGAGCTTCTTCGGCGCTGTCGTCAGACTCTTCGTGCCGAACAGGAAAGCGGTAATATTTCCAAGTATGAGCTGATTTTTGTCAATGACGATTCGACGGACGCTTCCGAGCGAATGCTGACCGAGGAAGCCCAGCGCGAGGGCGATATCAAGCTTGTCAACATGTCGCGTAATTTCGGGAACTCATCGTGTATTATCGCCGGATTCGAGCATTCGCGGGGCGATCTCGTGTTCTACATGGACGCCGATCTGCAGGATCCTCCCGAGTTGATGGCGAAGATGCTGGCCGCCTGGCGTGCCGATGACGAGGTGGAGGTGGTCAACACGGTCCGTTTGTCGCGGGCCGGCGAATCGAAGATAAAGCTGGCCATCACCCGACTCGGCTACGATATCCTGGCCAGGACCTCCAGCATCAGGTTCATCCGTGAAGCCGGAGACTTCAAGCTGCTGTCGCGCAAGGTCGTCGACCACATGCTGGACATGCCGGAATCGTTCCCGTTTACGCGTGGGCTGGTCTACTACGTGGGCTTCAAGCAGGAGAACGTCTATTATCATCGTGAAAGTCGGCATGCCGGTGAATCGAAGTTCTTCGTTCTCGGCCCGCGGGTCATTCACAATTTTCTGTTCTCGGCCCTGATCTCATTTTCGTCGGCACCGCTTGTTCTGTCACTGTTGATCGGTACGGTGGCGGCGCTGATCGGCGTGAGCGTGATGACCTATTCGATCATCCAATATTTCGTTGTCGACGGAGTGACGTCGGGCTGGACATCGCTGATCGCAGCCGTGCTCTTCATGGGGTCGGCGCAATTGATCACCACGGGAATCAACGGGTTTTACATCAACTCGATCTTCATCGAAACGAAGCGGCGGCCGCGCTATATCGTCAAGTCGACGGTGGGGGGGCCTTTGGATGCGCCGAAGGCCGCCGAGGCTGCCGTGCCGGCCAAAGATGGACTGTGATTGCGACATGACCGCAGACGGCCTCCGTGAGCAACTGATCCAGGCCCCGGTCCAAGTGATCGTCGACTTCGTTCCCGTGATGCCCGGGGGCGAGAATGGCGAGGCTCAGCAAGTGGCGTTGGGCCTGTTGGAGGGTCTGATGGCGCTCCAGCCGCAATGGACGTTCCACGTCCTGGTCAACTCATTGGCCCTGGACTATGTCGGGGAATTCGCCCCGGCGGCAAACGTCATCTGTGTTCGCGACAGCGGTGGCCCGGTGCATATCGAACTGCCCGAGTTGCCCGGCCGACAGGTCGGTCATGTCGTTTTGTGCCCCTTTAGCGGCCCGACCTATCATAGCCGGGCGCTGCCGCTGGTTTCGGTCATTCACGATCTGCTGTTCGCTCTCTATCCGCAGTATTTTCTGCCGGAGGAGGAAAGCGAGCGGCGGCGGAATTTGCGCTATACGAGGGAATTCAGCGACCTTGCGGTCTGCGTATCGGATCATGTGCGCCAGACCGTGATCGAGGCAGCAGAGTTTCCGGCCGAGCGGGTGCGAACCATCAGAACGCGGCTCGCCCCTCGGCTGGCTCCGGTCCGATCGACGGCAATTCTCGATCATCTGGGGCTGCGAGCCCAGGGATATCTGGTGTATCCCGCCGATACCGGTCTCCACAAAAACCACGAGATGCTGTTGACGGCTCTTGGCATTTACCGCTGCCGCCATCCGAAATCGGACCTTGTGCTTGTCTGCTGCGGCGTCGGCGACAATGCCCGTGCCAAGGAGGTCAAGGCGGCTGCGGTGTCCATGGGGCTGAGTGTGCTGTTTCTCGGGCATCTGAACGGGGAAGACCTGTCGGCGCTGATTTCGAATTCGCTGGCGCTGATCTTTCCCTCTCTGGTCGAGGAATACGGGACGGCGCTGCGGGAAGCCATGGCCTTGGGGGCGCCGGTACTGTGTTCGAACGGGGCCGGTCTTTCCGAAATCGTCGGGGATGCCAGCCTTGCCTTCGACGCCCGCAACCCCAATGAAATCGCTGCGGCGATCGAGCGCTGTGAGCAGGACCCCGCCCTGCGGGAGGAGCTCCGGCAAAAGGGACTGGAGTGGGTCGGGGCGGCCGGGAGCTTGGCGGACGCGGTCCGCGGATATCGCGATGTCATGGTGGACGCGATGATCGGGCGCGGTGTCACGGTCGATCGTCTGCCGCGGATTTGCGCTCCGGAATGGCGGGTGGGGACGGTGCTGGACCTGACCCTGCCGGACAGCCGGTCTTTCCTGCTCGCCGGCTGGTGGTCGACCGAGGGGCATGGAATCTGGCTCAAGGATGAATGCAGCGAGATCCGGTTCGAGGCCGACGATACACGGGAGGCTTTGGTTCTGACCATGGAGATCACTCCGTTCATGGTCCACGGCCTTCCGACGGCCTATCCCCTCGGCATCGTCTTGAATGACAGGCCCCTGGCGACCTTGACGGTTGGGATGCCCGGACGGATCGTCGTTCCGGTCCCCGCAGAGGTGTGGAATGCGGCCAGGATCAAGACCCTTTGCCTGCGCCCGCGGGGCGGGCGGACACCCGCCTCGCTGGGCGTCAATGCCGACACTCGCCGCTTGAGTGTTGCCATCCGCACGTTGGCCTTTCTCCATGAACGGGCCTCGGGAGTGAGCGCGGTCCCTGGCGATCCCGGGGCGTCTCCCCCTGCTTAGGCTCGGGATTCATTGGCCAGAGCCGGAGGATGGCGGCAACCGTTATGCTGCCGAAAGGCGCAGAAGTTTGGACGCGCCCGCCATTGTTGGTGTGATCCGCCATGAGGGGGAGGGGCGAGGCTGCGCCGGTTGGCTCGGCACGGCGATGGTGTTTAGAAGGTTTATGCAAGTGTCCGGCGGGCTGCGGGTCGTTGCCACAAGAGTCTTGGCGGTGCTGTGGAAGCCTGGCTCAGCGACCCTGCAACTGATGCGAAAATATCACGCTGGGGAGATTTGGTGACATGTTCGTCGCCATCGGTGTTGACATACCATCGGACCGTGCTAAAACGTCGTCAAACCTATGGGTGACGAGGGCTAGGGCCCATCATATTGAGGAGTGCAGGGGATGCGATTTGATCGGAGTGCGGCCCTGGTGGCCGTTGGTGTTGTCGGTCTTGTGTCTGTTAGCCCGGCGATGGCTGCGTCGGATGCCACCAGCTCTGCCGCGGTCGCCAACCAGGCTGTCGCCTCTGTGGCTGCTCCCGTTGCTGCCGCGCAGACTGCTGGTCTGATCGGCGGCGCGGTCGGCGGCGCGGTCGGCGGCGCGGTGGGTGGTTCGGTCGGCGGTGCCGTCGGCGGTTCGGTCGGCGGCGGCAGCGTCGGTGGTCCGGTCAGCAAGCTGTTCAATACCCGCGACGCCGGCAAGTCCGGTGGCGGCATCCCGGCCAATCTCGGCATGTGGGCGCAGGGCACCTGGGTCAACATCCGCAAGACCGAAGCCTCCCTCGGCATGGACGGTAATGTCCTCAATACCGTGTTTGGCGTCGACTACAAGTTCACCGACCGCGTCCTCGCCGGCGTGGCCTTCGGCTACGAAAACGTCGATATCAAGACCAAGTTCAATGCTGGTACCTACAAGGCCGACGGTTATACCCTGGCCCCGTACCTGGGTGTGAGCATCACCCCCAACTGGACCGCGGATCTGTCGGGCGGCTACACTTGGTTGACCTACGACGTCAGCCGCACCAGCAACGCCGTGAAGGGTGAGTTCGACGGTGGCCGTCTGTTCATCGCTTCCAACTTGACCGGTTCGTACGCCATCGATCGCTGGCGCCTGAGCCCGAAGGTTGGCGTGATGTACCTGACCGAGTTCCAGAACGCTTACAACGACACTGGCACCAGCACCGCTCGCAATGCCAGCCAGGTTATCGAGTTCGGCCGCGCCAGCGGTGGCTTGAAGACCGGTTATGCCTTCGACGGCTTCGTGCCCTTCGTCAAGCTGACCGGCGAGTGGGACTTCACCAAGCCGAAGGCGGTGCTCAAGAGCAACGGCCAGATGTCGGCCGTCGATAATGGCGGCGGTGTCGCCGGTGTGGGTGTCGACTTTGGTGGCGCGGGCCCGTGGTCCGGTGCTGTCGAAGGGTCGTACAACTCGATCGGTCGTACCAGCCTTGATGTCTGGCAGGGCACTGCCAAGGTTCGCTATCAGTTCTAATCTTCGGATTGGTCTGAAAATGCTGGGAAGGGCTAAGTCTTCGGGCTTAGCCCTTTTCCTTTGTTGTCTGCTGTTGTCTGGTTGCGCCAGCCGGTTGGAAACGGCCGAAGCTCTTGCGGCCAAACATCAATGGCGACCGAGCGTGACCACGACCCCCTCCTTCGACCTCTATTCCCTTGGCCCTGGTCGGCTGGTGCCGGGGGCTCCCCTTGTCGTTTACATCGAAGGGGACGGATACGCCTGGATCAGCAGGAACAGAATTTCCGACGATCCAACCCCCCGGCGATTGCTGGTTCTGGAATTGGCATTGGCTGATCCACGGCCAAACGTGGTCTACCTCGCCAGACCGTGCCAGTATGTCCGCGGCAGTCAATTCCGGAACTGTCAGCCGGCCTATTGGGACACCGCTGGCTATGCTCCGGAGGTGATTGAGGCTTTCAATGTCGCCATCGACCGTTTCGCACGCAAAGTTGGTGCCTCTCAGGTGTTCTATGTTGGCTATTCCGGTGGCGGCGCCGTGGCGACGCTGGTGGCGGCCAGGCGGTCAGATACCGCAGGCCTGATTACTGTGGCCGGTGTGCTTGACCATGAAACCTGGACAAAGCTGGACGGGTTAGGCCCCCTACGCTATTCCCTCAATCCCGCCGACGAGACGGCGAGGGTGGTCAATGTGCCGCAACTGCATTTCTCGGGTGGGCGCGACCGGGTTGTTCCAAGCGCCGTGGCTCGGGCCTATGCCGCCCGGTATCCCCGCGGACGACGACCGGCGATCGAGGTGCTGGACAGTTACGATCACGAATGCTGCTGGGCGGAAGGATGGCGCGATCTGATCTCCCGACCTCTTCCACGTCCAGGGGAGCCCTGATGCGATCTGACCTTAATTCCGGCCTGCGCCCGGTTCTGGGCCCGGCCTTGGCTCTGCTGCTGGCGCTGCCCATCGCCCTGGGGTCGTTGCCGCCATTTCGCTTCGGATATTGGGACAAGGCCGAACCCATGGTGGTTTGGCTCAACCTGTGTTCCTTCCTGGGTGCGCTTGCCTTGGCCCGTTGCGCCTGGGTGATGCCGCGCGCCACGGTACCGAATCTGTTTCATCCCTATGTCCTCGCACCTCTGGCGGTCGCCCTTTGGAGTCTTGCGGCGGCGCCATTTGATGCTTTGCCTCGCCTCAGCCTGTTCGGCGTACCGCAAAGCGGACTTGGCGCCCTGTGGTTCCTGGATTTCGCCATTCTCATCGCTTGCGGCCTGATGGTGCGGGATTGCCGGGTTGCCTGGCGGCTGTTGTGCTGGGCGGCGGCGGCCATAACGCTGGTGATTGCCGGACTCAAGGTGTCCGATCACTTTTTTACCAGTATCGAGAGCACTCTATTGCTCTATGTGGATGCCTATTATGGCTGGATCGGCGTCACTCTGCCGGTTTTGGCCTGGTGGTGGACACGGCACCGTCGCGATTGGCCGTTGACCGTGACATTGGCCATTGCCGCACTGGCATGCGTCTACAGCTCGCACAGCCTGACGGCCTGGTCCATTCTGATCGGCGGGACGGCCCTGGTCCTGGCGTCCGAACGGCTGCCGGTTCAGCCGGTTCGGCTTTTCACCCGATCGCCTTGGGGGAGTGCAGTCCTGGTTGCGGTGGGTGCCCTTTTGCCGCCCTTTGCATTGCGCGCTGCAAAGCCGCTTCTTAACAGTCCATCTTTGCTGGATCGCCTCCATCTTCAGGAAATGGTGCTGGCCGACATGGCCCGGTCGCCGTCCTGGCTGATGGGGCAGGGCTGGGGGCGCGTCCAGGATGCCTTCCACGGGAATCTCAATGTCACCGGGGAGAACCTTTGGCAGCCAACCTGGATATTCCTGTCCAGCGACTACTTCAGCAGCCATAACTGGCTGCTGGATACGGTGCATGCCGTGGGGCTTCCAGGGGCTGGTCTGGTTCTGGCTGGATTTTTGGTTCTGCCCCTGTATGCCGCTCCTGCGGCGCGACCGGCCGCGACCATGTTGGCTCTCGCCTATGCCCTGATCTCGGCGGTCTGGTTTCACCTCTGCTTTTCCCTGCCGTTCTTTGCCCTGGCCATGGCGGCGGTGGGGCGGTCGGCGCGGGAGGTGGAGATTTCCGCCCTACAAAGACGGGCCGCAGCCTGGAGCCTGATGGCCGTCGCTGCCTTACCGATGTTGGGCGCTGGGGCCTTGGCGGAATATGGCTTGAATATCGGGGCGATTCACCGGGGTCTGACAGGTGGAGCTGTTTTTGACCGGGCATGGCCTGTGGACCCGCGAGGTTCGGACCTGGAAGCGGCTGAAGTCATTCGGGACGCCTTCGCAGACCTCGCCAAAGACGAGCGTCGGCCTAATCCGGCGGCTATTCCCGGGGCGCGCGCCATGATGGCGACGCTGGCTGCCCGTATCCCCCAGAGTGATACGGTCCAGATGATCACAATTGGCCTTGGGGTTCAGTCCTATCTCCATTTCAGCAAGGAGCTGGCCTGGCTGGCGCCGGACTTGCCAAGCAGCCGCGATTTATGGCGCCCCTGGCTTGATCGTCTGTTGTGGTTGGCGCCGGGGCGTACCGATCAGGCGATCGGCTATTTGACGGACCGGGCCGTGGCCGGTGATCTGCTGGCTGTAGAACAGGTTGTCACCGCGATTCTCAAACGGAATCCCAGTGATCCGGTCGGGTTGTATTTTCGGGGGCTGGCGCTGATTCTCTTGCGTGATCCAACGGTCCGGCCGCTGGCGGTCGACTCATTCAGGGCTTCTGTCGCCGCGGGGATCGAGCGCTTCATGCCCCTGGATCCGGTGGTGCGCCAACTCATCGAGTCCCGGTGATCAGGGCACCGTGGGGGGGCGTTCGGCCGGCGAGCCGGCCAGCACCTCGTCAACAATCCGCCGACGCTGTTCCGAGGCGCCGGCATTGCCCGGCGGGGTAAAACAGGCAAGCATCCGGCGTCCCAAATTCTCCATGCCACGCCCCAGATAGGTGGGGGGAAGCGTCAGGTAAAGGTCGCAACGCCGACCGGAGGAATCGGTCAGGGTTATCCCCTCCGGCCGTTGCGAGGTTTGCCCGAGAGCCCGTTCGAGACGGTCCTGGGTGTCGGGCGAGACGGGGTGCACCGTGATCTCGACGCTGGTTCCCGACTTGCGGACCGGCGGCGGACACGAACCGGTTCCAAGGGTGCAGGACAAGGTCCAGCGTGATTGCTTTTCCGCGGCGTCGATGGCCGAGGAAAGGCCTTCGCGCTGGGCCGCCGCCTGGCGAGCGGAAAGATAGCTTGATGTCTTTTTCCCGGTCAGCATGTCGGGGTGAAAGCCGCCGGCCAGGCAGTGCAGGACTTCATGGCCGACCGCCTCCAGTTGAAATGCCGAGGGACCCGCCGGCAGAGCCACGTAGATATCGCAGCGTCCTGAGTCCGGGTCTGGGACGGCGACTCCCGCCAGTTCCATGCCGGTGTGGCCGCCGACCGCCCTTCTCAGGGCATCCGTCTGCCGAGCCGTGTCAAGGGCATGCAGTGTGACGACTTGCCTGGGGTGCCACCACTCGCCCTGAACGGGCATGGCCGCCATCTGCGCCTCCGTCATCGAACAGACAGGAGCCTTGGCGTTGACGGGAGCGCCGCAAAAACCACCTCCGCCACAGCCGGAGAGCAGGGCCGTCGCGACGATGCAGAAGGCCTGCGGCCACCCCGCCATGGGGCTAAATGGCCGAATTCCACGGGGCGCGCTCGACTGGGGGGGCACTCCATCTCCTTTAACGCTTACAGTCGCCCGATCCTCTGGGGAATGGTCCTACGGAGCGGTTTCTGGACGCGCTGATTCTCCGAAATCCGCTGCCATCCGGCTCACATGTCGGAAACAACCCAGATGGCTGCGACCGAGCCGCCGGACGTGCGTGCCGGCGAAGACGCAGGGCGTTCGGGTGCCGCCGCATGGAGACACCGCAGCCCCGCCCCGCGGGCGGGCATTGGGGAGGGGGCTCTCCGGCGCTGATGACGTCACCGCCATCAGAGACCGGGATATGGCCCTCTCCTCATGCCCGCATGCGGACCGGCGTGAACTGCGGCCAACCGCCTTTCACCTCCGAGCCCCGAGCTAACGTCACGACTGAAGCGCGGCTCGGGTCGGAGTGGAGTTGCCTATTTCTTGTCGGGAGCAGGGGCTGGGACGGTCTTGGTGTCGGTCATCCCTCCCTTGGCATCGGCCGCGGCGCCCTTGGCATCGGCCGCGGCGCCCTTGGCGGCGTCGCTCATCCCTTGGGTGGTTGCTCCCGTGGTTTGCGGAGTCGTGACAGGGCGACAACGCCACCAGGAACCTGAGCCCAGGCCACCGCGCTGGAGAGCAAAAGGGCGGCGCCCGCGACAGTGATGGTCTTGATCATGGTTCGTCTCCTATTCTGAGATAGTCCAAGTATTATCGCTCAAGGCACTGATTCGGGGAAATGAAAACTTAGCGGTTGCGGAAAGGGGGGGCGTCCGCGCGTGTACGACTTTGACCGTATCCCGGCCGGCGCAGATTTCCGACGTGGAAGGGCTTTTCTCGACAAGCGCGGCACGGAACGGCCGATCAGGACTCTTTCCTGCCGGGCATCCTGTGGCATAAGGGGCCAGCCGAGCCAAGGGAACCCAGCCTCAGATGATTCGTTTCGAAAATATCAGCAAGCAGAACAGCCACCGCATCCTCTTCCTCGATTCCTCCGCCGCCCTCAACCGGGGCGAAAAGGTCGGTCTGGTCGGTCCTAACGGCGCGGGCAAGACGACGCTGTTTCGGATGATCACCGGCGAGGAAGTGCCGGATGCGGGGCAGGTCTCCATCGAGAAGCAGGTCTCCATCGGATATTTCAACCAGGATGTGGGTGAAATGTCCGGCCGCAGCGCGGTGGCGGAAGTGATGGACGGGGCTGGGCCGGTCAGCACGGTGGCGGCGGAGCTGGCGGAGCTTGAGGCCGCCATGTGCGATCCCGACCGCGACGACATGGATGCCGTCATCGAGCGGTTTGGCGAAGTGCAGGCGCGCTTCGAGGAATTGGGCGGCTACGAGTTGGAGGGCCGCGCCCGCGAAGTGCTGGCGGGCCTCTCCTTCAGCCAGGAGATGATGGACGGCGACGTGGGCGCTCTGTCGGGTGGCTGGAAGATGCGGGTGGCGCTTGGCCGCATTTTGCTCATGCGGCCGGACGCCATGCTCCTCGACGAGCCCAGCAACCACCTGGACATCGAAAGCCTGATCTGGCTGGAGGATTTCCTCAAGGGCTATGACGGCGCCCTGCTGATGACGTCCCACGATCGCGAATTCCTCAACCGGATCGTCGGCAAGATCATCGAGATCGACGGTGGGTCGCTGACCACCTATTCCGGCGATTACGCCTTCTACGAGCGCCAGCGGGCACTGAACGAAAAGCAGCAGCAGGCCCAGTTCGAACGCCAGCAGGCCATGCTGGCCAAGGAGATCAAGTTCATTGAGCGCTTCAAGGCCCGGGCCTCCCACGCCGCCCAGGTGCAGAGCCGGGTGAAGAAGCTCGACAAGATCGAGCGCTTCGAGCCGCCCAGGCGGCGCCAGACCGTGGCCTTCGACTTTCCGCCGGCTCCGCGCTCGGGCGATGACGTGGCGGTGTTGAAGAACGTGCACAAGGGCTATGGCAGCAAGGCCATCTACCAGGGGCTCGACCTCATCATCCGCCGCAAGGAACGCTGGTGCGTCATGGGGGTCAATGGCGCGGGCAAGTCGACGCTGCTGAAGCTGATTGCCGGCGCGGCCGAACCGGACAGCGGCACCGTCGCCGTGGGGGCCAGCGTCAGGATGGGCTATTTCTCCCAGCACGCCATGGAACTGCTGGACGGCGACGCCACCGTGTTCGAAGCCCTGGAAAGCGCCTTCCCGGTGGCGAACCAGGGGTCGTTGCGGGCGCTGGCCGGCTGTTTCGGCTTTTCCGGCGACGATGTGGAAAAGAAATGCCGCGTCCTATCGGGCGGCGAGAAGGCTCGCCTCGTCATGGCGATCATGCTGTTCAATCCGCCGAATTTCCTGGTGCTCGACGAGCCCACCAACCACCTCGACCTCGACACCAAGGAGATGCTGATCAAGGCGCTGGCCGCCTATGAGGGCACCATGCTGTTCGTGTCGCACGACCGGCATTTCCTGGCGGCGCTGTCCAACCGGGTGCTGGAGCTGACGCCCGAGGGCGTTCACCAGTACAGCGGCGGCTATACGGAATACGTGGCGCGCACCGGGCACGAGGCGCCGGGGCTGCGGAGTTGATCCGACGCCGAGATATTTAACGATTCGGTAAATTGCTCTGGAATCGCCAGCCGCTAGCATGGGGGCCTCGACCGCATCCGCCCAGGGATCCCATGAAGCTCGTCCGAGGCCATATCAAACGCCTGACCGACCTGATCGAGGCCGAATATCACGGCCGCGATTTCGACCGTCATGAGGCCTATCGCCTAGCCATGACCTTGGCCGAGGCATCGCCGGAGATTCGCGACACCATGCGGCGCGTCGCCAGCCGCATGACGCCTTCGGGCCTTCAGGCCTAGGGGGGGCGGAATCATGCGGTTCCGCCATGTCATCGCGTCGGGCCTGCTCGGCCTGCCCTGCTGCGCCCTGGCCGCCGAGCCGGCCATCCGCTCGGTGGAGTTCACGGCCACGCCCGCTCCCCGCGTCGCCGAGGAGATGGTGGTGGCCGGGACCCGCTCGGTGGCCCGCGTCACCTATCAAGACGGCCGCCGCCGCGATTTTCCCTTGAGCTACGAGGTGCTGCTGCGCACGGGAGAGGGCGGGGCCGGGCTGGTGGTCGACCGCCACGGCAAAGCCATTCCGGCCACCTTGGCCGACGAGGGCGGCCGGGCCGCCAGGGGGCCGTTCCATGCCGCCTCGCCCGACGCCAACTCGCTGCTGGTCACCGGGACGGGGCCGGTGCTGATCACTCATTTCGAGTACCAGACCGAGGCCCCCGACCTGGACCCGGCCAAGCCCCCGGTCACCATGTATGCCCGCCTGCCCATGTCCATGGCCGCCACCCGGCTGGGACAGGACGCCACGTCCGGCCGCCTGACGGCGCTTGGCATGGACAATGTGGACATGGCGGCCATCGAGGGCCTGTGGATACCCTGCGCCGGGACCCTGACGCCGTGGAACACCCATCTGGGCGGCGAGGAATACGAGCCCGATGCCCGCAGCTTCCAGGCCAAGCCGCTGGAGGCCATGAACCTGTTCCTGGGCACGCCCGGCAAGACCGCCGCCCAGGGCGGGGCCAAGCCCTATCGCTACGGCCATCTGGTGGAAGTGGCCATGTCCGGCGGCAGGGCCGTGCCGACCAAGCACTACGCCACCGGCCGCCTGTCCTTCGAACTGGCCGACATTCAGGAGGACGGACGCACCGCCTATTTCGGCGACGACGGCCGCGATGTCGGCCTGTTCATGTTCGTGGCCGACCGCGTCGGCGACCTGTCGTCGGGAAGCCTTTACGCCGCCAAATGGCGGCAGGTGGACGGCGCCAATGGCGGCCGCGCCCGTCTGGCCTGGATCCGGCTGGGGCATGCCAGCGATGCCGAGATCAAGGCCCTGGTGGATCGCGGCATTTCCTTCGACGAGATTTTCGACACCGCCGATGCGCCGGCCGAGGGCTTTCGCCCGGTCTACGCCTATCCGGGGACGGGGGCCAAGCCCCGGCTGGAATATCTGCGTCCGCGCCCCGGCATGGAACTGGCGGCGGCGTTCCTTGAGACCCGGCGCTATGCCGCCTGGCTGGGCGCCACCACCGAGTTCACCAAGATGGAAGGCCAGACCCATGACGGCGCCGGGCGCCGGCTGTTCACCGCCATGTCCTATGTGGAAGGCGGCATGCTCGATGGCCGCAACGCAGAGCGGCCGCAAGACGACATCCGCCTGACCGGGGACGAGAAGGACCTGACCTGTGGCATCGTCTACCAGAGCAGCCTGTGGCCGGGCCAGTACGACAGCGACGGGCGGCCCATCGCCAGCGACTGGGTGGCGACGGACATGTCGGCCCTGGTGCTGGGGGAGCGCAATGCCGAGGGGGGCGGCAACCGCCACGACAAGTGCCATACCGACAAGGTGGCCAACCCCGACAATCTCAAGTTCTCGCCGGCCCTGCGCACCTTGTTCATCGGCGAGGACAGCGGGAACCACCTGAATAATTATCTCTGGGCCTACAATGTCGACAATGGGGCGCTGACCCGGCTGGCCTGGGCGCCCATCGGCGCCGAATGGACCGGCCTTGCCGTGGTCGAGGGCTTGGGGCGCCACGCCTATATCCTGTCCAACCTCCAGCATCCCGGCGCCGCCGAGGATCTGGCCAAGTATCCCCCCGAGATCCGCGACGAGATGCGCAAGCGCGTCGACCAGCGCGGCGCGGTGGGCTATCTGCGGGGGCTGCCGGCCCTGCGCTGAGGGCGCCGGGTCAGGCCTTGGCCCGTCTCTTGGCGTTTCGGGCCTCGAAGACCTTGAGGACCGTATAGGTCCCCCATCCCACCAGGATCATTCCGGCGGTGAAGGCGCCATAGGACAGGGGCCAGGGAACGCCCTGGGTCATCATGGAGAATTCCGACATTCCGCCGATGCCGGCCAGCACGTTGAGCGGCATGAACACCACGCCGGCCACCGTCAGCTGCGAGACCCGGCGGTTCTGGTTGATGTTGATGAAGCCCACCGTCGCATCCATCAGGAAGTTGATCTTTTCGAACAGGAACGCCGTATGGGTGTTCAGCGATTCGATGTCGCGGATGATCTCGCGGGCGTCTTCCATCTGCATGGTGTTGAGCAGGCGGCCGCGCAGCAGGAATGAGACGGCGCGCTGGGTATCGAGCATGTTGCCGCGAATCCGGCCGTTGAGGTCCTCCTCCTCGGCGATGTTGCCCAGGATGCGGGCGGCGTCGGAATCGCTGATGTTCTCGCTCAACACCTTGCGGCCGACCCGGCGCAGCGTTTCGTAGGTGTCTTCAAGGGCGTCGGCGGAATATTCGATGTCGGCGCCGTAAAGGGCCAGCAGCAGGTCCTTGCAATCGGACACTTCGCCCGGCTGGCTGCGCATGCGCAGCCTCTGCAGGCGGAACACCGGCAGCTCCTCGCTGCGCACGGTGAACAGGGTGTCGGCATGGACGATGAAGGCCACCGGCACGCTGCGGGACTGGCCGTCGCGGTCCAGCAGGAAATTGGAGTGGAGGTGAAGCTCGCCGTTCTCCTCCACATAGAAGCGGGCGCTGACCTCCAGATCGGTCAGATCCTCGGGGTCGGGCAGTTCCAGGCCGAAATGCCGCCCGAGCCAGCCCCGTTCCGACTTGGAGGCGCCCAGGGTATCGATCCAGATCGGCCGCAGCCCTTCCATCTCGCTGCGCGACACCACCTGGATGATCCGCATGCGGCCGTCCACCAGTTCACAGGCCGTGACCTCGCCGCTGAGGAATTGCGGCTCGACATTGCCCGCCAGATGCTCGCCCAGCGCGCTGGAGACCTCCCACAGAACATCGTTCATGCGGTCCTGCGCCACATGGCGCCACAGCAGCCTGGCGTCGTCGGGGGAAACGCTTTCCAGTGACCGGCCGATCTCGCCGGCCGACAGCCGGGACAGCAGCATCCGCAGCTCGGCGGTGTGCTGGTTGTGCACCACCGTCTCGACCAGTTCCGGGCGGCGCGTGGCCTGGGCCCGCAGCATGTCCTCGATGATCTTGTGCTTGCTCAGCAATTCGGTCACGGCCAACAGCGACATCAATTCTCGCCCGAATTATGGGGTGGAAAGCCAAAGACCATGCGCAAGCGGCCCGGCGAATTCAAGGGTGCGCCTTCAGCCGTCTGAAAGTTGTCATGGAATGGTCACCGGCACGGTCATCCCATGACATCAAATCTTCACGAGCCTTCGGCCAATGCCCATCGATAATGCCACACCCCGTTGGAAAACCCGCATGGAGGCGACGCGTGCTTCAGAATTTCTGGATCGGAACCGATTTCGCCAAGCTGCTGTCGTCGCTGCCCGTGTCCAATGACGGCGTCAAGGCCATGCTGGAAAGCCAGGCAAGGAATCTCGCGGCGCTGGAAGAGGCCAATCAGCACGCCATCGACGCCTTTCACGCGGTCTTCAAGCGGCAGAACGAAATTCTCCATGCCGCCATCCAGGAAAGCGCCAAGCTGGTCTCGGCCCCCGAGGAGGCCTTTTCCAAACAGGCCGAGATCGCCCGGACGGCCACCGAACACACCCTGGACAATCTTCGCCGCATGTCGGAAATGCTGGCCGCCGCCTCGGAAAAGGCCGCCGCCGTCCTGAACCAGCGGGTGAGGGAGAACATGGAGGAGCTCAAGACCATCTCCAGGCCGGAATAGCCCCGGCCCGGGGCTCGCGGGCGATCGCGGATTGCGCTTGAAAGCGATATCGCTTCGATATACAGTTACCTCCATAACGCGGCGTTCGCCGCTCCGCCCTGGAGGCAATCATGACCCCCCCGAACAAGTCCAAGAAGCCGGCCGCGGCGCAGCCCGACGCTGCTCCCGCTCCCGCTCCCGAAGTCACCGAGGCTCCCCAGCCCGCCGCCGCAGCGGAACCCGCCGCCAAGCCCGTGGTGGCGAAGAAGAAGGCCGGAGCCAAGCCAGCCGCTTCGCCCAAGGCCAAGAAAGCCGCGCCCAAGGCCAAGAAAGCCGCGCCCAAGGCGGTGAAGGCCAAGCCGGCCGTGGCGCCGGAGCCGGTCGCCGAAGAGGTCGCCGACGGCGACAAGGTGGCTAAGAAGGTGAAGAAGGACAAGAAAAAGGACAAGAAAAAGGATAAGAAGAAGAAAGAGGCCGTGATCATCCGCTTCGATGATCAGCAGCTTCCCCAGGTGGATGCCCGGGCCGAAGCCCTGGGTCTGTCGCGGGCGGCTTGGGTCCGCATGGTGGTTGCCCAGGCCCTGGCGAAATCCTGATTGCCGTGCCCGCTCCTGGGCCGCAGCCCAGGGGGCGGGAATCACCCCGGAAAGTTCCACTCCATGACCGACGTCGCCGCTCCTCTCCCGTCTTCCCGGACCCATCTTGGCGTCCAGGTCCTTCTTCTGGGCGAAAGGCTCGACACCCGGCGCCTGGAGGAAGGCGTGGTGCTGGCCACCGCGCCGCTGATCATCCGCGCCGGGCGGGCGGGGCATGCGGTGCTGTTCCGCTATGGCGTGGTGGTGCTGTTCAACCTCGACCCCATGGAGGAAGCGGTCTTCCTGACCTCGCTGGGCAAGCTGGTCGCCGAGCCGCTGCCGGTGCAGGAGCGGGAATCGGCCGAGGTGGTGATCGCCCCCGACGGCGACGACCACCTGGACAAGGAGGGGCGGATCTATCTGTCCGATGCCTGTCCCGAACGCCTGCAACTGGTGGCCGAGGTGCTGGCCCGCGAACTGGTCCTCGAACATTACGAGACCCGCATCGCCCGGGTGTTCGATGCCATCGAGCCCCTGGCCGCCTCGCTGGCCCGCGGCAATCTGCGCCGCCTGAAGACCAAGGACCTGCTGGTTCAGATCGGCGAGGTCCTGCTGGCCGAGCACCGGATGGTGGGGCGCGTCCAATTGCTGGAAAGCCCGGAAGTGCTGTGGATCAAGCCGGAGTTGGAGCGCCTGTTCGTCCGCCTGGAACGGGAATACGACCTGACCGCCCGGGACAAGGCCCTGGACCGCAAGCTGGAGGTGATCTCCGACACGGCGGAGACCCTGCTGGACCTGATCCAGACGCGCAGCAGCATGAAGGTCGAGTGGTATATCGTCGCCCTGATCGTCCTCGAGGTGCTGCTCACCACCTACGACATGTTCCTGGCCAATTAGAGGCCGGAGCCTATCCCCGGCGCGGGCCGCACAGCCGGGCCTGGCGTTGCGCCTGCTCTTCCTCGGCGGCGCAGAAGCTGCAGTGTCGGGCGTGGGGATTGACGGCGATCCGCTGGGGCTCGATGGGGTCATAGCAGGTCTTGCAGATTCCCGAGGAGCGCGGCCCTGTCATCCTGTTCAGAACGGCCTTCAGCGCCACGTCTCTGAAAGCTTCGATTCGTTCCGCCGCGCAATCGATGTCGTCCAAGGCATGACCTCCGTTCCCATAGGAAAGAAACCGCGCCACCCTGGGCAAGAACACCCGTGACGTGAAGTGATCGTTTCGTGACAGGCCCTTGATCCGGCCTTGCGTCGTGATCGGAAACGGAGAGATACTTTTCCCACCTTCTTTCGGCACAGCGGCCTTTCTCGTCTCTTTCGGGGTGGGGTCCGACATTCAAAGGAGGAATGCGTGCTGCCGACATTTTCCCTTCCCCCCCGTTTTCTGGGCGGGTGCGCGTCGGACCCGGGCACCGCGACATTCTGCATCGCCGGCATTCCCTTCGATCTTGGCGTGACCAACCGTTCGGGAGCCCGCGAGGGGCCGCAGGCGGTGCGCCGCGCCAGCCGCATGCTGGCCGACGGCGCCAATCCCGCCGGCTGGAGCGATCCGGCCCAAATGTCCATCGCCGATCTGGGCGATTTTTCCCTGGCGCTGGGCGACATCCCCAGGTCGCTGGAGATGATCGAGCAGCAGGCGGCGGGCATCGGCCACCTGCTGGCCGTGGGCGGCGACCACACCATCACCCTGGCCCTGCTGCGGGCCCTGGTCAAGCGCACCGGCCCGGTGGGGCTGGTGCATTTCGACGCCCATATCGACACCTGGCCCGATAATTTCGGCCAGAAGCTGGCTCATGGCTCGCCGTTCTTTCATGCCTTGCGGGAAGGGCTGGTGGATCCCCGGCGCATGATCCAGATCGGCATCCGCTCGCCCATGCCGCGCGAGGTGTACGACTGGACGGTGGGGCAGGGCGTCACCATCGTCACCGCCGAGCAGGTCCACGCCCAGGGGCCGCAATGGGTGGCCGAAGCCATCGGCCGGGTGGTGGGTGAGGGGCTGACCTATCTCAGCTTCGACATCGACGCCATCGATCCCGGCCAGGCGCCGGGCACCGGCACGCCCGAGGTGGGCGGGCTGTTCACCTGGCAGGTGATGGCCATCCTGCGCCGTCTGGCGGGACTCCGCTTCGTCGGCATGGACGTGGTCGAGGTGGCGCCGGCCTATGACGTTTCCGAGATCACCGCCCTGGCGGCGGCCTCGATCCTGTGGCAGTACCTGACCCTGCGGCCCCTGGATAAATTGTAATATTTCAGGGGCTTGTCCCGGTCCTCGGGAAGGATTAGATTCATCTTAGTGACGCACACGCACGTGCCGATGGCCCTTTGTAGGTTATGCAACGACGAACGCGTCCTTTTTGGAGGAGCCGGCAGAAATGGGCCGGTACCCGAAAGGGAGGTGGACATGTTGACGACCCGCGGCTTGGGCGTAATCCCCCAATTCGATCCTCAGTCTCGTTTCAGTATGTGACGACGGTTTCGGCGTTCCTCTGACCGAACGCCCGCCATCCGCATACTGAAGGGTTCCGTTTCCCGGCCCTGTCCGGGGAGCGGGTGGATTCATCCCTGTTGGGGGGAGTTGCCGCCATGACCGTCGCCCGCTATCACGCCCGCACCCGTTCCCTCTTCGGCAGCACCGGAGCTTTGCCGTCGGTGCGCGCCGCAGTGCTGGCCCTGCGCCCCGAGGTGCCCATGCTGTGCCTGCGCCCGGCCAAGGCCAGCCGGGAGGCGGCCCGCTTCGTCGACAGCTTCCCCGGCCAGGTGCTCTATGCGGTGAAGTGCAATCCGGACGAGGCCGTGCTGCGCGCCCTGGCGGCGGGGGGGATCGGGCATTTCGATGCCGCCTCCATCGCCGAGGTCAGGCTGGTGCGCCGCCTGTTCCCCGAGGCCGGCATTCACTTCATGCACCCGGTGAAGGCGCGCTCGGCCATCCGCGAGGCCTATGGCCTGCACGGCGTGCGCGACTTCGTCCTCGACGGCGCCGGGGAGCTGGACAAGATCGTGGCGGAGACCGAGGGCGCCTCGGATCTGCGGCTGATCGTGCGCCTGGGGCTGGCCAAGGGCGACGCCCGCCTCGACCTGTCGGGCAAATTCGGCGCGTCGGCGGACGACGCCGTCCGGCTGCTGCGCCGCTGCGCCGCCGTGGGCCGGGTCGGGCTGTCGTTCCACGTGGGCTCGCAATGCTGCGATCCCTCGGCCTGGGAGCGCGCCCTGGCCCAGGCCGACGCGGTGATCCGCGCCGCCGCAATCCAACTGGACGTGCTGGATGTGGGCGGCGGCTTCCCCGTCGCCTATCCCGGCATGCGGCCGCCGCCGCTGGCGGCCTTCATGGCGGCCATCCGGCGCGGCGTGGCCCGCATGGGCTTGCCGTCCGGCTGCGTCCTGTGGTGCGAGCCCGGACGCGCCCTGGTGGCCGGCTGCCAATCCCTGGTGGTCCAGGTTCAGGCGCGGCGTGGCGACATGCTGTTCATCAACGACGGAGTCTACGGCACCCTGTCCGATGCCGGGGCCCTGGCTTGGCGTTATCCCTGCCGCCTGATCAAGGCCGCCGGCGCAAGCCACGAGACGCTTCAGGCCTTCGGCTTCTTCGGGCCGACCTGTGATTCCCTCGACCGGATGCCCGGTCCCTTCCTGTTGCCGGCCGACACGGCCGAGGGCGACTGGATCGAGATCGGCCAGTTGGGCGCCTATGGCGCCTGCCTCAGGACCGGCTTCAACGGTTTCAATGATCTGCTGCGCGTTGAGGTGGGCGAGCCCGCTGTCCCGTCGCAGGCCAGCCGGGCGGCCTGAGCCCGGACGTCACGCCAAACAAACAATGTGTGGGGAGGACGAGATGGAAAACTGGAGCCGACTGATGGACGCGGGACGCGAATTGTCCATGGCCTTCGACCTGCTGGACCGGGCCGCCGAGATCACCACCATTTCCACGGCGGCGGTCCTCACCAAGGAAGGCCTGCTGGGCGCCGCCCGCCAGGCGGTGGCGCGGACCAACTCGCTGCTGGGGCGCAAACCGTGGTGAGGATCGCAGGCGAAGTGTAACACCACCGGTTCTTTCCCCCCGGTATAGTGCGGGGCGGTTGCCACAGCCTGCGAGGGGGGATTGGGACATGGCCGAGCTTAGCCATAGGACGGTCAGCGTGCTGTTCGTCAGCATCGAGGGGGCCGTCCGCGCCCCCATCGCCGCCGCCGCCATGAATGCCTGCCGGGGCGACGAGTTCCAGGCCTATTGCGCCGGCACCCGGCCGGCGGCGGAGATTCCGGCGGCGACCTTCGACGCGCTGCGCATCGCCGGCATTCCGGCGGCGGGCCTCCGCGTGGCGGGCCTGGGCGACTTCCTGTCGCCCGATGCCCCCCGCCTGGATTTCGTGTTCAATCTCACCGAGCCCTACGAGCAATGCGGGGCCATCGCCCTGCCCGGGGCGCCGGTCATCGTGTCCTGGCCCATTCCCCATCCGGTGATGGAAAGCGGCTCCCTGGCCGAGCGCGGCTCGCGCCTTGCCGAGACGGTGCGGATGATCCGCCGCCGGGTCGAGCTGTTCGCCGAGTTGCCGGCCGACAAGCTGGACGCCCTGGCCCTGCGTCTGCGGGCCGAGGGCATTCACCGCCAGGCCGGAGCCTGACAGGCTGAGGAGAAACTCCGCTTCGCGGCAGGGCTACCGCCCAGACCCGTTCGGAGGCACAGCCTCAGAGCCGCCAGTTTCTTTCTATTTCAATGGATTGAAAAGATGAAGGGGCCGGGAAGCTGTGCTTCCCGGTTGGGGGATCGGGGGCAAAAGCCCCCGAAGGGGCGTCAACTGGTGGCGAAGACGGGCTGCAGCCCAGTCTGCGAGGCCGAGAGTGATAGCGGCGCCATGGAATCCGCTCCCTGGCGGACCAGTTGCGCTTCGAGATCGGCGGGCGGCAGGGGGCGCGAGAAGTAGTAGCCCTGGACCACGCCGCAATCGGCATGGCGCAGGAACTCGAACTGATGCCGGTTCTCCACCCCTTCGGCGATCAGCCCCAGCCCCATGGCATTGGCCATGGCGATGATGGCGCGGATGATCTCGGCATTGTCGGCGTTGTGCTCGATATCCATCACGAAGGCGCGGTCGATCTTCAAGGTGGTGATGGGCAGGCGCCGCAGGTAGGACAGGCTGGAATAGCCGCTGCCGAAATCGTCGATGGCGATGCCGAACCCCCGGTCCCGCAGCCGGTTGAGATAGCCGATCACCTTTTCCGGCTCGTGCATGAAGGTGGATTCGGTGACCTCGACCTCGATCAGATCGGGTCTGACGCCGGATTGGTCGACGATGCGGAAGATGCCGTCCACATCCTTCTCGTGCAGGAAATGGCGGGGCGAGAGGTTGACCGCCACGGCCACCTCGCCGAAGCCTCTAGCCTCCCAGTCCCTGATCTGGCGGCAGGCTTCGTTGAGAACCCATTCGCCAACGGCGACGATCAGGTCGCTTTCCTCGGCCAGGGGAATGAATTCGTCGGGCTGCACCAGCCCCTCGCCGGGGCGGCGCCAGCGGACCAGGGCCTCCACGCCGGCCAGGGCGCCGCTGGCCGAGGCGATCTTGGGCTGGTAGTGCAGCTCCAGCTGATTCTGGGGAATGGCCTGGCGCAGCGCCATCTCGATGTCCATGCGGCGCAAGGCCCGGGCATTCATGGCCTGGTCGAAGAAGTGGAAGGTGTTGCGCCCCCGTCCCTTGGCCTCGAACAGGGCCATGTCGGCGTTCTTGATCAAGGTGGTGATGTCGGCGCCGTCCTGGGGATACATGCTGATGCCGACGGAGACGCCGACCCGCAGCAGATTGCTGCCCAGTTGGACCGGCACGCCGATGGTCTCGATCAGCTTCTCGGCGACGCTGGCGGCCTCGCCCGCCGAGTTCAGGCTTTCCACCACGATCACGAATTCGTCACCGCCCCAGCGGGCGACGGTGTCCATGCCGCGCATGATGTCGTGAATCCGGTCGGCGATGATCCTGAGCAGGGCATCGCCCTGCTTGTGGCCCAGGGTGTCGTTGACCACCTTGAAATTGTCGATGTCGGCGAACAGCAGCGCGATGGAGCGGTTCTGGCGGCCGGCCAGGGCGATGGCGTGGCCGATGCGGTCCTCCAGCAGGCGCCGGTTGGGCAGGCCGGTCAGCAGGTCCCGATTGGCCAATTGGTGAATGTCCTCGGTTCGCTGGTCGATCTCGGTCAGGAGCTGGTTGTAGGCGTGGACCACCTCGCCCAGCTCGTCGCGGCTCGACCACACCAGGGGCTCGCGCATCAGCACCGAGGCATTGTGGTGCAGCGAGTTGCGCAGCCGGGTCAACGGACCGGTGACCAGGTGGCGCACCGCCGCCAGCAGGACGGCGGTCACCAGGAGGAAGGCGCCGGACAGCACGATGGCCGCTCCGGCCCGCTGACGGACCAGTTCGCTGCGCACCTTTCCGTCGTGGAAGGCCACTTCCAGCCGGCCGACGGGATATTCGCCGCCCGGCGTCTGCTGGATCAGGGGCACGACCTTGCGGAAAACGTCCCGCCGCCCGTCGGTGTCGCCTCCCTGCGCCGAGGCGACGATCTCGCCGCCGATGCCGAAGACCGTCGCCTCGAACAGTTCCGGGACATCGGGGTAGGACTGGAATTGCCGCTGCACCGCGGCGAAATCGAATTCCCACAGGGGTTTGACCAGTGCGGCTCCCTGGGTGATGGCAAAGCTGTCCAGGCGGGAGTTGAGGGCCGAAAGCCGGTCGCGGACGCTGTAATGCTCGAAGGCCGAGAACATCACCACCGTGCCGAACAGCAGGGACGGCAGAACGATCAGCAGAAGCTTGCGGCCGATGGATTTCGGCGTTCGATGGGCCAAGGGCATGGTCATTGTCCTCCCCCGCTTTCCATGGCGCCGGAGCGGCCTTCCAATTGGGCGATACGGCGGTTGATATCGGCCAGCCGCCGCTGGCGTTCGCCCGGCGGCAGCGTGGTGTCGGTCTCGGTCTGCGTCCGTTGCCGGGCCGCCTCGATCAGCCGCACCGAGACCAGTTGACCATCGTCGGAGGGGACGAAGCTGCTGATGTCGAGGCGGTCCATCGCCCTGCGCTCCTCGGCCAGTTGCATGGCGGACTTGCCGGCGGCCGGCTGGCCGTAGCCGAAGAAGAACGCGGCGATCCGCTCCTTGTCCGCGGCGGGCAGGTCGCGGCGCCGGACCAGGGGATCGGCGGGAATGAGTGGCGAGCGCCAGACGATCCGGGTGGCGGCGAGGGTGCCGGGGTCGCGTCGCCCAAGCTGGTCGTAGATCAGGCTGGCCACGGTGGCGGCGTCGCTACGCCCCTCGGCCACCGCGCGGATGTTGTCCTCGTGATTGGCGTGGACCACGCGCTTGAACAGCTTGCGGGGTTCCAGATGCCGGCTGGCGAAAAGGTAATAGCCGGGAACCACCGTCCCCGAGGTCGAGTTGACGTCCCCTTGGGCGAAGGTCAAATCCACGGCTTTGGCGATGACCTCGTCGGCACTGGCCAGGGGCGAATCCCGGGGGACGATCAGATAGGTGTAATAGCCGCCCAGGCCCGAGGGATAGGTCTCCTTGGCGAATACCTCCGTCCCGGCAAGGTCCACGGCCTCGATGGCGGTCTTGTTGCCCAGCCAGGCCAGTTGCGCCCGGCCGGACCGCAGATTCCAGATGGCCCCGGCATAATCGGCCGAGACCTCGGCCATCACCGGCCGGCCAAGATGCTTGCCCAGGGCGGCCAGCACCGGCCCCCAATTGGCTTCCATTTCCTGCCGGGATTGCGGGGCGATGAGGGCGAAGCGCAGCGCCTGCGGGGCCTCGGCACCATGGACGTGTCCGGCCGTCTGACCGATCAGCAGCGCCCAAAGCCCGATTCGCCTCGTCCACACGGCGACGGAGATCCCCATGGCCATCCCTTTCATCGAGGAAGCAGCAGCGGCATGCTGCGGCGCAACAATAGCGCGGGGCGGCGGGCCGGCGGGTTAATGTTCGATTAACCTGCCGGAGCGGGCTCGATGACCACCAGCTTGGAGGGCGTCTCCTTGGCCTCCTTCTTGCGCGCGGCAATGGCCGAGGCCACGTCATCCACGGTGATGTCGGTGCATCCGGGCGGCAGGACGAACAGTACGGCGCTGGCCGACAGCAGGGGGAAGGACTTGACGTGTCCCTCGCGGTCCTGGGCGGTGATGCAGCGGCGCTGCCGCGCATCCTGGTCGTAGAAGCTTTCGGCGTCGGAGGCGAAGCGTCCGATCAGCTCCCCGATGGCCAGGGCGGCCTCGGCGCCGTTGGTGTGGGTGATGCCGACGAAGAAATCGTCGCCGCCGATATGGCCCACGAACCAGCTCTGGGGATCGGCCCGCTTGCGGCACAGTTCGGCGAACAGCAGGATGGCCCGGTCGCCCTGGCGGAAGCCGTAGGTGTCGTTGAACGGCTTGAAATTGTCGAAATCGATGTAGGCCAGCACCGCCCCGGCCCCGCCGGTAACGCAATCGGCCACGTATTCGTTGATGACCACGTTGCCCGGCAACTTGCTTAAGGGATTCTCGTCTCTGGCCCGCGCCAGGGTCTTTTCGTGCATGGCACGGATCAGCGAGCGGGCGCTTAAGAAACCGCGATAGACCATGTGATCGCTGAGCAGGATGCCGTCGGTCTCCTCCACGGCGGCATAAAGGGCCAGCATCTGATCCAGGGGTGTGCCGATATCGGCAATGGGGCAGCGCACGATGAAGTCGCGCACCTGGCGTCCCAGCGATTTGTTGGCGATCAGGTCCTTGCCGAAGCTGGAATAGGCGTAGTTCTTGGTGTCGCGTTCGCGCACGATGCCGAGCGGCCGTCCGGAATGGTCGACCACCGGGGCATAGCCATTGTCGGACGACCGGGCGAAGCGTTCGAAGATCTCGCTCATGGGGGCGTCGGCCAGGATGGCCGGAACCTGATCCATCTGCTGCAGCACCCATTTCTGGTCGATCTGCCGCTGGCGGCGGTCGTCGCGGGCCAGCACCTCCACATGGGGATAGCTGGCGGCGAGACGCAGCGGGTCAAGCTGGGGCGGGCTGATGAAGTTGCCCTGAACCAGATCCAGTCCCAGTTCCCGGCAGACCATCAGCTCGCGGCCGTTCTCGATGCCGACGGCGATGACCTCGACGCCCAGGGTATGGGCCATTCCGATGATCTGGGCCAGGACCACGCGCTTGCGGGCGTCGCTGTCCAGGCCGGCGATCAGGGTGCGGTCGATCTTGATGAAGTCGGGGTTGCAGCCGGTGAGCAGCGCCAGGGAATGGGGCATGGCTCCGAACCGGTCCACCGCCACCATGCCGCCGCCCCGCCGCATGAGCTTGGCGGGATAGGCCGAATCGTCACTCTCGGCCGGCAGGCCGGCGATTTCGGTCACCACATGGGCGAAGGCGGTCTGCAGGGCACCCTGGACGTCGCCCAGCAATCTGTCCAGATGACCGGCGGCACGTGCGTCCAGATTGAGGAAGAGGGCGCCCTGGGTGAGGGTGGGGTAGCGGGGGGCCATCTCGCCGATGGTGGCGCGCACGGCGATCTCCAGGTCCAGCAGGTGGCCGGCCGCATGGCATCGGTCGAGCAACCAGGTGGCGCTCTCCTGCGGGCTGCCCTCCCAGCCGCGCAGCAAGGCCTCGTGACCGAAGCATTGCCCGGTATGGACGTTCACGATGGCCTGAAACGCCACGTGAAGGCCGGGAAATCGGGGGTTCAGTTCGATATCATGGGACATGACGCGGCTTTGTGATCCGCGGCCGCCCCAAACGGCGACCGCACGGCGGCATCATGCCAAATCGGTCATGAACAAACACGCGGAGCGAGGGGCCGTCAGAAAAGTTTCACTATTGGAATCGCCGGGCTCAGCCGAACCGGCCGGTGATGTAGCCCTGGGTCAGGGGGTGCTGCGGGCTGGTGAACATGGACTCGGTCTCTCCCATCTCGATCAGCTTGCCGAGGTGAAAGAAGCCGGTCCGCTGGGACACCCGGGCGGCCTGCTGCATGGAATGGGTGACGATGACGATGGTGTAGCTGCCGCGCAGTTCGTCGATCAGTTCCTCCACCGCGGCGGTGGCGATGGGGTCCAGGGCAGAACAGGGCTCGTCCATCAAGATAACCTCGGGGGCCACGGCAATGGCGCGGGCGATGCACAGCCGCTGCTGCTGTCCGCCCGACAGGCTGGTGCCGGTCTCGCCCATGCGATCCTTGACCTCGCCCCACAGCCCGGCCTTGTCGAGGCTGGAGATGACGATCTCGTCCAGTTCGTCGGCGCCGGCGGCCAGGCCGTGCAGCCGGGGGCCGAAAGCGACGTTCTCGTAGATGGATTTGGGAAAGGGGTTGGGGCGCTGGAACACCATGCCAACCCGGGCGCGCAATTGCACCACGTCCATGGCCGCGTCCTGAATGTCGATGCCGTCCAGGAACAGCGAGCCGCTAACCCGGGCGATTTCGACCAGATCGTT
Organism: Paramagnetospirillum magneticum AMB-1; assembly: GCF_000009985.1. Classification (GTDB taxonomy): domain Bacteria; phylum Pseudomonadota; class Alphaproteobacteria; order Rhodospirillales; family Magnetospirillaceae; genus Phaeospirillum; species Phaeospirillum magneticum. The sequence goes on from NC_007626.1 coordinate 1,175,242, forward strand.
CATCCGGTTGATGCAGCGCAGGAAGGTGGACTTGCCGCAACCCGAGGGGCCGATCAGGGCGGTCACCTGCCCGACCGGAATATCCAGGTTCACGTCGAATAGAGCTTGTTTTTCACCGTAATGAACATTCAGGTCGCGGGCGGATATCTTGCTGCTGCCAACAAACGAATCAATAATTGCCATTACGAACCTCGGGCGGGGAGGGGGCGATAAACCTTCGTCACCGTGCTGCAACAATGAGCAGCATGGCGTCACTGTGGTTTATCGCTCCATTCCTCGCGTCATCAAACAGCTTAAGTGCTGTGAAATAAAAAATTAACCGAGGCTCTGTGGCTTGCTCGTTGTTTATTGGTGAAGCCTGTATCTATTTGTAAGAGCTACTGCCTACTCCTTGGCGACGTAGGTGTAAAAGCGGATGGACCCGTCCGGTTCGATTTCGCGGTAAAGCCCCTGAATCTCGGCTTCGAAGCCGGGGAACAGGTTGGCGCTGCGCTCGAACATCTTGAGGTAGTCGAGCATGGGCCGGGCGCGCTCGCACAGGCGCTCACCGGGGATGATGGTGGCGATGCCGGGGGGATAGACCACCCACAAGGTGGTGGCGATGCGCCCGTCGATCTGGTCGATGGGCAGGTAATCCACCTGATTGCGGGTCAGCATGCGCACCGCGTCGTTGGGGCGCATCACCATGTGGGGGCGGTGCTCGGGCGAGAACTGGGCGCGTTGCAAGGTGCTGACGTTGCGGTCGCGGAAGAAGGCGTGCATCTCGGCGCACAGGTCCTGGATACGCAGGCCGCGATAGCGCTGGGGCCGCCGCCGGACGAATTCGGGGATGGCATCGTCCAGCAGGGCATTGTCGTCGTGGCGGCGCTTGAAGGCCACCAGCGAGCTGAGCAGGGTGCCCGCCTTGCTGGATTCCACGCCCGGCGTCAGCAGGAACAGCATGGAATTAAGGTCGTTCTTTTCCGGCACCACCCGGTTTTCACGCAGGTATTGGGCCACCACCGGGGCGGGGATGCCGTATTCGGCATAGGCCCCGGTGTCGCGGTTGAAGCCGGGGGTGATCAGGGTCAGCTTGTTGGGGTCGGTCATGGCATAGCCCGACCGGCTCACATGCTTGAAGCCGTGCCAGCGGGCGCCGGGGGTGAATTCCCAGTAGCGCGGATCGGCGGCGATGGTCTCGGTGGGCAGGTCCTCCCAGGCCACCATGGTCTCGCCGCCTTCGGGCGAGGGCACCCGGTCGGGTACGAAAGGCTCGAAGAACCAGTGGCGGGCACTGTCCTTTTCCTTCTCGACGAATTCGCGCTTGATGGCCCGGACCTTCTTGCGCAGTTCGATGCCGAGATCGATGGTGTCGTCCCACAGCACCTCGCCCGAGCGTCCGCGCATCATCTGGGCTCCCACGTCCAGCGACGCGAACAGCGGGTAGAACGGCGAGGTCGAGGCGTGCAGCAGGAAGGTCTCGTTGAAGCGGCGGTGCTCGATGCGGCGGCTTTGGCCCTTGATGTGGCGGTCGCGCACGTGGATCTGCGACGCCTGGGAGAAGCCGGCCATCTGCTTGTGGGTGGACTGGGTCGAGATGATGCCGGGCGAATCCTCGTCCAGGCGGTCCTTCAGCCCCATGCCGTAGCACCCCCGGAACAGCGGGTGGAACTTGAGGAAGCCGGCCCAGGCCTCGTCGAACAGGATGTAGTCGCACAGGTGGCCGATCCGTTCGAGAATGTGCTCGGCGCTGTAAATGGTGCCGTCATAGGTGCACTGCTCGATGACCGCCACCCGGAAGGGGCGGGGCTTCTTCCAGGCCTCCGGGTCCTTGACCAGGGGATTGTCGCGGATCTTGGCGCGGATGGCCTGCTCGTCGAAGGCCTCGGCGTAGATGGGGCCGATCATGCCCATGGCGTTGCGGTCGGTTTCCAGGAAGATGGGAATGCCGCCGCCCAGCAGCAGGGCGCCGTGATGGGCGGCTTTGTGGTTGTTGCGGTCGAACAGCACCAGGTCGTCCTCGGCCACCAGGGCCGACAGCACGATCTTGTTGGAGGCCGAGGTGCCGTTCAGCACGAAATAGGTTTTCTCGGCCCCGAAGATCTTGGCGGCTTCCTTCTGGGCCTGCAGCGCCGGCCCTTCATGGGTCAAGAGGTCGCCCAACTCCAGCACGGAATTGTCGAGATCGTCGCGGAACACCGCCTCGCCCAGATGCTCGACGAAGATCCGCCCGATGGGGCTGCGGTTGTAGAAGATGCCGCCGTTATGGCCGGGGCAGGTCCACAGCTGGTTGCCTTCCTCGGCGTAATCCACCAAGGCGCCGAAGAACGGGGTCTTCAGGGTCTCGGCGAACTGCTTGAGGCGGCTGACCAGATTCTTGGCGATGAATTCGGGGGTTTCCTCGGCCAGGAAGACATAACCGTCGATGTAATCCAGCACATCCACCGGAATATCCTCGAAGCGCTCGCCGCGCACCAGGATGACGATGGGCATTTCCAGGCCGCGCCGGCGCATCAGGTTGATCAGCTCGGTGGCCTCGGCCCCCTTGCCGCCCTTTTCCCAGTCCACCAGGACGCAGCCGATGGCGGCGTCGGTCTGCACCGCGATTTCCGCGTCCTCGATCCGCCGGGCGCGCACCACCTCGAAGCCCAGGCGCTCGACCTCGGTGATGATCTGCTGGACGCGCACGCCCTCAAGGTCGTCGGTATCGAAGGCGGGAGCGCAGACCAGGAAGGTCAGGCGGCGAAAAAATTCCATGGGACGCTCCAATAGGCTTCGAGAGGCGGGGTGCGCGATGAGGCCGCAGACTAATCAGGGTTGGCGGCGGCTGCCATGGCGCGGTCGGGGGGACACAAAACATTCATGGTCGGCATGGGAGGCGGGCGATGCCGGCCTGGATTTCAATATGCTTCCCCATATGGTGTGGTCTTGCTATCCTAAAGTCGTAGTTTGGCCGCTGTGGTGATCAACCGGCAAGGGGGCGCTCACAATGCAGGAAACGGCGACAGAGCGGCATCCGGATCTGGCCGAGACCAAATTCGCCCGGGTGTTTGCCGTCTGCCCGGACATCATCACCATCACCGCCCTTGCCACCGGCCGCTACCTGGATGTCAACGACGCCTTCACCCGGGTCATGGGATATGGCCGCGATGAGGTCATCGGCCGGACTTCCTCCGACATCGGTATATGGGAGACGCCCCAAGAACGCCAGAGGCTGCTCGAGGCGCTGAGCACTTCCACCCGCCTGGAGAACTTCGCGGTTCGCATTCGCCGCAAGGACGGCGAGGTGGTCGACGCCCTGCTGTCGGCCGAACGCACCGTTCTGGACGGGGAGGATTGCCTCATCATCGTCGGCCGCGACATTTCCGACCGTATCCAGGTGGAAAAGGCGCTGAGCGACAGTGAAACGCGCTTTCGCCTCGCCATGGAGGCCAGCAACGACGGCCTGTGGGATTGGGATATCCAGACCGATCAGGCCTATTTCAGCCCTGCCTATTTTCGCATGCTCGGCTACGAGCCGGGGGAGTTGCCGGCCGCCGGCCGGACCTGGCGGGATCTTCTCCATCCCGAGGACCGCCAAGGGGCCGAGGCCGCCGCGTGCGACTGCATCGAGGGACGGAGCGAAAGTTTCAGCGCCGAATTCCGCCTGCGGGCCAGGAATGGGGGCTGGAGGTGGGTGCTGTGCCGTGGCCGGGCGTTCGGGCGAGACCCCGATGGCCGGGCCTCGCGCCTGATCGGCACCCATCTCGATATCACCGAGCACAAGAAATTCGAAGACATCCTCTCGGAGAAGAACCGGGCGCTGGAACGGTCCAACGCCGATCTGGAGCAATTCGCCTATGTGGCGTCTCACGACCTGCAGACGCCGCTCCGCAACATCGTCCGCTACGCCCAGCTTCTGGAGCTTCGCTACCGCAGCCGGATCGACGCCGATGCCGATGACTTCATCGGATTCATCGTCGACAGCGGCAAGCATATGGCACGCCTGATCAATGATCTTCTGGAATTCTCCCGCGCTTCGCGCCAGGCGGCGCCCCTGGCTCCGATTCCGGTGGGAGAGGCCGTCGCCCAGGCCCTGAAGAACCTGGAGCTTGACCTGTCCAAGGCCGGGGGCGAAGTGGAGATCGGCGACATGCCGGTGGTGATGGCTGATCAGGTCCATCTGGTCAGCCTGTTTCAGAATTTGTTGGGCAATGCCGTCAAATACCGCGCGCCGGACCGCGGGCTGCGGCTTTCGGTCACGGCCGAGCGGGCGCCGGGAGGCTTCTGGCGCTTCGCCGTGGCCGACAACGGCATCGGCATTGATCCCGAGTATCACGAAAAGATCTTCGAGATCTTCCAGCGGCTGAACCCGGCGTCCGACGCCGACGGCACCGGGGTGGGCCTGGCCCTGTGCCGCCGGATCGTTCACCGCTTCGGCGGAACCATCTGGCTGCAGTCCGAGCCCGGCCGGGGAACCACGTTCTTCTTCACCCTCCGGGATGGCGCTGCAGGGCCGTCCTGAGCATTCCCCCAACGTCCGGTTGCCCATACAAAAGACCAGATCGCCCCGATTCGGCTGGCAGGGGCTTGCCTCGCGCCCCGGATGAGCCCTAAAAATAGGCACTCGCAAAAACTCGCCTAACAATTAGGCTTGTGCGATGGCTGTTGTTGGGGGGGCGCCATGGCCAAGGGTCTCGTATTTGCCGAGAAGCGGGGGGCGAGCCCGGAGATCGCCGCGCGGTCTCCCTGGATTATCCTGATCGTCGACGATGATCCCGAGGTCCACGCCATCACCAAGCTGGCGCTGCGCAACTTTTCGTTCGGCGGCCGCCCGGTGCATTTCCTTGATGCCTATTCCGGCGCCGAGGCCGAGCGTGTCCTGGCCGACGAGCCCCAGATCGCCCTGGTGCTGCTCGACGTGGTCATGGAGACCGAGGATGCCGGGCTGCGGCTGGTGCAGTACATCCGCAACATGCTCCGCAACAAGCGTGTCCGCATCGTGCTGCGCACCGGACAGCCGGGACAGGCGCCGGAAAAGGACGTGATCGTCGCCTACGACATCAACGACTACAAGCCCAAGACCGAGCTGACCCAGGAGCGGCTGTTCACCACCGTGGTGGCGGCGTTGCGCGCCTATGAGGACATCATGGCGCTGGAGCTGAACCGCCGTGGCCTGGAAAAGATCCTCGACGGCTCGGCCATGCTGTTCCAGTTGCGGTCGCTGCAACTGTTCTCGGCCGGCGTGCTGACCCAGATGTCGGCCCTGGTGGGCTGCCGCGAGGATGGCCTGATCTGTGCCGTCAGGGATGACGCCCCCGAGATGAGCGCCGACCACGTCACCATCCTGGCGGGGTCGGGCGGCTTCGAGGACCGGGCGGGCTGCACCTTGCGCGACCTGGGCGAGCCCTCGGTCATCACCGCCATCGGAACGGCGCTGTCCGAGCGGCATTCCCATTATGGCGAAGACCATCTGTGCCTGTATCTGCACAGCCCCCATTACCGCCATCTGGCCATCTATCTGGCCACCTCCCAACCCATTCCCGATGTGGAGCGCCAGTTGATCGAGGTGTTCGGCAGCAAGGTGGCGCTGGGCTACGACAACGTCCACCTCATCGAGGCGCTGGAAGAGCGTCTGCTGCACCTCAAGCGGTCCGAGGAGCGCTATGCGCTGGCCGCCAAGGGGGCCAACGAGGCGCTGTGGGACTGGAGCCCCCAGGTCCAGAACATCTATTTCAGCCCGCGCATGGAGGAGATCCTGGGGGTGGCGGCCGGCAGCCTCAACGGCTCGCCCCAGACCTGGCGCCAGCACGTCCATCCCGAGGACCGCGCCCTGCTCCAGGCCGGGCTGGACGAGGCGTGCGAGCGTCGCAGCGATACCCTGGACCTGCAGTTCCGCATGCGCCACGTCTCGGGCCAGACCCTGTGGGTGCGCATGCGCGGCGCGGTCAGCTACGGCCCTGACGGCGCGCCCACCCGGCTGGTGGGGTCTCTGGGCGACATCACCGACCGCAAGCGCTACGAGCAGGAACGCCTGCGCTCCGCCGCCGCCGAGGCGGCCAGCGTCGCCAAGTCGGAATTCCTGGCGGTGATGAGCCACGAAATCCGCACCCCCATGAACGCCATCCTGGGAATGATCCGGCTGCTGCTGGATTCTCCCCTGGACGAGACCCAGCGCGATTATGCCGAGACGGTGCTGTCCTCGGGCGAGGTGCTGCTCAGCATCCTCAACGACATCCTCGACCTGTCGCGCATCGAGGCCGGCAAGCTGGAGCTGGAGCGCATCGCCTTCGACCTGCCCAAGGTGGTGGACAGCATCATCCATCTGATGACGCCCCGCGCCAGGGAGAAGTCCCTGGCCCTGCGCAGCTGGACGGCGGGCGGCGTTCCGGCGCGCCTGACCGGCGATCCCACCCGCCTGCGTCAGGTTCTGCTGAACCTGCTGTCCAACGCCATCAAGTTCACCGAAGCCGGCGAGGTGTCCCTGCACCTCTCGGCCGAGATCCAGCCCGACGGCATCGCCGCCATCCGCATGGAGGTCAAGGATACGGGCATCGGCATCTCGCCCGAGGCCCGGTCGCGCCTGTTCGCCAATTTCGCCCAGGCCGACGCCTCCATCACGCGGCGCTTCGGCGGCACCGGGCTGGGGCTGGCCATCTGCCAGAATCTGGTGCGGCTGATGAATGGCGAGATCGGGGTGGACAGCGTGCCGGGCCAGGGCAGCACCTTCTGGTTCGTGGTGCGTCTGCCGGTGGCCGTGGCCCTGGAGGAGGGAGCGGCCGCGCCGCCGTCGCCGGCCAAGACGCTGCGCCCGCTGAAGGTGCTGCTGGCCGAGGACAATCCCGTCAACCAGAAGGTGGCGATCCTGATCCTCGAGCGCTCGGGCCACAAGGTCACCGGGGTCAATAACGGCGCCCAGGCCCTGCGCGCCGTGCAGGAGGGCGACTACGATATCGTCCTGATGGACATGCAGATGCCCGAGATGGACGGGCTGGAATCCACCCGCCGCATCCGCGCTCTCGAGGCGCCGGTGGCCCAGATTCCCATCCTGGCTCTGACCGCCAACGCCTTGGCGGCCGAGTTCGAGCGCTGCATGGAGGCGGGGATGGACGGCTTCGTCACCAAGCCGTTCCAGATCGAACTGCTGGCCAGCGAGATCGCCCGCGTCCTGGCGGAAAAGACCCCCGGCTCTGCCCGCCGCCCACCGATGGTGCCGCGCACGCCGCTGATCGACCGGGCGGTGCTCGATGATCTCCAGGACCGCTTCAGCCCCGATCGGGTGGCGGGCCTGCTGGCCGATTACGTGGTGGATGCCCGGGCCAAGCGGGCCGACTTCGCCCGCTGGGCCGCCGCCGGCGACCGCGCCCGGGTTCAGGCGGAATCCCATGGACTGAAGGAGGCCTCGGCCAATTTCGGCCTGGCCTCGCTGCGCAATCTGGCCGAGGCGGTGGAACTGGCCTGTCAGGACGACCGCTGGGGGGATGCGCTGCACCTGCTGGCCGAACTGCCCGAGCGCCTCAACGAGACGGTGGCCGAGCTGCGGCGGCTGTTTCCCAGCGCCGACGCCGCCATCGGCCTGCGCCAGTTCGAGACCGAGGCGGGGGCACGGGCATGATCTCGCGCATCAGCGTCTCGGGGAAGCTGCTGCTGATCTATGCGCTCGACATGGTGGCGGTGATCTTTCTCGGCTTCTCCCTGGCCGAAGAGAAATACATCTCCATCAATTTCGCCCGCAAGGAAGTGGCCGGCAACGTCTATATCGACACGGTCCGCGACGCCCTGTTCGCCATCGCCGAGGACGGTACGGTGACGGTCGGGCAACTGGCCGCCCTGGAGCGGGCGGAGGGGCTTTATGGTCCGGAGATGTCGAGCCGGATCGCCTCGGACGACCTGCTGGCCAGCAGCCGCCCCCTGGCCACGGCGTCGCCCCAGCGGACCGACGCGGCCGCCCTGAAGGCGGTGACCAGCGCGCGGGCCTTGATTTCGCGCATCGGCGATCAGTCCAACCTGATTCTCGATCCCGATCTCGATTCCTATTACTCCATGTCCCTGGTGCTGTTGCGTTTCCCGGAACTGGTCGACCTGCTGGCCCAGATCCGCGCCCAGGCCCACCGTTCGGTGCATGACGGGGCCATCAGCGCCGACGACCGCACCGAGTTCCTGATTCTGGAAGGGCGCCTGACCAACGTCATCAAGGGCATCGAGGGCGACCGGCTGGCCGGCTACAGCGGCAATCCCGACGGCAGCCTGGAACGGGCCCTGAAGCCGGCCTTCGCCCTTCTCGATACGGCGCTGTCCGGCCTGCTGGCCGATCTGCGCGCCAGCATCATCGACCAGTCCGGCCCCATCCAGGCCGAACCGGTCAGCCGGGCCATCGATACCTCGCTGCAGGCCACCAAGGTCGTCTGGGTGCAGACCAGCAGCGAACTCAACCGCCTGCTCAACATCCGCATCGAAGGCTTCTTCCGCCGCATGTGGGAGCATTTCGGCTTGGCCGGCGCGCTGTTGTCGGTGATCCTGATCCTGGTCCTGCTGGTGGCCCGGCGCATCGCCGTGCCCATCGGTCATCTGGCCGAGGTCGCCGAGGCGGTGCGCCAGACCAACGACTATGACCGGCGGGCCAAGTGGGACAGCGGCGACGAGATCGGCCGTCTGGTCGACGCCTTCAACACCATGCTGGAACGGCTGCAGGCCGAGGGTCTGCGGCGCGAGGAGCTTGCCGCCCAGACCCGCGCCGCCGAGGCCCAGCGCGATCTGCTCGAAGCCATTCCCACCCCGCTGACCGTATCGCGCCTGTCCGACCATTCGCTGCTCCACGTCAACCAGCCCGCCTCCCTGCTGCTGGGGCTGCTCGACAGCTATGACGCCGTCGAGGACCATCTGTCGGCGGAGGACCGCGAGCGGCTGTTCCAGCAGCTCAGCCTGCACGGCGCCGTCAACGAGTTCGAAGTCCAGGTCATGGGGGCGGGGGACGTGCCCTTCTGGGCGCTGATGTCGGCCCGCCTGCTGGTCTACCAGGGCGAGAAGGCGCTGCTGGCCACCATCATTCCCATTTCCGAGCGCAAGCGCATGGAAGACGAGCTGCTGCGGGCCAAGAACGCCGCCGAAGCCGCCCTGTCCGACCTGCAGCAGGCGCAGCAAAGCCTGATCCAGGCGGAAAAGATGGCGTCCCTGGGCGGGCTGGTGGCCGGCGTGGCCCACGAGATCAACACGCCGGTGGGGATCGGCCTGACCGGGGCCTCGACCCTGGCGTCGGAGACCGAACGGCTGCGCAAGCTGTACGGCGAGCAGGCCATGACCGAGGAGGATTTCCTCGATTATCTGGGCGTCGCCGCCGAGACCGCCCGGCTGCTGCTGGCCAACATGAACCGGGCGGCCGAGCTGATCCACAGCTTCAAGCAGGTGGCGGTGGACCAGACCAGCGCCGAGCGCCGCCGCTTCGATCTCAAGACCTATATCGAGGAAATCCTCAACAGCCTGACGCCCACCATCAAGAAACGTCGGCTGGGGGTGGAGGTTTCCTGTCCCGACGGTATCGAGATGAACTCCTATCCCGGCATCCTGTCGCAGGTGCTGACCAATCTGGTGATGAACGCCGTGGTCCACGCCTACGAGGAGAACCAGGCCGGTATCCTGGGCATCAGGGTCCAGGACCTGGGCGACGAGGTGCTGCTGGCCTTTTCCGATGACGGCAAGGGCATCTCCGCCGAGAACCTGTCGCGCATCTTCGACCCGTTCTTCACCACCCGCCGGGGCAATGGTGGGTCGGGGCTGGGGCTGCACATCGTCTTCAACGTGGTCACCGGCTCGCTGAACGGCCAGATCGACGTGGCCAGCGAGCCGGGGCGGGGCACCACCTTCACCCTGCGCTTCCCCAAGACGGTCCGTTCGCCCCTGCTGGAGGACATGCCGGCCTGATACCAAGTCCCGTTGATCAATAGCGATCACCGGGACGCCCTCATGCGCCGGGCGCCGCCAGTGGGCGGCTTGGCTCCCGCGCCATAAGGCGCACGGCCACTTGGGCCTGGAGCAACGGGCCTTAAACCTGCGCCGTCAATCCCCCTCCCCCCGACAAGTCGGGGGGAGGAGCGTATCAGATTTAGCGCTCGCCCCTCAGGCCATGTCCCGATGAGGCGGTCTCATCGGGACATGGCCTGAGGGGCCTGGCGGGGTCAGCCCGGGGTGACCAGGCGCTTCAGCTCGGTCAGCAGGGTCTCGTTGTCCGCCGCGCCCTTCTGCAGCACCTTCTGGACGCCCCCGGCCAGCCGGTCGCGGTCATCCTGGCCGATATCCTTGGCGGTGAGGACCACCACCGGAATCGCGTGCCAGGCGGAATGGCGGCGAAGCTCGGAGACGAATTCAAAGCCATCCATCTCGGGCATCATCAGGTCCAGCAGGATCAGGTCGGGGCGGGATTCGGCGACGCGTTCCAGGGCGATCCGCCCATTGGCTGCCTCGATCACCGACCAGCCCTCCTTGACCAGCATGCGGCGCAGCATCTCGCGGTTGGTGTGGTCGTCCTCCACCACCAGGATGCGTTCGATGGGGCCGGCTTCCTTGAAGCGGGACAGCACCTCGGCCAATTGGTCGCGGTCGATGGGCTTGGACATGAAGTGGTGGGCGCCCAGTGCGTAGCCCAGGGCCTGATTCTCCACCACCGACACCATGATCACCGGAATCGCCGCCAGTTCCGGGTCGGTCTTCAGCGCGGTCAGCACCGACCAGCCGTCCATGCCCGGCATCATCACGTCCAGGGTGATGGCCGCCGGCCGGAGGGCGCGCGCCATCTCCAGGCCCAGCGGCCCGTCGGCGGCAAAGCGCGCCCGAAAGCCGTTCTCGTCCAGGAAGCGGCCGAGAAGGTCGCGGGCCACGGCGTCGTCGTCGATGACCAGCACCAGGGGCAGCTCCGGGCCGGACTCGATGGCGCCGGCCGGTCGTGCCGCCTTGGGGCTGGCGGAAACCGCGGGCAGGCGCACGGTGAAGGTGGTGCCCCGCCCCGGTTCGCTCGCCACCGCGATGTCGCCGCCCATCATGCGGCAGAAGGTGCGGCTGATGGCCAGGCCCAGGCCGGTGCCGCCGAACTTGCGGGTGGTGGAGGCATCGGCCTGCGAGAAGGCCTGGAACAGGCGGTCCAGTTCGGCGGGCGCCATGCCGATGCCGGTATCGGCCACGGCGAATTCGATCCACTCGCCCTGGCGGCGGGTGGACAGGGTGATGGTACCGTCCGAGGTGAACTTGCTGGCATTGCTGAGCAGGTTGAACAGCGTCTGGCGCACCTTGGTCAGATCGGCCTCCATGGCGCCGATCTCCCCGGCGCCGTCAACCACCAGGGTATTGCCGTTCTTCTGGATCAGCGGCGAGATGGTGGCGACCACGTCGGCCACCATGGGAGCGATCTCGAACGCCTCGACGAACAGGTCCATCTTGCCCGCTTCGATCTTGGAGATGTCCAGCACGTCGTTGATCAGGGTCAGCAGGTGGCGGCCGGCGGAATGGATCTTGGCCAGATCGGGAATCAGATCGTCCTGGCCCAGGTCCTCCATCTCTTCCTGCAGCATCTCGCTGTAGCCGATGATGGCGTTCAAGGGCGTGCGCAGTTCGTGGCTCATATTGGCCAGGAAGCTGCTCTTGGCCTGATTGGCCGCCTCGGCCGCCTGCTTGGCCCGGTGGGCCTCCTCCTCGGCCCATTTGCGCTCGGTGATGTCCATGGCCGCCGCCAGGGTGCCGGCCAGACCGCCGTCGCCGCCCTTCAGGGGCGTGATGGACAGGCTGACGGGAAAGCGGGTGCCGTCCTTGCGCCGGTAGGTCCATTCCCGGGCCGAGATCAGGCCGTGCCGGACGTATTCGGCGAACAGGGTCTCCGGCGAGACCGCATGGCCCAGTTCGGCGGCCAGCTCGTCGGCATGGGCGGCGACCTCCTCGGGCAGCAGGAAGTCCAGCAGGGTGCTTTGGCCTACCACCTCGTCGCTGGCATAGCCCAGCAGGGTCTCGGCGCCGCGGTTGAACAGCAGCACTTTGCCGTTCATGTCGGTGGCGATGATCGACATCTGCAGCGCCGCGTCCAGCACCGCCTGACGTTGGGCGTTGGCGCTCTGGAAGCGGTCGAGCAGCCTTTCGGTCTCCTCGAACTGCTTGACCACCAGCCGGGCGGTGATCTCGGCGGCCTCGCGGGCGACGCGGATCTCGCCGCGCAGCAGGGCGTTCTCGGCGACAAGCTCGGCGATGCGGTCGGTCATGGCTTGGATGCCTCCTCGACGGCACGGGCGGCAAGGGCGGCGACGAGCATGTCCCCGGCGGGCGCCTCGCCGCCCACCAGGATCACCTCGGGCACCGCGCCGTCGCAGACCCTTGGCAGCAGGTGGAAGAGGTAGGGCAGGCCGGAATCGTGGCCCCAGGACCCCTCGGCCAGGGCCGCCACCTCGTGCCGCGACAGCATCACCACCTGACCCGGCAGGCCAAAGCCCGCGACGGTATCGACGAACACCGCCCGCCCGGCCGTCTCGACGGTCAAGAGCAGGTCCAGGCCGCACAGGCCGCCATCCACCAGTTCGACCCCCTGGGGCAGTGCCGCCCCGGCCAGCAGGTCGTGGACGCGGGGGCCGAGATCGTCGTCGGGACGATGGCGGTTGCCGACGCAGATGATGCGGCGCGGGCGGCCCATCTCAGGCCTCCAGACGCACGCGGCCGAGGCTTCGGCCCTTGCGTACCGTATGGACGGAACAGACCAGACAGGGGTCGAAGGAGCGGATCACATGGCCGACCTCCACGGGATTGTCTGCGTCCGCCACCGGCGTGCCGATCAGGGCTTCCTCCCACGGACCGCGCACCCCGCCCGAATCCCGGGGCGAGCCGTTCCACACGGTGGGCGTGATGATCTGGTAGCGTTCGATCCGTCCGTCCTTGATGGCTATCCAGTGACCCAGCGCGCCCCGCGCCGCCTGAATCATGCCGATGCCGGCGCCGTCGGGGATGGGGCCGGGATCGGCATAGATGTCGTGGCCGCCGCTGGCGATGACCTCGCCAAGCCACAACGCCATGGCGGGCAGCAGCGTGGCGGGCCGGGTCAGGCGGGCCAGCTCGCGGGCCAGGGCATTGGGCCCCTGCCGGCGCAGCAGGTCCGTGAACAGCGGGTCGCCCGCCACGATCCGCTCGGCGAAGGGGCCGGTCTCCGCCGGGGTGCCGAGATAGCGGGCGGCCTTGACCCAGGAATAGCGGCGTCCCTCCTCGCCCGAGGCATAGGGCTCGGTCTCGCCCTCGGCCGGGTGGCGCCCGCCCTCGTAGGCCGCGTACCAGGACGCCGCCACATGCTCGGCAATGGCCGCTGGGTCGAAGCCCTCCACCACCGCGCCCCGGGCGAAGCCCGACGGGACCAGATGGCCGCCGACGCCCCGCGCCGCCGTCTCCGCCGGCAGGTCCAGCGAGCCGCAGGACAGGAAATTGCCGTGCCCCCCTCCCAGGCGGTCCAGCCCGATGGTCCGGCCGAAGCGCAGCAGGAAGCCCACGTCGCTGTCGCGATGGGCGGCGGATTCCTCCAGCCAGAGGTCCAGCGCCTCCAGGCTGTCCACCGCTCGCCAGCGGTCCAGGGAACAACCGAGGATGCGCCGCTCGTACCACCCCCGGAAGCCATCGAGGACATGGCGGCACTGCAGCAACTCGGCCACCGGCGGGGCATAGGACAGGCCGCCCGGTACCATGAACGAGCTGTGGGGCCACTGGCCGCCGATGATGGCGATGATCTCGACCACATGCTTGGTCTCGCGCACCGCCTCGGCGACGGCCTCGCCGGCCAGCGGGGCATAGCGGCGCACCGCCTCGTCATACAGCGGCTGGGCGCGGTAGGCGGGATTGGCGAAATCCACCAGGAACATCAGGATGCCCTGGCGAACGTCGCTTTGGACATGCTCGGCCATCAGGGCGAGGTTGCGCAGCCGGACGCCGTTGTCGGGCACCTTGGCCCCGGCCACCGCGTCGAGCGCCTTGGCCGCCGTCATCAGGTGGGTGGTGCTGCAGATGCCGCAGATGCGGGGCGTCACCACCAGCCCGTCCAGGGCGCCCCGCCCGATCAGCAGGCGTTCGAAGCCGCGGAACATGGTGCCGGCGCTCCAGGCGTCGACCACCATGCCGTCGGCGATCTCCAGGCGCAGTTCCAGGTCGCCCTCGACCCGGTTGACGGGAACATCGAGTATCTTGCGAACGGCCATCGGTTTTCCCCCCCCCTAAATGTCGGTGCGGCGCTGGCGCAGGCGCTCGGGCGCGGCGGCGGCGGCCATGACCTTGTAGACCATGTAATGGGCGCGGTTGATCCCGTTGGGGAGGTCAAGGGGGATGCCCTCGATGTTGCGGGTCTCGAAGAAGGCGTGGTCCTGCGGGAATTCCGGGCTGGTACAGCCGAAGCAGGGGACGCCGGCCCGGGTCTTGGATGAGCGCTGGTTCCACAGAAGCTTGTTGCAGGGGCCGGTGACCAGGGGGCCGTGGCAGCCCATGTGGAAGAACAGGCAGCCCTTCTCGCCGAAATTGTCTTCCTCGACCCTGTACTCGTGATACTCGTTTCTGGTGCAGCCCTGGTGAACCATCATGCCGTACCATGGCAGCGGGCGGTTCAGGGGGGCGAGGGGCAACTCGGCGCCGGTGGCCAGGGCGGTCAGCACGCTGGACAGCACCTGGGGGTGGCAGGGACAGCCCGACAGGTTGAGGACCGGCAGGCCGGATTTCGCGCGGAAATCGGCGCCGAGGAACCCACCGGGCTCGGAACGGTGAAACTGCAGGCCGGTGGCCTCGATCTCGGTGCGGGCGCCGAATCCGCCGAACGCGGCGCAGGTCCCGGCGGCGACCACGAAACGCGCCTGACGCGCCAGGGCCGCGACGATATCCTTCTTCGGCCGGCGGCCCTTGGTGTCGTACATCCCGGTGCCGGCCGGACCGCGAAGGACTGCGCCCTCTACCACCAGGATGTCGAGGGGCATCTCGCCGGAAGATATAACCTCAAGTTGAGAGTGCTGCTCGGCCTGCGAGGTGTTGGAGAGGGATGGGTGATAAACAACATCGATCCCAAGTCCCGAGAATAACTGCAAGATATCGGGAGTCTCAGAATTCAGGAAAGACATGGTGTCGCCACCGCATCCGCCACATTGTAACCAGTATAAATTTAAATTCATCCCCGGCCTCCGTCCACCCGCCACTTCTTTCATCATATATTTGTTGTATGGCTCGAAGTTTATGGCGATTTGGCGCGGGTGATTGTAGTTGCAAGCAATAGGCCGATCAAATAGCTTCTTTGAATATGTACCCTTCCAGTTGATGGGGCGCCGTTGCCCGGGGGCGATCATGGCCAGGATTTTGTTGGTCGAGGATAACGAGATGAACCGGGACATGTTGTCCCGCCGGTTGCAGCGCAAGGGCTACGAGGTGGTGATGGCGGTGGATGGCGGCGAAGGCGTCGCCATGGCGGCCAGCGAGAATCCCGACCTGATCCTGATGGACATGAGCCTGCCGGTGCTGAACGGATGGGACGCCACCCGCCAGATCAAGGCCAGCCCCGCCCTGGCGCGCATACCGATCATTGCCCTGACCGCCCACGCCATGGCCAGCGACCGCGAGCAGGCGCTGGCGGCGGGCTGCGATGGCTACGAAACCAAGCCCATCGAGCTTCCTCAATTGCTGGAGAAGATCGAGACCCTGCTGCGGCGGGCCTGAGCGTCATGGCCGTGACCGCATTCGACCGCCGATTGGAGGCCATCGCCGAGAGAGTCCAGGCCGTGGTGGGACCGGCGGCACGGTCCATCAGGGCCTCTGCCGCGACTCTGGCCGCCGATTCCTCGACGGCGGCCTTCGCCGACGAGATCGGCGAGATCGACAATGCGGCGGCTCTTCTGGTGGAGATGGTCGCCGGCTGCCGGCCCGAGCTTGATGACGATGGCAGTATCGAGACCGCATGCTCCCGTCTTCGTCATGACCTGCGCACGCCTCTGGTCGCCCTCAAGGGCTATGGCGAGCTGGTCCAGGAGATCGCCGCCGAGGAAGGGCTCGAGGCGGTCTCGGCCGCCCTTGGTCCGCTGCTCGAAGGCGTCGCCGAGGTCATGGTGGCCATCGAGCGGGCGCTGCCCGCCTTGTCGCGCGCCATGGCGGCGGAGGAGGCCGAGGACGACGGTCCCGACCTCGTCACCTATCCCGCCGGCCGGGTCCTGGTGGCCGATGACAGCAAGGCCAACCGCGACGTTCTGGTCCGCTACCTGTCGCGCGAAGGCCATCAGGTGGTCGCCGTGGCGGACGGCCTGGCCGCCGTGGAAGCGGTGTTCGGGCAGGCCTTCGATCTGGTGCTGCTGGACATGATCATGCCCGGCATGAATGGCGACGAGGTGCTGAAGGCCATCAAGGCCGATTCCCGCCTGCGCTCGCTGCCGGTGATCATGATTTCCGCCCTGGACGGCCTGGACAGCATCGTGCGCTGCATCGAGGCGGGGGCCGAGGACTACCTGCCCAAACCGTTCAACCGGGTGCTGCTGCGGGCGCGCATCGGCGCCTGCCTGGAGAAGAAGCGTCTGCGCGAGGTCGAGCTGTCCTATCTCCAGGCGCTGGAGAAGGAACTGACCATCGCCCGCGAGGTGCAGCGCTCGATCCTGCCCAAGGTCTTTCCGCCGCATTCCTCCCTGGCCGGACATGGCCTGATGGACCCGGCCCGCGAGGTGGGCGGCGACTTCTACGACTTCTTCGCCCTGGACGGCGACCGCATCGGCATCGCCGTCGGCGATGTGTCGGGCAAGGGGGTTCCGGCGGCGGTCTACATGGCCATGGTGCGCACCCAGCTGCGCGCCACCGCCCTGTTCGGCCTGTCGCCGGCCGAGTGCCTGGGCCGGCTGAACGACCATCTCAGCGCCGACAATCCCGAAGGCATGTTCGTGTCGCTGTTCTACGGCATCATGGATTGCGCCACCGGCGTCTTCACCTATGCCAATGGCGGCCACAACTGGCCGGTCGTGCTTCGCGCCGAGGGGGGCGTGGAGTGGGTGGCGGGCACCAACGATCTGCTGGTGGGCGTCATGGGCGGCAGCGACTACCACGACGCGGCTCTTGCCCTGGCGCCCGGCGACAGCCTGTTCGTCTACACCGACGGCGTGGTCGAAGCCATCGACCCGGCCGAGGCGGAGTTCGGCAAGACGGGGCTGGTGGCGGTGCTGGAGGGGCTTGCCCATCTGGCGCCGGCGGCGCTCTGCGACGGGGTGCTGGCGGCAGTGCGCGCCTTCGAGGGCGGCCAGCCCCACAGCGACGACCTGACCTGCGTGGCGGTGCGGTTCCTGGGTCCGGTCCGCAATTAATCGAGACGAAGCCGGACCGGCTTGGCTATGTTAGGGGCAAGGAATGCAATCGCCTTCGCTTGATCAAAGCGGACCCTCGAAGGGGGATGCCTCTGTCATGAATATCGCTGTCGTCCGACAGGCGGGAGCCGTCATCGTGACGGTGTCCGGCCGGCTCTCCAGCGCCGGGGCCGATCAGTTCCAGGAGCAACTGATGGCCGGCTTGCACGACAAGCCCAGAGCCCTGCTCGTCGATTTCTCCGAACTGAAGTTCATCACCAGCGCCGGATTGCGGGCGCTGATCATCGCCGCCAAATGGGGCAGCGCCGACGGCTACCACGTCCATCTGTGCGGCATGAGCGAGACCATCCGCGAAGTGTTCGAGGTCAGCGGCCTGCTGCGCATCTTCAAGGTTCATCCATCGGTCGACGTGGGGCTGGCGGCGCTGTGACGCCGCCGGGGCTGGCCGATCGCCTCAGGCGTTGGGATTGACCGTCTTGCAGGACTTTCCGGCCTTGCCCAGGCGCTTGCAGGCGGCACGGGCCTGATCCTCGGTAAAGCCGGAAATGCGGGCGCGATAGAGGGCCTTGGCGCCCTTGCCGGCCTTGTCGATGTCGATGGAGGCCTTGGACACCAGCCCACCCAGCTTCTTGGCCGCGTCGCTGGCCGCCTTGTGGGCCGGACGGTACTCGCTGAACGCCCCCACCTGGATGGCCCAGCCCGACGGGTCGGCATCGCCCACCGCGTCGTCGTCGTCGTCGTCGTCATCGGCGGCGCGGGCGGGGGCACGCAGGACGACCTTCTTGGCGGGAGCCGGCTTGGCCTTGGCGACGGCCTTGGCCGGAGCCTTGGCCGGGGCCTTGGCCGCCTGGGCGGCGGCCTCCAGGTCGTCCAGGTCGGGCAGGTCGTCGTTGCCCTCGGTCTCGGTCTCGGCGGCCGCCATCTCGACGCCGCCGCCCCGCCGCAGCTTGGCGAAGCCCTTGTCCAGCAGCTGGCCCATGTGGTTGTCGCGCGACGAGGCGGTGCTGCCGCCGAACACCACGCCGATGATGCGCTTGTCGCCGCGCTTGGCCGACGAGATGAGATTGAAGCCCGAGGCGTGGATATAGCCGGTCTTGATGCCGTCGGCGCCCTGATAGCGCAACATCAGTCGGTTATGGGTGTTGATGGGCTGGCCGTCATAGACGAACTGACGGGTGGAAAAATATTTGTAATAGCCGGGATGGCTGCGGATCAGGGCGCGGGCCAGGGTGGCCTGGTCGCGCACCGTGGACACCTGGCCGGTATCGGGCAGCCCCGAGGCGTTGCGGTAGACCGTGTTGCGCATGCCCAGCGCATGAGCCTTCTGGGTCATCATATGGGCGAAGCGGGTCTCGGTCCCGCCCACGCCTTCGGCCGCCACCACGGCGGCATCGTTGGCCGACTTGGTGACCAGGGCGAGGATCAGGCTTTCCACGGAAATCTTTTCGCCGGGTTCGAGCCCCAGCTTGGACGGCGACTGGGCGGCGGCATGGGCCGAGGTGGTGAACTTGGAATCCAGCCGGATGCGCCCGGAATCCAGCTCGTCGAACAGCAGGAACAGGGTCATCACCTTGGTCAGGGATGCCGGATAGGATCTCGTGTCGGGATTGGCCGCATGCAGGACGGAACCGTTTTCCGCATCGATGACGATGGAGGCGTAGCGTCCGGCCTCGGCCGGCTGGGCCACGGCGATGATCGCGACGCCCAGGGCGACGGCAATCAGGCGAAGGCGGTTCAGGAATCCGGTGCGGCTCAGGTGCAACGTCTCGACCTTCCGTTCAACGACTGAGTTGGTTTAGGGTATCGCGCAAACCTTAAAGATTTTGCGAATCGGTGTAAAGCGTCGCGGACGCCCGATTCCCGCCATATTTACCGGTTTATCTTTCCTTGCCCCGACCTCCTGTCATTGGATACGCCATGCTCCGCCGCCTCGCCCTTCCGACGTTCGCCGCCACCCTCGCCCTGCTGGCGGGATGCGCCTATACCGGCGACGACATCGGCAACCCGCTTTACCGCAAGGCCCAGTGGTTCTCCTTCATCGAAGGCAGCGACATCGCTAGCGCCTGCGCCGCCGGATCGGCCGAGCGGTTCCGCGTGGTCTATAACGGCCTGTGGGGCCAGCAGGTTCGCGTCTATGAATGGGATGGCGCGGCCAAGGCCCTGAAGATCAGCGCCATCCGCAACGGCAACGTGGCCACCATGGACCTGTGGGACCCGCTGTCGCCCTGGCGGGCCGACGTGGCCAGCGTCGCCCTGAGCCAGGGCGCCTATGACGGGCTCGAATCAGCCCTGGGGCAGTCCGGAGCGTTCGGACCGCCGGCCGAGGGACTGCAATTGCCGTCCCACTCCTATTATTGGACCGCCGCGTCGTGCCATCAGGGCCGGTACGTCTTCACCGCCTGGGCCTATCTCTCCGCCGCCTTCGATGCCGCCAGCCTTCCCGCCGCCCTGATCGCCCAGGACCCCGGCCGCGACACAATCACGCCCCCCGGACCCATTCCCGTCGACCCCTTCCGGGAATACGACCGCAAGCGCGGCGCCACCGGCGAATTCACCCTGAAAGTCGGGCCGTCGGGTCTGGCGGCCTGGTAGTTCGACCGCCCCCATTAAGGATATGTTGCAGCGCAATATACCCTATTGACTCGCTGCTACCCGGACATCATGATACGCCCATGTTGCATCGCAGCATGGGGCGATCTGTATGCCCCCTGCCGCCCTCGAATCAGGGAATTCAGATCATGACCACCACCATCAAGGCCAAGCAGGCCCCCGCCAAGACCGCCGCCCCCGCCGCCAAGGCCGTTGCCGCCCCCGCCGCCAAGGCCGTTGCCGCCCCCGCTCCGGCGAAGGCGACCCAGGCCCCCGCTCCGGCCGCCGCCACCCCGACCGCCGCCCCCATCGCCAAGGCCCACGCCGAAGCGGTCAAGACCATCGAGCAGGCGGTCACCGTCGGCAAGGAAACCATCGAATCCGTGGTGAAGGCTTCGGCCGACGCCGCCGCCAAGGGCTATGATCAGGCCGCCAAGGGCTACGACAAGGCCGTCGCCTCCGCCAAGGAGCAGGTCGAGGTCGCCGTGGCCGCCTCCAAGGAAGCCGTCGAGACCGTGGTGAAGGCCTCGTCCGATGCCGCCGCCAAGGGCTACGACAAGGCCGTCGCCATCAGCAAGGAGCAGGTCGAGGCCGCCGTGAAGGCCCAGACCGCCGCCTACAAGGGCTACGAGGACGTGCTGTCCCAGGCCAAGGAGAACGTCGAGGCCTTCGTCAAGGCCGGCACCATCCTGACCAAGGGCCTGCAGGACATCACCAAGGCTTTCGTCGGCCTGACCCAGGCCAGCATCGAGGAGCAGGTCGCCGCCTCCAAGGCCCTGCTGGGCGTCAAGAGCCTGCAGGAATTCATCGACCTGCAGACCGACCTCACCAAGTCGGGCGTGGACAAGCTGGTGACCGAGTCCACCCTCCTGGCCGAGCAGTCGGTGAAGCTGGTCGAAGAGACCCTGGCGCCCATCAACGACCGGGTCACCGCCACCGTCGACAAGCTGGTCAAGGCCGCCGCCTAGTCCGGCAACCCTTCTTGTCAAGAGGCCCGGTGGTCCGTCCACCGGGCCTTTTTTCATGCCCGCATCGCCCCCATGCGGAAAAAGGGGCCTTTTCCCAAGCCATCGGCTCCCAATATGATAGGGGTGTAAATTGCAACCAAGGTCCAAGCACACAGGCATGAGCGAGAACGGGAACGACAAGCGCGACGGTGACGACGGTCAGACGGGAGTGGTCATCAAGACCCGCCCCAAAACCAAGAAGCCGTCCATGTACAAGGTCCTGATGCTGAACGACGACTACACTCCCATGGAGTTCGTCGTTCACGTCCTCGAACGCTTTTTCAACAAGAGCCGCGAGGATGCGACCCGCGTCATGCTGCATGTTCATACCCGCGGTGTCGGGATTTGCGGTGTTTACACATATGAGGTGGCGGAGACCAAGGTAACCCAGGTCATGGACCTGGCGCGCCAGAACCAGCATCCGCTGCAGTGTACGATAGAAAAGGAATAGCCAGCCTCCTGCCGGCATTCCCCTTGGATAAGGATCGGCCCCTATGCTGTCGCGCAATCTGGAGCAGAGCCTGCACCGTGCCTTGTCTCACGCCACCGAGCGCCGTCACGAATACGCGACGCTCGAGCACCTGCTGCTGGCCCTCACCGACGATCAGGACGCCGTGGCGGTGCTGCGGGCCTGCAACGTCGACGTGGACAAGCTGAAGCGGGACCTGGGCGAATTCATTGACACCAACCTGTCGGAGCTGGTCTCCCCTCGCGGGACCGACCCCAAGCCCACCGCCGGGTTCCAGCGCGTCGTGCAGCGCGCCGCCATTCACGTCCAGTCCTCGGGCCGCGAAGAGGTGACCGGGGCCAACGTCATCGTGGCCCTGTTCTCCGAGCGGGAAAGCCACGCCGTCTACTTCCTGCAAAGCCAGGACATGACCCGGCTCGACGCGGTCAATTACATCAGCCACGGCGTCGCCAAGGCGCCGGGCCGCGGCCAGAACCGCACCGTCCACGGCGCCGACGACGAAGCCAATCCGGACAAGGTGGTGAAGAAGGGCCAAGAGGCGCTGAACGCCTATTGCATCAACCTCAACAAGAAGGCCGCCCAGGGCAAGATCGACCCGCTGATCGGCCGTGACGAGGAGATCGACCGCACCATCCAGATCCTGTGCCGCCGGTCCAAGAACAACCCGCTTTACGTGGGCGATCCCGGCGTGGGCAAGACCGCCATCGCCGAGGGGCTGGCCCGGCGCATCGTCAACGGCGAGGTGCCCGACGTCCTCAAGAACGCCACCATCTTTGCGCTCGACATGGGCTCGCTGCTGGCCGGAACCCGCTATCGCGGCGATTTCGAGGAGCGCCTGAAGGCGGTGGTCACCGAGCTGGAAAACTATGACGGCGCGGTGATGTTCATCGACGAGATTCACACGGTGATCGGCGCCGGCGCCACCTCGGGCGGCTCCATGGACGCGTCCAACCTGCTGAAGCCCGCCCTGGCCTCGGGGTCGCTGCGCTGCATCGGCTCGACCACCTACAAGGAATTCCGCAATCACTTCGAGAAGGACCGCGCCCTGGTGCGGCGCTTCCAGAAGATCGACGTCAACGAGCCGTCCATCCCCGATACCATCAAGATTTTGAACGGCATCAAGACCTATTACGAAAGCCATCATAAGGTGCGCTACACCGCCGAGGCCATCAAGGCGGCGGTCGAGCTGTCGGCGAAATACATCACCGACCGCAAGCTGCCCGACAAGGCCATCGACGTCATCGACGAAGTGGGCGCGTCGCGCATGCTGCTGCCCGAATCCAAGCGCCGCAAGACGGTCACCGTCCGGGACGTGGAGGAGATCGTCGCCAAGATCGCCCGCATCCCTCCGAAAAGCGTGTCCACCAACGACGTGGAGGCGCTGCGCAACCTGGAACGGGACCTGAAGACCCTGGTGTTCGGCCAGGACAAGGCCATCGAGGCCCTGGCCAGCGCCATCAAGCTGGCCCGCGCCGGGCTGCGCGAACCGGAAAAGCCCATCGGCTGCTACCTGTTCTCCGGCCCCACCGGTGTCGGCAAGACCGAGGTCGCCCGGCAATTGGCCAAGATCATGGGCATCGAGCTGACCCGCTTTGACATGAGCGAGTACATGGAGCGCCACTCGGTGTCACGCCTGATCGGCGCGCCGCCCGGCTATGTGGGCTTTGATCAGGGCGGCCTGCTCACCGACGCCATCGATCAGCATCCGCACAGCGTCCTGCTGCTCGACGAGATCGAGAAGGCCCATCCCGACCTGTTCAATATCCTGCTCCAGGTCATGGATCACGGCCGCCTCACCGACCATAACGGCAAGACCGTCGACTTCCGCAACGTGATCCTGATCATGACCACCAACGCGGGCGCCGCCGACCTGGCCAAGTCCGCCATCGGCTTCGGCCGCGAGACGCGGGAAGGCGACGACACCGACGCCATCAACCGCATGTTCAGCCCGGAATTCCGCAACCGCCTGGACTCGACCATCGCCTTCGCCAACCTGACGCCGGAAATCGTCGCCCAGGTGGTGGACAAGTTCGTCATGCAGTTGGAAACCCAGCTGGGCGACCGCGACGTCACCATCGAGCTGACCGACGAGGCTCGCGCCTGGCTGGCCAAGAAGGGCTACGACCGCTCGTTCGGCGCCCGCCCCCTGGCCCGCGTCATCCAGGAGCACATCAAGAAGGCCCTGGCCGAGGAATTGCTGTTCGGACGCCTGTCCAAGGGCGGCATCGTCCGCGTCCGCGTCGGCGAGGACGGCAAGCTGGCCTTCGAGTTCCTGGCCTCCGCCTCCAAGACCGACAAGATCCCCGAACTGGTGGAATAGCTCGGGATCATCCTGCCACCGCAACCAGGGCGCTCCCAAGGGAGCGCCCTTTTGCTTGGTCCGGATGATGGGCTAATTCTTGACAATCGACCTCGGCTTGGCGATAATTAACCTGTAACAGAGATGGAGGCGTACCGGGATTGGAAGGTTGTCACCGAAGTATCCGATGCACCAATTGCTTCACCCGAGGCATCGGTTCCACCGGAGAGGAGGATGTTGACAGCATGACACCACCGGGTCGAGTTTGAGGTGCTGACATAGTGGCACCAGGTACTAGTACAAATCACTCTCGCGACTTATCGGCCTGTGCGCCGAACATCGAGGACCTGTAGGTCCCCAAACCATAAGCCCCGCGCGGAACGCAATGTCTCCGGCGGGGCTTCGGTTTGTCTGAGCCAATGTTTAGAGCACCGCGAAGGATCTTTCAGCCTGAAGCGGCTGGCGTCCTCGGGTTGAATTCATGAATACGCACAAGAGAGGTTTGGAGGCATGGCCTCCAAGCGGGGCCCATCTCACCGAGAACAGGAGGCGGCAGCCCCGCGCAGCCCCATCCCCTCACAGCATGCGCACGGCCATCAGCTTGGCCTCGGCGGCAGCCAGGGCGTCGCCGGCGATGGTGGCATCGGCGATGGCGCCTTCCTTGAGCAGGGCGAGGCGGCGGGCCAGACGCTCGGGCTCGGGCAGCTCCGCCTTGTGGCACATCTCGCCCAGGGTCTCGACGATGCGGCGCTTGTGGTCGCCGGCCACCCGGTGAATGGGATCGGCGGGTTCGGCGTATTCCGCCGAGGCCTTGACGAAGGGACAGCCGCGGAACACTTCCGGCGCCTCGCCGCCCAGGGCCGCTTCGCCCCGGAACCATTCGCCCAGGACATCGAACATGTTCAGCACCTGGGCCCGCGGCGTCCCACCCATGGCCTGCATGCGGCCGAACAGCCAGTCGCGGAAACGAAGGTCGCGCAATTCCAGGGCGGCGACGATCAGTTCCTCCTTGGACTTGAAGTGATGATACAGCGTCATCTTGGTCAGCCCCGCCTCATCCAGAATGGCGGCGATGCCGGTGGCGTGAAAGCCGTCGCGCAAAAACAGACGCAACGCCGCCTCGACCAGATCTTCCCTGCGGGACGGGGGAGCCATGCCAACCTCCATTCTATACCGACCGGTTACGCATGCATCATAGCTGCCTTGACGGAGAATTCGCAACGCCGCCATTGCTTTGCGGCGCGCCCCTCCTTATGTGTTGCCGTCATGGACGACAGCAAGACCAACCTCATCGGCCTGTCACGCGATCAGCTGATCGCCGAGATGGCCTCCATCGGCGAGAAACCCTTCCGGGCCAAGCAGCTTTGGCACTGGATGTACAATCGCGGCGAAACCGATTTCGCCAAGATGACCTCCATCTCCAAAAGCATGCACGGCGCCCTGGCCGAGCGCTACGTGGTCCGCCGCCCCGGGGTGACCAAGGAGCTGATTTCCGCCGACACCACGCGCAAGTGGCTGTTGAAGTTCGACGACGGCCACGAGGCCGAGACCGTCTACATCCCCGATGCCGACGAGGAGCGCGGCGCGGTGTGCATCTCCACCCAGGTGGGCTGTACCCTGACCTGCCGCTTCTGCCACACCGGCACCCAGCTGCTGGTGCGCAACCTGTCGGCGGCCGAGATCGTCGGCCAGTTCATGGTGGCCCGCGATTCCTATGGCGAGTGGCCGACTCCCGACGATGGCGGGCGCCAGTTGTCCAACATCGTGGTCATGGGCATGGGCGAGCCGCTCTATAATTTCGAGAACGTCGCCACCGCCCTGGAAATCGCCATGGACGGCGAAGGCATCGGCATCTCCAAGCGCCGCATCACGCTGTCCACCTCGGGCGTGGTTCCCATGATGAAGGAATGCGGCGAGCGCCTGGGCGTCAATCTGGCGGTCAGCCTGCACGCGGTCACCGACGAGATCCGCGACCGCATCATGCCCATCAACAAGAAGTACCCCCTGAAGGAGCTGATGCAGGCCTGCCGCGAGTATCCCGGCGCCTCCAATGCCCGGCGCATCACCTTCGAATACATCATGCTGAAGGGCATCAACGATTCCGCCGCCGACGCCCGTGCCCTGCTGAAGCTGGTCAAGGGGCTGCCGGCCAAGTTCAACCTGATCCCGTTCAATCCCTGGCCGGGATCGGAGTTCGATACTCCCGACATCAAGACCACCAAGGCCTTCTCGGACATCTTGCAGGATGCGGGCTATTCCGCCCCCATCCGCATGCCCCGGGGCCGCGACATCCTGGCCGCCTGCGGCCAGCTGCGCTCGGAAAGCCAGCGGGAAAGGGCATCCCTCGCCAAGGCCCGCGCCGCCGCCGGCATCGCGGACGAGCATCACGGCTGACTCTCCTTGCCCTCGGGCGCGCTTTGCCTATACTGCGCGCCCAATTCCCTCCCCCATCTCGGAAAGGCGTCTGCCATGAAGGGCGAAGTCAAGAAGGTCGTTCTGGCCTATTCCGGCGGTCTCGATACCTCCATCATCCTGCGCTGGCTGCAGGACCAGTATCAGTGCGAAGTGGTGACCTTCACCGCCGATCTCGGCCAGGGCGAGGAGCTGGAGCCGGCCCGCGCCAAGGCCCGCCTGATGGGCATCAAGGAAGAGAACATCTTCATCGACGACCTGCGCGAGGAATTCGTCCGCGACTTCGTCTTCCCCATGTTCCGCGCCAACGCGCTGTACGAGGGCGTCTACCTGCTGGGCACCTCCATCGCCCGGCCGCTGATCTCCAAGCGCCAGATCGAGATCGCCAACATGGTCGGCGCCGATGCGGTGTCCCACGGCGCCACCGGCAAGGGCAACGACCAGGTGCGCTTCGAGATGGGCTATTACGCCCTGAAGCCCGACATCAAGGTCATCGCGCCGTGGCGTCTGTGGGACCTGACCAGCCGCACCAAGCTGCTGGACTTCGCCGAGAAGCACCAGATTCCCATCGCCAAGGACAAGCGGGGCGAGGCGCCTTATTCCACCGACGCCAACCTGCTGCACATCTCCTATGAGGGCAAGGCGCTGGAAGACCCGTGGGTCGAGCCCTTCGAGGACATGTACACCCGCTCGGTGGCGCCCGAGAACGCCCCGGACAAGCCCACCTATATCGAGATCGAGTTCGAGAAGGGCGACGCCGTGGCCATCGACGGCGTACGTCTGAGCCCGGCCGCACTGCTGACCAAGCTGAACGAGCTGGGCGGCGCCAACGGTATCGGCCGCCTGGATCTGGTGGAAAACCGCTTCGTCGGCATGAAGAGCCGCGGCGTCTACGAGACCCCCGGCGGCTCGGTGCTGATCGTGGCGCACCGCGCCATGGAAAGCCTGACGCTGGATCGCGGCGAGTCCCACCTCAAGGACGAGCTGATGCCCCGCTATGCCGAGCTGATCTACAACGGCTTCTGGTTCGCGCCCGAGCGCATCGCCATCCAGACCATGATCGACAAGGTCAGCGAGAACGTCAGCGGCACCGTGCGGCTCAAGCTGTTCAAGGGCGTGGCCTCGGTGGTCGGCCGCAAGTCGCCCAAGTCGCTCTATCGCATGGACTACGTCACCTTCGAGGAAGACTCGGTCTATGACCAGCGCGACGCCCAGGGCTTCATCAAGCTGAACGCCCTACGCATGCGCCTGGCCAAGATGGCTCGTGGATAAGTATAAGCACTTATAATGCGAAAAATGTTGGGGCTTCGCCATGGCGGAGCCCCTTCCTTTTAGAGCATTTCATCTATCCGCTTTACGTGCTCCACGGGCTTTTATACCATTGGATAGAATTACACTGATTTGGTGGTAAAAGTATTGCCCCCTGCCGTCCGCAGCAGCCCTTCAGCCTCTATCGCCGTCCAGAAATGGTGGCCACTGGTTCTGTGGGGGCTTGCCATGGCCGTGGTGGTGGCCTGGACGGCGGTCACATCCGTCCGCGATCGCGGCGCGGCCCTGGCCGAGGCTGAGTTCCGAACCCAGTCCATGGCCGATCTGGCCGCCGAGCAGGTGCTGCGCACCATCGAGGGCGCCGATACCGCGCTGAAGGCCGCGCGGACTCAGTTCCGCCACATGGGCGACTGGGACAGTCTCGGCAACGACCGCAAGTCCTGGCAGATCATTCACGATTACGGCGAGGCTCTTTCGGCGGTGCCCACCGTCTACATGGCCGATTCCGACGGCATGATCCGCCTGCATGGCCAAAGCTTCCCGTTCCGCAAGGTCTCCATCGCCGAACGCGATTATTTCAGGCTGCACCGGGACAAGGCCGCCGACGACGTTCAGATCAGCTCGCCGCTGGTCGGCCTGGTCACCGGCAATCCGGTCATCATCGTCAGCCGGCGCCTGACCGCTCCCGATGGCGGCTTTGCCGGCGTGGTCGGCGCCACCATTCGGGCCGATGCCTTCCAGGCCTTTTTCCAGACCCTGGGGCTGGGCGAGGGGGCCATCGTCAACCTGCAGCGCGCCGACGGGACCATGCTGGCCCGCCAGCCCTTCCGGAACGACGCGGTGGGGGCCAAGGTGGACAATGCCCGGTTTTTCCCCGCCATTGCCGAGGGAAAGCCCCATGGCGCGGCGGTCACCGTCTCGCCCCTCGACGGCATCACCCGCGTCACCGCCTTCCGTCGCATCGACCGGTACGGGCTGGTGGTCATCTCCGCCATCCCTGTGGACACGATCCTCGACGGCTGGCGGCGGCAGACCGTCCGCATGGCGGCCATGGTGGGAATCGGCATCGTACTGCTGTCGACCCTGTTCATCATGCTGCTGCGCCGCTACCACAACGAGGTGGAGGCTCGTGCCGAGCTCAAGACCAGCGAGGCGACCCTGAGTCGGGCACAAAGCGTGGCCCATATCGGCTCCTGGCAGGTGGACATCGCCTCCAACCGGGTCCGCTTTTCCGAGGAAACCTACCGAATCTTCGGAATCACGCCAGGCGCCCCCATCAGCTTCGCCTCGGTGATGGAGATGATTCATCCCGATGACCGGCAGCCGGTGCAGGATGCGTTGGCCGCCCTGATGTCCGGCGGGTCCTATGACGTGGAACACCGGATCGTCGCCGCCGGCGGCGAGCTCAAATGCGTGGCCGCCAAGGCCCTGATCACCAATGGAACCGATGGGCGGCCACAGGAGATTCTGGGAACCATCCAGGATATCACCGAGAAGAAGCAGGCCGAGATCGCCATCCGCGAGCATCAATCCCTGCTGCTCGAGGTCCAGAGCGTGGCCAATCTGGGCTATTACGATTACGACATCCGGGCGGATCGCTGGCGCAGTTCTCCCATTCTCGACGCGATTTTCGGCATCGGCCCCGACTTTCTGCGTAGCGGCCTCGGTTGGCTTCAACTGGTCGCCCCGTCCATGAAGGCCGAAATGACGACCTATCTGGCGGAAATCCAGGCGGGCGAACACGATTTCGACAAGGCCTACGCCATTATTCGCCCCGGCGACGGCGCCGAGCGCTGGGTGGCGGGGCTGGGCAAGATCGAGCGCGACGGCGAGGGCCGCCCCATCCGCATGGTCGGTACCATCAAGGACATCACCAACCAGCGCCGGGCCGAGCAGGCGCTGCGCGACAAGGCCGAGGAGCTGGAGCGCTCCAACACCGAGCTGGAGCAGTTCGCCTACGTGGCCTCCCACGACCTGCGCGAACCGCTGCGCATGGTCTCGTCCTATGTGGACCTGCTGGCGCGGCGCTATGGCGACAAGCTGGACGACGATGCCCGCGAGTTCATCGCCTTCGCCAAGGATGGCGCGACGCGCATGGACCGCCTGATCCTCGAATTGCTGGAATATTCGCGCATCGGCCGGATCACGCGGCCCATGTTGCCGGTGGCCCTGGGGCCGGTGGTGGAACGGGCCTTGCGCGCCCTGGCTCCCAAGATCGAGGAAAGCGGAGCCGAAATCGCTACGCCTCCTTCCGTCCTGCCCACCGTCCTGGGTGATGCCGAGGAACTGATGCGGCTATTCCAGAACCTGATCGGCAACGCCATCAAGTACCGCGACCCCGAGCGCAAGCCGGTGATCACCCTGGAAGCCGAGAATACCGGCAAGGAATGGGTGCTGACCGTGGTCGACAACGGCATCGGCATCGACCCCAAATATTACGAGCGGGTTTTCCTCATTTTCCAGCGCCTGCACCGGCGCGGCGAGTTCGAGGGCACCGGCATCGGCCTCGCCGTCTGCAAGAAGATCGTCGAGCACCACGGCGGCCGCATCTGGGTGGAATCCGTCCCCGGCCAGGGCTCGCGCTTCTCCGTCACCCTGCCGCCCATCGGGCAGGTGTAGACCGGCCATCCCCGTCGAGCACTCGCCCAGTCCATCCGGGGCGGCTGCCCCGCATGCCCCTGGCCTCAGCCGCTCCAGGCCAGGACGTCGTTGGCGTGGCCCGGCGCCGTCCGCCATTGCAGGGCGGGCAGGACGATGACCCGCTCGCCGCTCAGCTCCTCGTAGATCTCGATAACCCCCATCTGCTGCATGCGGGCCAGGGCGGCCAGGGCGCGGCGGGGCGAGTGGCTGCCGAAGGCCTGGGTGATCATGGAATCGCTGGGGCACGGCAGGGATTGGGCCGCCGCCGCCGCCAGATGCAGGTAGATGCCCTGGAACTGCTCTTCCAGGCCGGTGGCGGTGCTGACCGCCTTGTCCCATCCGGGCAGGGCGGCGATGGCCGGCGTCACGCCTGCCTGGGCCAGGACCAGCCGGCGGCGGAAATGAGTGATGTCCAGCACCCGACCGGGCAGGCGCTGGGTGCGGCATCGCGCCAGGAAATCATCGTAGAGGCTCGACACCGAGCGCCCGAGGGCGCTGCTCTCGCTGAACAACTGGTCGAGGACGCCGTCGATGCCCGCGCCCTTGTCGGGGGCGGGCAGGGGGGGGACCTGCACGGGGGGCGGAGCGACGGAAAGAGGCGGGGCCTCGCCGTCTTCGGCCACGGCCAGGGGCGCGGGAGCCGGCGGCGCCTGCGGCACCGGTGCCGGGGGGCTGTGCTCCATGGTGGCCAGCAGCGCCTCGGTGCCCATGCCCATTTCCGGCACATACGGCGCGGGGGGCGGGGTGTTGGCCTTGAACAGCAGCCCTCTTGCCTCCTCCGGCGTCCGCTCGGGCAGCGGCATCAGCTGGGCGCCGCCGGCATGGCTGCGGGTCTGCACGTCGCCGATGCGGATGGTGATGGAGCGGCGCGACAGGGCGGGACCCAGGCCGACGAAACGTCCGCGCTCCAGGTCGCGGAACACCTCGGCCTGTCGGCGGTCGATGCCCAGCAGGTCGGCGGCCCGCTGCATGTCGATGTCGAGGAAGGTGCGCCCCATCAGGAAGTTGCTGGCCTCGGCGGCGACGTTCTTGGCCAGCTTGGCTAGGCGCTGGGTGGCGATGATGCCGGCCAGGCCGCGTTTGCGGCCACGGCACATCAGGTTGGTCATGGCCTCCAGCGAGGTCTTGCGCGCGTCGTCGGCCACCTCGCCCGCCACGGCCGGGGCGAACAGCTGGGCCTCGTCCACCACCACCAGCACCGGGGTCCAGTACTGGCGGTCGGTGTCGAACAATCCGTTGAGAAAGGCCCCGGCGTGGCGCATCTGGCGCTCTGTGTCCAGGTGCTCCAGGTTAACCACCACCGAGACCCGCATCTGCCGCGCCCGGCTGGCGATCAGGCGCATGCCGTTCTCGCTCTGGGCGCCGGCGTCGATGACGATATGCCCGAACACCTGGGCCAGATTGGCGAAGTCCCCCTCGGGATCGATCACCACCTGCTGGACCGCCTGGGCGCTCTGCTCGATCAGGCGGCGCAGCAGATGCGACTTGCCGCTGCCGGAATTGCCCTGGACCAGCAGGCGGGTGGCAAGCAACTCCTCGAGCGACATGAGGGCCGGGGTGCCGGAGGAAGTCGTACCGAGATCTATATCCACGTCTTGGGGACCCTGAGAAGGTTGGGGCGCGATGATAGACCATATCGGCCCGGTTTTCATGCCGGAGATGACCGTCCCGGCGCGCGTCTCCCATTTGTCCGCAATGAAGCCGGGATGAGCTCAGCCGGGACCGTTCTTCGAACAGGGCGGGAAAGCCTTCTGGCCATGGACCACGCCGACTCCCGCCGAAACCTCGCAGACCGGGAAGGCCCTGGGGGGCGACCGGCCGGATCACGCGCGTGGCCCGAGCCCGGCCCCAAATGGGCGAGGTCACTTTCACATGGGGGGCGGTAGCCTTTGCTGGTCGCTGGGGAATTGGCCCCCGTCGTGCGGCAATGGAGGTTACCATGTCTGCGTTTACCCTTGGATTTTTGATCATCGCCACAGCCTCGGCTTGGGCTGCAATCGATTACCGCCAATGGGGCCGGCCGATGCTTGCGGCTGTCATCGTCGGAGCCGCGCTGATGATTGGAGGCTGATGCGGCCATTCTTTCCAAATGTCCCACGCCAAAATGGGCGCACGAGTGATCACGGGTGAGGTCCCGTGATCGCTGGTGTGCTTAACTGATTGATTTAAAACCGGTGGCGGAGGGGAGTGGGCGGAAGGCGGAATTTCTCTCGGTAGGGGACCGTGTGGCGCAGAAATTCGCATGGTAATGTTTTGTGGTTTTGAGTGAAATGCTGACCTACTGCAACCGAAGCAACCTGTCTGCGAACCATAAATAAAAATCATTAACTTGAACGGTGCGGCGGCTCTTTGGTTAATTCGGTTGCAACAGCCCCTCAGCCTCCATCAGCTGTAAAGCCTCGGCAAGAGATACTCCCGCCCGGAAGCACAGCCACTGTCCGGTATGGCGGTGCCACATAAGATCGAAGCGGTCACCGCTGACATGGTCGAGGCGGGCAAAGGCGGAATCAAACACCTCACCCGCGTTGTCGGCAAAGCCCGAACGGTAACGCTGGATGAAGCTGTACTTGTCGCCGCGCCATTTGCCGGTGATCGCGATGGGGTAGTTGAATTCCGTGGGACGGATCTCGGGCAGAAACCGGGGGATCAGCACCTCGGCGATGAACCGCTCGCAGGTGCGCGAGGTTGCCGCCTTGTCATCCTTGGTCAGCCCTTTGATCCATACGCCACGCTGTCCCGCCATGGTGCCCTCTCCTTGCCTGCACGCGCATCATGGCAAAGGGACAGAAATTGCGCTACCGCAAGCCGACGCCCCTCCAGACGTCAGCGACTGGAGGCCCCATAGTTCCTCGTTGATCTTGGCTTACAGGGGTGCTGGGATAGCGTCATCCTACTTAAGACTGGACGGGAGAGACCAGAGGATTGAGACGTATGCCTCCCCAGGTAGGAGGCGCCGATGTCTTCTGGGCGCATCTTGAAGTCTGCGCAATTTCTGCGGCATACTAATTTTGCTTGGAACGAGGTATGCCATGAGTGATGTACAGGAAACGGCCAAAGTGATTCCCCTGCGCCCGGCCAAGGCCGCCAAAGCCTCGGAGGCTAAATGGGGAACGGCGGTGATGAACATGGGATTTGCCATCATCCCGTCGTTGCTCCTGCGTGCTCAGCAGCGGCTGGGGCTGAATCCTACGCAGTTGGCCGTGCTCTTGCAGCTTTGCGATTACTGGTGGGATGAAAAGCGCAAGCCGTTTCCCAGCAAGGAAGCGCTCTCTCAACGGCTGGGATTGAGTACCCGGCAGGTGCAGCGCCATATCGCTGATCTGGAGAAGGCCGATTTGGTCAAGCGCATCGAACGAATTGGCAGACATGGCGGCAAGCTCAGCAATACCTACGATCTCTCCGGTCTGGTCAAGCGCCTACAAGCGCTTGAACCTGAATTTCGACAAGTCGAGGAAGAGAATCGCCAGCGTCGAGAAGAGGTGGGCCAGCCTCGTCATCGAAGGCGCATCATCGGACGAATCGATCCTACCCCCTGATGATTCCTTGGCCCTAAAAAGCTCAGCCCCGGTCGCATGCCAGAGGCAGAGGCGGGTCCGGGGCTTACCTCACGACATATAGGTCTCCTCCCCCATGTCCGTCAAGCCTTTCTCCCTCGACGATACCGTAATCCGGGCACTGGCAACGTCTCTGTCCCCGGAGCGCATGGCTACCTATGTCGCTGCGGCCGGTGGCGACCAGGAGAAGGCGTTGCGGCTCTACACCTGGAATACGGCGGTCAGCGCAGCGTTCTATGGCCCCTTGCAGGGGGTGGAGGTCGCCCTGCGCAATGCCATGCATAGGGAATTGTCCGCCACTTACGGTGTCGATTGGTATGACGATCCGCGCTGCGGCCTGGATGCCGGTACGCTCAGCCGAATCGCCGGCGCCAAGGATGAACTGAGGCGGGAAAATTATGTCGTCGATCCGCCCCATGTAGTCGCGGCGTTGTCGTTTGGCTTCTGGGTGGCGTTGCTGGGGCGCGGCGGCCATCCGCAGGGTGGTGCTGGCCCCAAGCGGAATTACGAAATGACCCTGTGGCGCCCCAGCCTGTTCCGGGCCTTTCCTAACGCCAAGCTTAGCCGAAGCCAAGTCCATAGCCCTCTGAATTACATGCGCACCCTACGAAATCGCATCGCCCATCACGAGCCGATTTTTTCCCGGCACCTCGATGCGGATTACCAGAGCATTCTGTCGGTTACCGGCTGGATTTGCCCAAGTACCCGCGACTGGATCGCCCACCACAGCCGTGTCGATGATATTCTTGCTCGGCCACAGGATGGTGATGATCTGCGATTTTGATAGCGGACAGAGGAGCTATTCCTCATCCACCTCCTGCGACAACCAGGAAACTGGCACCAGCTTGATCCCGTCACGCCAACGCTGACGCATCGCCCCTCGGAACCAATCCTGTAACAATTCGACGTGATCCACGACGATGATCTGCATTGGCGTTTCCGTCGTCGTGCAATAGTCCAGGAGCAGTTGGTAGAGACGTGTGACCGCGATCTGGTCTTCGTCATGGACATCGACCTCTCCCACATCCCGATCTGGCGGGTAATAGGCCTGGGAAGGCTGATCCAGCATCAGGAAGGCGGGGACAGGCCGATGGCGGGCACGGAACAACTTGTGCAGAGCCAAATGAGCCGCCACATGGTAACCGACCCAATTGGCCCCGCTGCCGATATTGGGCAGCATCAGTGGTCCCTTGATGGTATCGGCCACCACGGTGAGGCGGCGTCTGTCGAGCCGAAGCGGGTTGTTGCCGTGCTCCAACGCCAGGGTTCCGGCAATATCCGTCAGATCGCGTCCAACAAAACCAAGGGCCGTGGTCAGGCGTTCCTCCAGCAAATCCAGATCGAGCTTCTTTTCGAGAGCCGCGACCTCGGCCCGCAGGCGGGCGACTTCCAGTTTCAGGCCGTCGTTCGAGGTGACGGTACGCACATTTTCGAGGTAGTAGCCGATGCGTCCGGCGATGCGGGCCTGTTCGGTAAATTGGTCCTGCTCAATGCGAAGACGTTCGTTATCAGCGATACGCGCCGCGATATCGCTCTGAACTGCCCGGTGGAGTCCTTCGATATCCGTGCGCTTCGCCTCCAGTTCGGCGATACGGCCTTGAAGGCGGGGATTATCGCGGTGTACCGAATTCAATTGTCGCCCCAAGCCCGCCAAGGAACGCGTGATGTCGGTTACTGACGGTACCGGGGTGGCAAGATGACTTTCGCAAAGGGG
The DNA here is from genome assembly GCF_000009985.1 of Paramagnetospirillum magneticum AMB-1. GTDB lineage: Bacteria > Pseudomonadota > Alphaproteobacteria > Rhodospirillales > Magnetospirillaceae > Phaeospirillum > Phaeospirillum magneticum. The sequence continues at coordinate 1,210,465 of NC_007626.1, forward strand.
GCAGCGATCCGGATGATCGCCTTCGCCTGACACAAGTCCGATCGCGCTCAACCTGACTTGCTGCTCATGGGCTTCAGCCACATAATCGGAGGCTTCCCGTTCAAGTCGTTTGAGGTCGCCGATTTCGTCCCGGATGTTCTGCAACTCTTCCCGCAGTCTCTGGCGGCGATCTTCAAGATCGGTGAGGTCGGCTGCCGGGTCGTCCATCTTGGCGTAAGCCCGCTCACGCGGAGCAGCGGCGGTGGCGAGGATTTCCCGCAATTGAACCGGGGTGTCGGCGAACACATCCGGAGGAACCAGCCCCACCCGCTTCGCCTCTCCCAGCAGTGATTCCGCAGTGACGGACGCCTTGCTTGAGAGTGCCTGGGCATCATTGAATTCCCGCTCCCGGTCGCGCAGACGTGCCCGTGCGTCCGCATATCGCTTCTGATTGATGTAGTGGTCGTCTCCCATGGCCCCGACAAAATAGGGAAGCGTATCGCGGATGGCGGCGGTAATGCCGTCTTCCCCTTGCCGATGAAAGAGCAGGCGTGGGTCGGCGATTTCATACTGGGCCTGAAGGCAGAAGAAGATGGCCTGGCTGGCCGATGCTTCCAGTGCGGGGCGCTGCGTCGTTCGCCGATCAGGCTCGTAAACGTTCTCGGATATGCCGAGCAAGATCGACAGGTGATCGCGCAAGCCATCGGCGGTCACATTCTTGTGGAAACCCTTGGAGCTGTCGGGCAGCACGGCGACGTTCCGTTGAAAATAGATCTCGTCGCTGGAGCGGCCACCTGGCTCCGCGTTGGGTCGTGCGATAAATATTCCTTCGCCATCGCGGTCAAGGAGGATGGAAAACCACGCTACGGTGTCGCGGATTACGCCGCCTCCCGACACGACGAAATCACTTCTCCCCCAGCAATAATCGACAATCCGAAGGAGACTTGATTTACCGGTCTGCGGCCCACCCGTAACGATATTGAGGCAGCCAAGGTCGAACATCACCTCTCGGCGCTCATCACTGTGGGAATAAAGGGCGATAGCGCGTAATTGCAGGGTCATGGCGTCACGCCCATGGTTTGGAGAATGGTGGTGACCGTTCCCTGGTTAGCGAACCAGCGGCCGAGTAACCCCGCAGCCCGGCGGGTCGAAGCAACGTCTTCGGAATCTACAGGCAATTTGGCCGAAAGCTTGAGGGGCGACACTCCCCGGCTCAGTCCGTCCGGCCCGAGCGCCAATGCCTTGTGCTGAACGAGAAAAAGAAGCGCCTCCCGCGTAACCGCGCGAAGAGACATCGCCCGCTCCGGCAATTCCGCCAGCAGGACATCATGGTCGGCGGACCATGTTGCGAACGTGGTATTCGCCCTACCGGGTAGCGCCTGGCGGGTTGGCAGATGCAGAACCAGCGGAAGGATGAGGAATGCGAATGGCAATGGAAATGGCCGTTCCGCCAAGCGTTCGTATTCCTGTGCCGCCCGCGCAATCAATTCCCCGCAGAAGGCCGGGTTGAGCAGCGCCGCCTCCTCGGAAGGGCGATTGTGCCAAGGCAGAAGGGAGCGCGCCTCCGCCATTTCAGCCGTCCTCATCCTTGCACAGGTCGGCGAAATCCCGGTGCCAACCCACCTTCAGCTCGTTGGCCAGCATGTGATAAGAGCCAACATTCAGGAATCGATGAACCTGGGCGCGAAACGGAAAGTGGGTATCGCTTTCAACCCATTGGTAAAGATCCTGCCCGGCATGCCGAAGCGTGGTGCTATCGGTCGGCTCCCCAGCATGCCGTTCCCGCATTCTTTCGAATCGGGGCTGCCATTCCTCGATCAGAGTGGCCTCGAAGTGGGTGATCTCGCCGTCGAGAACCACATGCTCCCGGACCCATTTCGATCTCTGGGCAAAGGCTCGGTAAAAATCTCGCTTGGCGAATTGGATGCGATTGCCGCCGACACCGATTGCTTTCAGCTGACGAACGAATGGGCGCCCTTCGTACTCGGCTTCGTGGGTGTCGGGCAGATCAGCATGCTCAAAATCAGCCACCAGCGCGTCCCGCTTCATCTGGTCGCGGATGTCGTCAAGCTTGGCTTCCAGGTCCAGGATCGAGATCGGTGCAGACGGCTTTTCCATCAGTGCCGTGCAGATGCGTGGCCACCACCATCCTTCCAGCAGTTCCCGGGCTTGGGCAGCCTTGCCGCGAGGGGCAATAATGCGGAGAGGACCGTCCTCAATGACTTGGTTCAGATCGGCAAGGGTTGCGTGACCGTCAAGCACCTCGACGGCACTGAGCAGGGCGATCCGCATTGTCGGCGTCAAAGCCAGGAAGGCTGAGTAGGCCGGCAGGAGCGCGGCGTTCCTCCCGCCTTCGGCAACTTTGGTCAGGGTATCGGCGGCTCCGACAGGATCGCGTGTACAAAGGTGGAGCGACCGCAGCTTAGCGGCGGCCTGTCCCTCTGGCGTCACCCCGGTGGTCACCAGGACGAAACATGTCCGCTGCGGGAGAGAGGGATCGACCTGTGTCGCCTCTGACCAGATGCGCAATGTCTTCCAGAGATCAACACTGTAGTCGGACAGGCTTGCCGCCCGATCCAAATGGTGCTTGGTCTGGAGGAGTTCGAGCGGGGTTCCGTTGATCTCGAACGAGATGTCGTCAAGCCGTTCGATTCCAACCTCGACGGGAGTTCCCGAATTGGCGTGTCTCAAACACAACGCGAGAGCGAGCCGGGCCTGATAAAGATAGCCCGCCGCTGATCCTGCCGCGCTAAAGTCAGTGCCGTCAGCCATCAGTCGCCCCCTGCTGTGCGATTGATGGTGTAGTATTTGTGCAATTCAGGCAACAAGAAGATGTCTCGGCACTTGAAGGGGAAATTCCCTCAGCAGGAGCAGTGGGGGAGTGCGCACAGTCAGTCCTTGAGCAACTCGTTCAAATGTCCTTGCCTTGTTTCCATGGTGGCGGATCGTATCGAGTCACGGCAAACATGCCCCAATCATAGCAAGTTCAGCGCCCATTGGATGCCGTCTCCAGCTCCAGCCGTGCGACTGCGGCATCGACCTGTGAGCGCAGGCTATTTTTCTGATCGGCGGGGGCGCTCTTGAAGCGGCGCAGCAGATCCTCAACCTCGATCAGAGTGGAGGTGGCATTGGCCGATGGACTGGTTCCCAGGCGGACGCGCATGGTCTCAATCTCAGCCGATTTCGCGGCAGCCCAGGCGCTGTCGGGGGAACTCGTGTTTTTCTCGGCGGCCAGAACCGTCCCGGAGATGAGGGCCGCCAGCACTGCGGCGATATGGAGATATTTCATGGATCACCTTCCTGGCATTAGGGTCTTTGGTGGCCGCCCCTCCTCGGCCGGATGGGATTCGTGGTGGATGATCCAATTGCCGCAAGCGGTCTGGATCATCAGCGACGTAGAGAGGCATGTTTCCTCAAACTGAGGCGCTTTCAACCAGCTTGCCGGGGAAAACGATGTTCGGCACGATAAATCGCCGGTTTCAACTGGTTGATGTTGGCCCATCTAACCCCCTTTGGAATGGGGTGATAAGCCACTTAAGGTGCAAAATCACGACACCTTCCTCGGCGGGTATATCCACCAGCATGGTCGATGTTTGCATGTGTTCTTCGCCTTCCGGTTCTGCGTAGATTTGGGCGCAGTCTATTTTTGGCGTATACAGGCATTTGTGCTACAGTGGCGCGCGATCGGTAAATACAAAGCTTGAATATAAGGCATGACTAAATGCTGATCGCTAACAGAGATGCTTTTTATCCTAAGTGTAGGTGGGTTGGACAATATGTCGATTGTCGAACATTGGGTTGATACCCCAGAGGTGGGGTGTAGAACGGTGGTCCGTCGGCACCCGGAGACGTTCGCCCACCATGCGTTGGGGGACGGCGCAGATTTCTTTTATGTATGTTCGGAAGGAGTGCCGGACATCAATTATAAGAAAGTCGTGATGCCCCATGATGCCCAGCTGTGGATTCGGGTGTTTCTCGCGGGGGGCGACGAATGTCTCCGGCCAGGAATCAGCGCCCCCATTGTGACTGATGAGGAGCGGTTCAGCGTCGGCATCTGCCGCCACCCGGCATCATTCTATCGAGCCCTGCCGGGAGGGGGCAGCTTCGAGCATGTCGCTTTGGCGCTGACCCCGGATCGGTTACGTGATTATTTCGGTGATACGCGTTGCCCACTTCCCTTGGCCAGAATGCTTGATGATCGTCCCGAGACGCTGGCCCTCACTCCGACTCGAACCGCACATATGGGGCGCATCGTGCACGATGTTCGCGGCGCCCCTTATCGCGGTAAAGCCCTGGATTTCTTCCTTCAGGGCAAGGTTCTGGAAATGTTGTCGGCGGTGGTTGACGTCCTGGACCAGGGGGGCGGCGGAGATGAACGGGTTCTTGGCCGAGAGCGGCGACGGCTTTTGGACGTGCGTGACCTGCTGCTGGCCAATCTGACCTCTCCGCCAGATCTGGTCACGGTGGCGCATCAGGTTGGTTCGTCGCCCCGCCGGTTGAACGAAGCGTTCCGCAGTGAATTCGGCATGACCGTACAACAGTGGCTTCTGGACCAGAAGATGGCCTTGGCCGCCCGGTTGCTGATTGTGGGGGAATTGTCCATCAAGGAAATCGCCTACAGGCTGGGATATGCCAACCGCAGCGCTTTCACGGCGGCCTTTTCTCAGCATTTCGGCGCTCCCCCAGCCGGATTCCGTGACGGGCAGGCGATGCCTCATCGCGCATCAGGCACGCCCTCCTAACACTTTAGGCAAGATTCCGTACACCACCTCGGTTCAATTTGGACCGCTCTTTGCGTTTTAATTCCGTGGTCGAAAGTATCGACGCGGAGAGCGCATGTCCGATGATGTCCAGCATCTTCATATCGGCCAAGGATTGGACGTAATCCTAACGCCTCCCTGTGCGCGGAAGGAACGTCTGAAGGCCGTCGTCCAACTCACCACATCCGATGGGCGGACTGTGGAGGCGGGCGGTGATTATACCTTGGTGGCACGAGTTTCCTCTGCTCGGCTGCGGATCATGCTTGGGCATGGGAATGACCATGGCTCTAGCTTGAACCAGCTGCTGCGCGGTGGATACGGACAGATCGAAATCGCCAATTCCGCATTGGTGCGTCGTGTCGCCGAAGATATCGCCCGCACACCTTATCGCGGGGCGGCTTTCAATCTTTACGTCCAGAGCAAGGTCATCGAACTGCTGGTAAACGAGGTCTCGATCTCGGAGGAGGGCGATGATCAGCGTATTGCCTATGCCGTTCGTGACATGCTTCTGGCTGATCCGGTATCGCCGCCGTCCATGGCCGAAATCTCGCGCATGATGGGCGTACCTCCCCGCAAGCTCAATGCCCAGTTCCGCGCCATTTTCGGCATGACCGCCTTTGAATGGCTGGTCGATTGGCGTCTGATCCGTGCCCGCGATCTGGTGATGGATGGCGGCGTCACGATCAAGGATATCGCCTTCTCGCTGGGCTATTCGCACGTCCCCACCTTTTCCGCCGCCTTTACCCGCCGCTTTGGCGTTGCGCCGTCCCGATTTAAGGCGATGCGCGCACAGGAGCAATTATCATGACTGTTATCCGGCGCAAATATCACAAGGCCAACTTGGGCATCATGGCCCTTGAACAGCGCATGATGTTCGATGGTGCCGCCGTAGTAGATGCTGCCCATGCCGCCGCCGATGCGGCAGCCAAGGCGTTGATCCCCGTTGTGACCGCCCCCACCTTGGTGCGTGAGGCTGACCCGTCCAAGGACGGCGGCAAGAAAGAGGTCGCGTTCGTCGATACCTCCGTCAGCGCCTACAAGACACTGGAAGCGGGAATTGGCGCTGGGATCGAGATCGTCGAGATCAGCGGCGGCCAAAGCGGCCTGGCCCAGATGGCGGCCTGGGCGGAAAGCCATAGCGGCTTTGATGCCATTCATGTGCTGTCGCACGGGGCTGAGGGGGCACTGTACGTTGGCAGCGACGTCGTCACCGATACCAGTCTATCGACAGCCGTTGTGCAGGCGGAACTGGATGAAATCGGGCACGCTCTGAAAGCCGGTGGCGATCTGCTGGTCTACGGCTGCGAAATCGCCAAGGGAGCGGATGGACAGAAATTCATCGATGATTTGGCCGCGCGAACAGGGGCGGATGTTTCCGCATCAACAGATAAAACGGGCGCCAGTGTCCAAGGTGGGAATTGGACACTGGAATATACTGTTGGGAACGTTGCCGCAGCATCATTTTATTTTGAAAACTACGATAGTCTGCTTGTGACAACGACATTTAGCGGCACACTCACGAATTCAGTAACATTCAATCGCCCATGGACTCCTTTTGATATCGCCGTCGCAGCTGATCCTGGAACGACTTTATATGCCCCATCTGAAGTCTTTACAGGGGGGCAGATATCTCAGACATCGCCAACAACATACAATTACACTGCGGCTACTTTTGTTCCATCCGTCACTGGCACTTATTCGATCAAGGTAACAGATGCGGCAATTATTGGATATTCATTTGACCCAACAGATGTCTTCATGTCCGTGTACGGTGGGAGCTTTGACTCGGCGCACCCCCTGGTTAATCTTCTCTGGGCGAATGACGACACAACGACCAGTGTTGACTACAAATCGAGTATCCAAAATGTCACACTGACGTCTGGAACCAGTTATGTCGTCATCATGACCGCCTATGACAGTGGCGTTACTGGAACTTATACTTTTGCCATCATCGGCCCAGGAAGCGGGACCTGGACATCGGGAACAGTTGCTGCTCCGTCTGGCCCCACCGTCACTGATGCAAAAATCTCCATCACCTCGACGCCGACCGGCACCAGCAGCACCTACAAGGTGGGCGATACGGTCACCGCGCGTTGGGACGATTCGGCCAGCGGCGACAATCAATCGGGCATTACCGGCGTCACCATGGATTTCAGCGCCTTCGGCGGCGGGTCAACGGTGACAGCAACCAACGACGGCAGCGGCCATTGGACGGCCAGCTATCAAATCGCCAGCGGCAGCATCGACGGCACCAACAAGAACGTCTCCGTCACCGCGACCAACGGCTCGGGCTCCACCACCACGGCGGATACCACCAATCTGAAGGTGGACAACCAGGCCCCGACCATCACCGCCGCCAAGATTTCCATCTCGGGCGCCACCGGCACGGGTGGAGCCTTCAAGGTTGGCGATACGGTTTCCGCGTCGTGGAACGCCACGGGCGATGGCAACAGCGACATCGCCGCCAGCGGCGTCAACATGGACTTCTCGGCCTTTGGCGGCGGGACGGTGGCAGCCACCAATTCATCTGGCACCTGGACGGCCACCTACACCATCGTCGACGGCAGCATCGACGGGACCAACAAGAACGTCAGCGTCACTGGCACCGATGACGCGGGCAACAGCACGTCCTTCACCGGCACCAACAACAAGATCGTGGACAACATCAAGCCCACGGTGACGACCGCCAAGATCTCCGTCTCGGGGGCCACCGGCACGGGTGGGGCCTTCAAGGTGGGCGACACCGTCACCGCGTCGTGGGACAACAGCGGTACGGGCGACAACAACGCCGACACCATCTCCAGCGCCACCGTGGACTTCTCGCAGTTCGGTGGCGGCGCGGCGGTGGCGGCCACCAATTCGTCCGGCACCTGGACGGCGACCTATGTCATCGCCAGCGGCAGCATCGACACCACCAACCGCAATGTCAGCGTTACCGCCACCGACAATGCGGGCAATGCCACGACCACCGCCGGGACCAACAACAAGACCGTCGATAATCAGCCGCCGACCGTCACCGCCGCCAAGATTGCCGTCTCGGGCGCCTCGGGCACGGGCGGCGCCTTCAAGATCGGCGACACCGTCACCGCGACGTGGAACAATTCGGGCAGCGGCGACAACAATGCCGACACCATCTCCGGCGTCACCATGGACTTCTCGCAGTTTGGTGGCGGCAGCGCGGTGACGGCCACCAACAGCGGCGGCACCTGGACGGCGACCTACAGTGTCGTTTCCGGCTCCATCAACGGTACCACCAACCGCAATATCAGCGTCACCGCCACCGACAATGCCGGAAACACCACCACCACGGCAGGAACCGGCAACAAGACGGTCGATAACGTTTTGCCGGTCATCACCAGCGTGGCGTTGAACACCTCGACCTACAAGATCGGCGACACCGTCACCGCGACCATCACGGTCAGCAGCGACAGCGATAGCTACACCTTGACGGGCGGATCGGCGACGATTGCCGGATTCACCTTCGGTAACCTGACCAAGACCGCCGCCACCACCTATACCGCGACCTATACGGTGCAGTCCGGTGATACCGATCTGATCAGCGGTTCGCCCACCGTCAACGTCGTGCTGGTGGATGGTCGCGGCAATGCCAGCAGCGCCTATACCACCACGGTCAGCAATGCCCCCATTACCATCAACGCGCACGCCCCCACCGATGTTGCCCTGAGCAATAGCAGCGTCAGCACCACGGGCGGCACCAATGCGGTGGTGGGCAACTTGTCCTCGACCGACGCCACGACCGGCGAGACCTTCTCCTATGCGCTGGTGGCCGGGGCCGGTTCGACCGACAACGCCAGCTTCAACATCAGCAGCGGCAATCTGCGCGCCAATGACCCCAATGCCTTGGGGGCGGGCACCTATTCGGTGCGCGTGCGCAGCACCGATGCCGCCGGCAATACCTTCGATAAAGTCCTCTCCGTCACCGCTGTCGCAGGGGCTTCGGTCGCCAGCCCCACGGTAAATGAAGATACCGATTCCGGGGCCATTTCCATCACCAAGGGCAATGCCGAAACCTATTACAAGATCACCGGCATCACTGGCGGCACGCTCTATTCCGATGCCGCCTATACCCAAGCCATCAACAACGGCGACTTCGTCGCCCAAGGTGGCGGAGGCGGTAACGGGACAACGACCAATGTCTATTTCCGCCCCACCGCCAATCGCAACAGCGCCAACGGCGGCAATGGCAGCTTTGTCCTGCAGGCGTCCAGCTCCAATGCCGATGCGGGACTGACCGGCCCCCAGGTCACCGGCACCGTCACCCTGACTCCGGTGGCCGACACGCCCAGCGTCAGCAATCCGACCATCGCCGAGGACGCCACCTCGCAGGCCATCACCATCACCCGCTCGGCCAATGACGGGGCGGAGACGACACATTACAAGGTCACCGGCATCACCGGCGGCACGCTGTATTCCGATGCGGGCCTGACCACGCAAATCAACAGCAATGACTTCGTTGCCAGCGGTGGGGCCACCACCACGGTGTATTTCAAGCCGACCGCCAACTGGAACTCCACCAAGGACGGCAATGCCAGCTTCGTGGTGCAGGCATCCTCGTCCAATGCCAATGGCGGATTGGGCGGCAGCACGGCGACCAGCACCATCATTGTCACCCCGGTGGCGGATACGCCCAGCGTCGCCAGCCCGACGGTCAACGAAGACACGGATACCGGCGCCATCGCCATTACCCGAGCGGCGGGCGACGGATCGGAAACCAGCCACTACAAGATCACCGGCATCACCGGCGGCACGCTCTATTCCGACGCGGGCTATACCACTCAGATCAACAACGGCGATTTCATCGCCAGCGCCGGGGGCACCACCAACGTCTATTTCCGCCCCACCGCCAACCGCAACACCACCACCGGCGGCAATGGCAGCTTCACGGTGCAGGCGTCCAAGTCCAACGCCGATGCCGGTCTCGGTGGCAGCACCGTGATCAGCACCGTTGCTCTGACCCCCATTGCCGATACGCCCAGCGTGACCAACGCCAACACCACGCCCAGCACCCAGACCTCGTCCGGCCTGGTGCTGTCCCGTGCGGTGGTGGACGGGACCGAGGTGACCTATTTCAAGATTACCGGCATCACCAACGGCAATCTGTTCAAGACCGATGGCACGACGCAGATCAACAATGGTGACTTCATCACCTTTGCCGAGGGCAACGCCGGTCTGAAGTTCATGCCCACCGGCGGCGGCGATGGCTCGTTCACGGCGCAGGCTTCGACCAGCAATGCCAATGGCGGCCTGGGTGGTTCGACCATCAATGCCACTATCGCCGTGGGGGCGGCGGTTGCCAACGCCACCGTCAATGAAGACACCGATACCGGGGCTGTCGCCATCACCAAGGGCGGTTCGGAGACCTATTACAAGGTCACCGGAATCACCGGCGGCACCCTGTACCGGGATGCGGCCTTTACCCAGGCGATCAACAGCGGCGACTTCATCGCCCAGGGCGGTGGGGGCGGCAACGGGACGACGACCAATGTCTATTTCCGTCCCACCGCCAACCGCAACAGCACCACCGGTGGCAATGGCAGCTTCACAGTACAGGCATCCGGTTCCAATGCCGATGCGGGGCTGACCGGCAACCAGATCTCCAGCACCATCACCCTGACCCCCATTGCCGATACGCCCAGCGTCACCAACGCCACGACGGCTCCGAACACGCAAAGCGCCAGCGGTTTGGTTCTGTCCCGCGCCACGGTGGACGGGGCCGAGGTGACCTATTTCAAGATCACCGGCATTACCGGCGGCAACCTGTACAAGAACGACGGCACCACGCAAATCGCCAACGGCACCTTCCTCACCTTTGCCGAGGGCAATGCTGGCCTGAAATTCACGCCGTCCAACGGCTCGACATCGGGCAGCTTCGTGGCGCAAGCCTCGACCAGCAATGCCAATGGCGGGCTGGGGGGCTCGACCGTCACTGCCAATATCGTGGTCAACAGCGCCCCGGTCGCGGCGGGTGGTGCTCTGACCCCACCGGGCGGCCAAGTGGGTGCGGCTTATACCTTCGCCATTCCCAACGGCACCTTCACCGATCCCGATGCCGGCGACACTCTCAGTTACAGCGCCTCCGGGTTGCCTACGGGCCTGACCATCAACGCCACGACCGGAGCCATTTCCGGCAATCCCTCCGCAGCCGGAACAGCCTCGGTCACCATCACCGCCACCGACAGCCATGGCGCGACGGCAACCAAAACCGGCTCCATCACGATCCAAGCCGCACCGGCTCCCGCACCAGCGCCAGCGCCGACCCCAGCACCGACGCCGACCGTCGAGCCTACTCCGGCTCCCAAGGTCGATCCCCTTGGCGATCCCAACAGCAAGGACAAGGGCGCCGATGGCTTGAGGACGGTGGTTCGCGATACGGGCTCCGGTACTGGCTCGGGCACCGGGACAGGTCTTGGAACCGGGACCGGATTCGGCCCGACCGTCAGCTTCGCCACCATCACCATCCCCACGGTGACGACACCCACGGCAAATGATGCGCCTGCGGCTGGTGCCCGGACGACGCAATCGGCCGGTCAAGTGTCCGCACAGGCCGCCGCCACGGGCATCGCTCCGGCATCCGTGACGATCATTCCCGCCGTAACCACCATCGCCGCCCCCAACGCCTTTCAGGTTGCCGTGGCGTCGAAGCCTGCGGGGGCCGGGGATGCCCTGGTGGTCAACGCCCCCCTCAAGGACGCGTTCGTGGTTGATGGCCGAATTTCGGTGACCGTGCCGCACGACGCCTTCGCCGATACCAAGGCCAACGCCACCGTGACTCTGGCGGCGCAACAGTTGAACGGCGCGGCGCTGCCGTCCTGGATGAGCTTCAACCCGCAAACCGGCACGTTCGAAGGCACGCCTCCGCCCGGTTTCAAAGGTGAGGTCGTGGTCAAGGTTGTCGCCCGCGACAATGACGGCCGTGAGGCGGTGCAGACCTTCAAAATCGTGGTTGGCGAGGGCAATCAGGGCCGCACCGAACCTGGCCAGGGCGCACCCCAGGGTCAGGGGCAAGACGGCCGGGACCGCACCGGGGATACCGGCTCCGGGACCAAGCATGCGAGCGCCAAGCCGATGGGCAAGATCAGCCTGTCCGAGCAATTGCGGGCCATGAGCAAGGAAGGGCGGCTGGCCAAACAGGCCGCCCTGTTCAGCAACCTTAAGACTGGCGGCAAGGCCGCGTGATGTTCAGGGGGAAGGATCATATGACTCGTACTTTTTCCACCGCCGGAAGGCTTCTGGCATCGGCCTCCATGGTTGCATTGCTGGCTGCCTGCGCGGTGACGCCCGAGCCTTTCACCAAGGATGAACTGGCGACCCAATCCGTCGATGACCGGACGGCGATGTTCAAGGGCGGGGAGCCGCTGACCGGCCCCCTGACGGTGTCCGACGCCATCGCCCGCGCCCTGCGCTACAACTTGGATAAGCGGTCCAAGATGATGGAGGAGGCTCTGGCCCTGGGCCAGACCGATGTGGATCGCTGGGATCTGCTGCCCAAGCTGACGGCGAATGCTGGCTATAACGAGCGGTCGGAACCGAATGCCACCCGGTCGCGCGACCTGTACACCCAGACCACCTCGACCTCGAATCCCAGCTATTCGGCGGATCGCGTTTCCAAGACCGTCGACCTGACCATGTCGTGGAACGTGCTGGATTTCGGCCTGACCTACTTCACCGCCAAATCCAATGCAGACCGCGCCCTGGTGGCGACCGAGCGCCGCCGTAAGGCCGTCCACAACCTGATTTCCGAGGTGCGCTTCGCCTTCTGGCGGGCCGCCGCCTATCAGACCCTGAACGATGAGGTCAACAAGGCGGTGGCCGAGGCCCGTGTCGCCTTGGGCAAGGCCAAGCAAGTGGAGCAGGAGAACCTGAAGGCGCCGGTCGAATCCCTGCGCTACCAGAAATCCCTGCTGGAAACCCTGCGCCAGTTGACCGCCATCCAGCAGGAACTATCCACCGCCCGCATCGAGCTGGCGGCGCTGATCAACGTGCCGCCGGGCACCGAGATTAAGCTGGCGGTTCCCGAGACCATGGCGCCGCCTCAATGGGACACGTCCCTGGACCGCATGGAGGAGCAGGCGTTCCTCAATAACCCGGATCTGCACGAACAGGGCTATCTCAGCCGCATCACCCTGGACGACACCAAGAAGGCCATCATCAAGATGCTGCCGGGCGTCACGTTCTCGGCCGGTCGGAATTACGATTACAACAGCTTCCTGATGGACAATCACTGGTACGAGGCCGGGGCCAAGCTGTCGTGGAATCTGATGAATGTGATTTCCGGCCCTTCGGCGCTGAAATATGCCGAGTCCAACGAAGAAGTCGCCAAGGCCCGGCGGATCGCCCTGCGCATGGCGGTTTTGGCCCAGGTGCATGTGTCGGAACGTCAGTTCCGCAACGCCAGCAGCCAGTTCGAGCAATCCGACGAATTGTGGAAGGTGGACAAGCGCCTGGCCGAACTTTCCGATGCCAAGGCGGCCAATGACGCCAGCGGCATGCTGGAACGGGTGGCTGGCCATGCCTCGGCCATCGCCTCGCAGCTTCGCCGCTTCCAGACCTACGCCCAGGTCGAGCAGGCTTACGCCAAGATGCAGGCCACCATGGGCGATGATCTGCTGCCCGACAGCATCAAGGCCGAGAACCTTGGTGACTTGTCGAAACTGGTCGCCAAGCGTCTGGATCAGTGGGGTAAGGGCCAGATGGCGGTGACGGAGGTCGCGGCCCCGGCTTCCGCTCCTGTGGCGGCACAGGAGGTTGCTCCAACTGAAGATAAATCCGACCTGCTGTCCAATGTCTTCCGCTTTATCCGAGAGGGATTGAAGCAACCTGCGGAACCGGAGAAACAGTCCGAAGCGGATGCGCCGCGCCCCAATGACAATCGCCCCCCCATGGCTGGCGATGTGGCATCGGCACGCTGATGCGTGCCGCATTATACGCCTTGGCGGTGATCCTGCCGGTTACCGCCTGGGCGCAAGCCCCGCAGAGCGACATCCGCGCTCAATTGACGCCCCGTGATTACACCACCCTGGCCGCCGAGATCGGCGCCAAGGTAGAGCGCATCGCCGTGCGTGAGGGGGAACGGTTTACCAAGGGCCAAGCACTGGTAGCCTTCGACTGCTCGATCCAGAAGGCACAATTATCCGAGGCCCGTGCCTCATTATCGGCGGCCGACAAGACGTTGGCGGTGAATAAGCGACTGCTGGAGCTGCAGACTATCGGCAAGCTGGAGAATGACGTATCGATGGCTGAGGCCGACAAAGCCCGCGCCAAGGAAGTCGCCAGTGCTGCCGTGGTCGCCAAATGCCAGATCACCGCCCCCTTCGATGGCCGGGTGGTGGAACAAAAGGTGCGTTCCCAGCAATTCGTCCAGCCCGGGCAAGCGCTGCTGGATATCCTGGATGATTCCGAGCTCGAGCTGGATTTCGTGGTGCCCTCCAAATGGCTGGTCTGGCTGAAGCCGGGGCACGGCTTCCAGGTGGTCATCGACGAGACGGCCAAGACCTATCCGGTCAAGATGACACGGGTCGGCGCCCGCATCGATCCGGTCAGCCAGACGGTCAAGGTGACCGGCACCATTGGCGGACGCTTTCCAGAATTGTCGGCGGGCATGAGCGGCAAGGTGCTGCTGGCTCCGCCGCCATGAACGAGATCATCCTCTCGCTTCTTGATCTGCAAAGCCGCATTCTGGCTGCCAAGCGGCCCGTCGAAGTGGCCTTTCTGGCCGTCGATCTGACGCACACCCTGATCCCCTATCGCCAAGCCGTGTTGTGGAGCAAGGCTGACGGCGTGATCACCCTGTCCGGCGCCGCCGTGGTCGAAAACGGCTCGCCCTACGTGCTGTGGCTGGGACAGGTGTTTGGCATTCTGTCCGATCTTGACGGCCCCGCAGCATTCACCGCCATGGATCTGCCGAAGTCCTTGGCCGAGCAATGGGCCGACTGGCTGCCCGCTCATGCCCTGGCTTTGCCCATGGACGGAGAGATGCTGGTCTATGCCCGCGACGAAGCGTTCGGCCCCCAGGAAATCGCACTGCTGGCCCATCTAGCCGCGCTGGTACGGACGGCGCGGCGCGCCCTGTTGCCGCGTACCACGCTGCAGGACCGCATGAAGGCGCTGGACAGCCGCCGCACCCGCATTATCGCCATTGCCGCCTTGGGCGTCGCGCTGTTCCCGGTGACCGGCTCCGTGCTGGCTCCGGCCGATTCCGCGCCTGCTCATCCGGTGATCGTGCGGGCGCCGCTGGACGGGGTAGTCGATCATATCACCGTGCAGCCCAACGACACGGTCACCGAAGGTCAGGCCCTGTTTGAACTGGATGCCACCCAACTTGCAGGCAGGCTGGATGTGGCCCGAAGCCAATGGGGCACCGCCGAAGCCGAATACCGTCAGGCGGCGCAGGCCATGGTGTTCGATGCCAAGGCCAAGGCGCAGGTCGCCATCCTGGCGGGCAAGGCGGAAGAAAAATCCGCCGAGGTTCGCCTGCTGGAAAACCAATTGGCCCGCATCGCCGTCAAATCTCCCCGTGCCGGAATCGCCGTGTTCGACGATCCCACCGACTGGATCGGCAAGCCCGTGGTGGTGGGGGAAAAAGTGATGGCGGTGGCCGATGAAAAGGACACCGAGGTCGAAGCCTGGGTTGCCGCCGCCGACGTGGGCGAAGTCAAGGTTGGGGCCAAGCTGACCTTGTTCCTCAACACCGCCCCTTTGTCCCCGGTGCGGGCCAAGGTCAAAATCATTGCCTACGAGGCCAGCGCCCGTCCCGACAGCACCATTGCCCACCGCGTGCGGGCCAGCCTGGACGAGATGGAGATCCGCCCCCGTCTGGGCCTGAAGGGAACGGCCCGCATCGATGGCGACACCGTTCCCTTGATCTGGTGGTTGTTCCGAAAGCCGCTGGCGACAATGCGGCAATTCGTGGGTTTCTGACCATGATCGCCGCAGCCACCCTCCCGCCGCTGCGTGAAGAACTGACCATTCATGATGGCCCGGTGGGGCATGATGGCGCTCCCACCTGGACCCTGCACGATCCGCTGCGCAATCAGTTCTATCGGCTAACATGGTCCGCTTTCGAGGCGCTGTCGCGCTGGCGCCTGGGTGACCCGGAACAGGTGGCGGCGGCGGTCTCGGCGGAAACCACCCTGCGGATCGAGGCGGAAGATGTCGGTGAGGTGCTGGACTTCCTGACCCGCAGTCAGTTGCTGAAGCCCTCCTCGCCCATGGACGTGGCCCGCCTGTTGGCAATTCACGATGCCCATAAGACCGGCTGGCTGACTTGGCTGTTGCACCATTACCTGTTCTTCCGCATCCCCCTGGTCCGTCCCAACCAGATCCTTGATGTCATGCTGCCATGGGTGGGCTGGATGGGCGGGCGCGCCTTTCGCCTTGCCACGCTGATCGCACTGCTGGCCGGGCTATTTCTGGTTGGACGGCAATGGAACGTTTTTACGACGACGTTCGTGGATCACTTTTCCATGGAGGGGCTGGCCTCGTTCGGCATTGCCCTGGGGGTGGCGAAGATCATTCATGAACTTGGCCATGCGCTGGTCGCCAAATCCTACGGCCTACGTGTTCCCACCATGGGGGTGGCATTCCTGGTGCTGATGCCGGTGTTGTACACCGACGTCAACGAAGCCTGGAAGCTGACCAGCCGCCGCCAGCGCCTAATGGTGGGTGGGGCAGGCATCCTGGCCGAACTGACGCTGGCGGTGTGGGCGACCCTGGCCTGGGGGCTGCTGCCCGATGGCATGGTTCGGGGCATGGCCTTCACCTTGGCAGCCACCACCTGGATCTCTTCGCTGGCCATCAATCTCAGTCCGTTCATGCGCTTCGACGGCTACTTCCTGGCCATGGACGCGCTGGACATGCCCAATCTGCACAACCGGGCCTTTGCCCTGGCCCGCTGGCATCTGCGCGAAGTGCTTTTCAGGATCGGTGAAGCGATCCCCGAGCGTTTCCCACCGCACATCCAAGCCGCGATGGTCGGCTTCGCCTGGGCGGTATGGATCTACCGCCTGACCCTATTCCTCGGCATCGCCGCGCTGGTCTACCACTTCTTCATCAAGGTGGTGGGGGTGATCCTGTTCGCGGTGGAAATGGGGTGGTTCGTGCTGCGGCCGTTTTTCGTGGAGTTTGGTGAGTGGAGGAAACGGGCCGGGGCCATCCGCACCACCAAACGCAGCCGCATCACCTTCGGCCTGTTTGCCATCCTGATTCTTCTGGCCATCGTGCCGTGGAACGGCCGCGTTGCGGCTCCGGCCATGCTGAAGGGCAAGGACCATGTGACGCTCTACGCTCCCTCTCCGGGCATCTTGTCCGAGATTGCCGTGGCAACCGGCGATACGGTGGCGGTGGGGGCGATTCTGGCCCGGCTCGACAATCCCGACATGACGCTACGCCTGCATCAGGCCGAACGGCGGATCGGGGTTCTAAAATATGAACTGGAAGCCGTGGGATTCGAGGACACCTTCCGCAACCGAGCCAAGGCCATTGCCCAGGAACTGGAGGCCGTAACAGCCGAGCGCACGGCCCTGTTGCGGGACCAGGCCCGCCTGACCCTGACCGCCCCTATTGCCGGTTCGGTGGTTGATCTGTCCCCCATGGTGCAAACCGGCCAGTGGCTCAACCCCAAGGAACCGATTCTGGGACTGACGGCCGGAGGGCAGATCGAAGCCTATGTGGCCGAGGATGATCTGCCGCGCATCACGGTCGGGGCCAGCGCCACCTTCATCACCGAAGGCATGGCCGGCGCTCGTGCCGCTACCGTCACCGCCATCGACCGCACGGCGGTAAAGGCGCTCACCGATCCGCAGATGACGGTGCCCTATGGTGGCTCCATCCCCGCCCGTTTCGACAATAAAGCCCTGGCGCCCGACGTGGCGGTCTATCGCGTGCGGCTGTCGGTGGGTGGGGAAAGCGTTTCCACCCCCTTGCGGGGGCAAGTCCACATCGATGGTGAACGCCGCTCCCTGTTGGGGCGCGTCTTGCGTGGGGCGGCGGCCGTCATCATCCGTGAATGGGGGGCGTGATGGCGGCTCCAGCGGCGATATTCATCGGAAAGGAATCTGACCTTGCCCGCAAGGCCGTCGTCAGTTTCCACGAGATTGGAATACCTCTGGCGATCTTCAGCCCGGACGAAATCTCGTCGATTGATTCAGCCGACATCTCGGAATCCGTCTTCATCCTCAATCTTGATGATTTCCCTGAAGACAGCCTGCGGCCTATCGAGGCGATCCGGTCCTGTTTCGGATGTGTCCCAGGGATCATCGCCATCGGCACCGGAGGCTCACCCACCAAAGAATTCGATGCCGGGGCGGATTTGCATCTCGACCCCAGAAACGCGGATGAACTCTTGCCTAGCGCGTTCATGGTGCTTCGGGACGCGTTACTTAAGCAAGGTAAAGGTGACCCATGAATAACATCTACATCGCTACGGGGCTGTGTTTGTGAATGCTGCTGGAAAGTTCAAGTCAATGAGTGAGCCCGGAGTGCGTCCCAATAAATCATCCAGAGCACTTGGGATATTGTCACGTCGGCCATTGTGTTCGCGCTTTCGGCAACAAAGCTGGCTATAGCCCCGAAGGCGTCCGAGAAAAACAACATCATGCTTTGCGAACTATGACCTTGATGCATCATCTATTTACAGGGGGCGCCAATATAATTGGTTGCTCTCGGAAAGCCGCCAAACCGAGATCGTCATGAACGATCTCGGTTCACGAATAGATGCCGCCTCGTTGACAGGAGGCAATCCACCGCATTGGTCTCAGGCAGATCCGTTTCTGTTGCTGTGCCGCAGATGTTTCACCTCTCCTTCCGACGTCACGTCAGAAGGCATCTCGATTTGCGTTGCCCAAGATGGGCTCACGGCCAGCGTCTACTACCTGAAGAACCCCTGGCTGCTGTGCATCGAGCAGCGTGTCTCGCTGCCGGAAAGGAAAAGCTCCATGTCCTCCAAGATCACCATTCACGGCTCGGTGGTGAACGTCATCGAAAACAACAACGCTCCCATCTATATCGATGCCCGTGCCGTGGATGTGGACGCCAGCGTCAGCAATGGGACGTCTCGCGCATCGGCAGAAATCCCAAATTTCGAGTGCAGTCCCGACTACACCAGGGTTTCGTTGCGGGGTAAGGCATTCCGCTTTGGCGCTTTGCAGGCCAGCATCATCCGCATTCTGCATGGCGCCAGCACGACATCCTCGCCTTGGGTTTCTGAGCGGCACCTCTTGGCCCAGACCGGGTCGCGCAGCGAAGCCTTGCGCCATGTCTTCCGCAATCACGACCGCGACGCCTTGTTCGAAATGGACCCGCTGGGCCGGGTCCGACTGCGTTTGTGATTGTCAAGGTGAGGACACGGTGACGGTTCGTCACCGCCCGAGTCACGCCCCGTCACCGTACAGAATCTGATCCCACCGCCATGCTTCCGCGAGTTTTTTCATCGCGGAGCATGCCGTCATGGCCGAACGTTTCCTATGCCAGAAGCAACTGGCAAAACGGTGGGGCATATCCCACCGCACCCTCGAAAGCTGGCGATACCGGGGAATCGGGCTTCCATACCTGAAGCTGGGCGGCAGGATCGTCTACCGGATCGGGGATATCGAAGCCTACGAGGCCCAGCAGACCCATGGCGGCTTTGAGGGTGACGGCGATCCCCCGGTTCGGTTCGAAGACGTCGATCCCCGGCACATGGATGGTGGTCGATGCTGACCGCCGCCGCCTTTCTGGCCTGGGCCAAGAACGCCGGTCCCGGCGACACCATCACCTATCACGAAGGGCTGTTGAGCGAGGACCGAACCTCCGGCCCGTCGCTGCTGCCTGAAAAGGCCCGTGCCGAACTGCACCGGATGGCGGGCCACGCCATGGGGCTGGCCGTAAGTGGCGGGGTGCTGCTGGTTCAGCGCCGCCTCGAGCCGGGCCGCATCGCCTACATCGCCATCAAGCCCAAAGACCATCAGCCCCGGAGGAAGTGGTCATGACCATTCCCAATCGCCCCCGCCTTGCCGATCTGCTCCAGATGCCGTTGGGTGAAATCGCCGCCCTGTCGGGCGAGACACTGGCCCTGTTGCAGGAAGAGGCCGACGCGGCATTGCGCCACGCCAAAGCTGCCAAGGATCTGCTCGACGGCGCTCTGGATCGTAAATACGGCCCCCTGGCCACCGAATACCGCCGCCAGGACGGCAAGGACACCGGGACCGTTCGCTTCGACGACGGCGCGGTCACCGTGGTCGCCGATCTGCCCAAGAAGGTGGAGTGGGACCAGGAGCAGTTGGCGGCCACCGTCGAACGCATCCGTGCCAGTGGTGACGATCCCGCCGAATACGTCGATCTCGCCTTCAAGGTCTCGGAACGTAAATACGGCGCCTGGCCCGCCCATATCCGGGCTGCCTTCGAATCGGCCCGCACGGTCAAGACCGGCAAGCCGACCTTCAGCCTGAAGCCCATTACCCCCTGAGACACGGCGGGGCAGCCCGTTCCGCAAGGGCGGGCAGGTTCCCCTTCGGCGCCCGGTCAACGCCCCGTCGTTTCCAACCATTGGAGAACCTCATGGCCGTATCCATCGTTACCGCCGACCAGAGATTGTCGGCGGCCGGCAACAAGACATCGTTCTGCATTTTCGGCCCACCCGGCGTGGGCAAAACCTCGCTGCTGAAGACCCTGCCGCCCGACCATGCCGTCTGTATCGACCTGGAAGCGGGCATGAAGTCGGTCCAGGACTGGCCCGGTGTCAGCATCCCGGTGCGCAGCTTCGGCGATTTCCGCGATCTGGCCGTGCTGATCGGCGGCATCGACCCGTCCGCCGATCCCAATGGCCATTACAGCGCGGGTCACCACCAGCATGTCTCGGCACAGTACCAAGGGACCGGCGTTCTCGAACTGCTGGCCAGCTGCTCCATCATCTTCGTGGATTCCATCACCGACCTGACCCGCCAGGCCATGGCCTTCGCCAAGCGCCAGCCCGAGGCGTTCTCGGAACGCACCGGCAAGCCCGACGTGCGCGGGGCCTACGGCCTGCTGGGGCGCGAGGTAATCCAGGCCCTGAAGCATCTCCAGCACGCCTCCGGCAAGACCGTGATCTTCGTCGGTGTGCTGGAGAAGGTCACCGACGAATTCAACGCCTCCGCCTGGCAGCCGCAGATGGAGGGATCGAAGGCTGGACGAGAACTACCCGGCATCGTCGATCAGGTCATCTCTATGCATCTGTTCGCCGAAGATGAAACCGACGGGTGGAGGCTGGATGAAAAGGCCACCAACCGCCGTCTGGTTTGCCAATCCGGCAATCCTTATGGCTTGCCCGCCAAGGACCGTTCCGGCCGCCTGGACGTGACCGAGCCGCCCGATCTGGGGGCATTGCTGTCCAAGATCAACCGCGTTTCCGCCTGAACCCAGGAGACTTTCCCATGTCCTATGATTTCAACGACGCCCAGCCGCAGATGATGCCCTCGGGCGAACTGATCCCCGACGGCACCTTCGCCAAGATCCGCATGACCATCCGTCCCGGCGGCGTTAACGGTTCGACGCCCATGGATGCCGGGTTGCTGAAGGCGGCGGCCGAAAGCGACGCCAAGATGCTGGATTGCGAATTCACCGTGGTCGAAGGCCAGTTCGTGCGGCGCAAGTTCTGGCAGAATTTCACGGTGGCGGGCGGCAAGGTTGATGACAAGGGCCAGTCCAAGGGCTGGAATATCTCGAAGGCGTCGTTCCGCGCCATGGTCGATAGCGCCTTGGGGCTGAACCCCAAGGACATGAGCGACGCTGCCAAGGCCAAGCGTGTCCTGCAGGGCCTGAAGCAGCTGGACGGCATCACCTTCGCCGCCCGCCTCATGGTGGAACCGGCCAGCGACCCCAAGTACCACGACCAGAATCGGCTGGCCAATGTGGTGCTGCCCGGCGAGCCGCAATACGAGGCGGTGATGAAGGGTGAGGCGGTGGAGCCGGAACCCATCAACGCCAAGCCGCGCAAGCCCAGCACCAATGCCGCCGCCGGGACGAACGCCCCGGCCTGGGCCACCGATGCCGCCCCGGCACAGTCGTCCCAGCAGCAAGCCGGTGTGCCATGGACCCAGCAGCCCCCGGCGCAACAGCCGCAATCCGCCGCCCAGGCCCAGCCCACTGCGGCTGGTCCCGCTTGGCTCAACGGTTGACCGGGACGGCGCCTGCTATGACCGACGATGAATGGCAGGCGCATGTCACGCGACAGGCGGCAAAGGCAATCGGCGAATGGCTCGAAGCCCGCGGAAAACTGCACCAGCCCATAAGGGTTCTCGCCCTGTGGGAACTGGAGGCCATGGCCCAGGCCGCCATCAGCAGCTTCGTGGTGCTGGGCTGTTCCCGGATCAAGGACGAGCCGGGCCAGCACCCGGACCTGACCCGGTTCTTGCTGGCCTGAGCCTGTGCGCGATGTGCAACCGGGAAGCCAGGGGCTTTGGCTATGTCCATCGCCTGCGCCATGACCAATACCCATTCCATCGCTTCTGTTCCCGCCGCTGCCAGGACGCTGGAGCAAAGATTGCAGGGGATCATCACGGCATGATCGACAAAACCGCCCGCGAAACCCAGGCCATCAAGGATGCCCGCCCGCATTTCGCCGCGGCGCTGACGGCGTTGGGCCTGATGGAGCATTTCTTCAACTGCTCCGCCGCCGATATCGACCGGCTGATCGAATCCGCCGTTACCGGCTACGTCGAGTCCATGCAGCGCCAGGCTGGCGTTCAGGAGCGCAGCGGCCTTCCCTTCGACGATCCCATTCCGTTCTGAGGTTGCCGCCATGCTCGACCTCAACCATGGCTCCGGCTGTCAGTACCAGAAGCCCGACCGCGATCCCGGTATCACCATGGCGGTGAATGCCGCCATCGACCAGATGCTGGTCACCCGCAA
Source organism: Paramagnetospirillum magneticum AMB-1 (assembly GCF_000009985.1). Taxonomy (GTDB): domain Bacteria; phylum Pseudomonadota; class Alphaproteobacteria; order Rhodospirillales; family Magnetospirillaceae; genus Phaeospirillum; species Phaeospirillum magneticum. The sequence goes on from NC_007626.1 coordinate 1,233,087, forward strand.
TCGCTCCCAGGTGGCCCGCCAGTATGTCAGCACCTCGGGGATCGGCCGGGAATGCCTGCGCCAGATTCAGTACGACTATCTGGCCGTGCCCAAGGACGAGGGCCGCGACTTCGAGCCTCCCACCTTACGGATTTTCGAGGCTGGCCACCGTGGTGAAGACGTGGTGGCGGCTTGGCTGAAGGCGGCCGGGTTCGATCTGCGCACCGAACGGCGCGACGGCAAGCAGTTTGGATTCGCGGTGCTGAATGGCTGCTTCAAGGGCCATATCGACGGCTGCCTGGTCGACGGCCCGGTGGCCATGGACTATCCCGCTTTGTGGGAGAACAAGGCGCTGGGCGTGTCGTCCTGGAAGGACGTGGTCAAGCGCGGCGTGGTGTTGTCCAAGCCGGTCTATGCCGCCCAGATCGCCCTCTATCAGGCGTACATGGATCTGCCCGCCCCGGCGCTGTTCACCGCGCTCAACCGCGACACCTGGGAAATCCACTGCGAGTTGGTGCCGTTCGACGCGGCCCTGGCGCAAGCCATGAGCGACAGGGCATTCCAGGTGGTGCAGGCCAGTGATGCCCAGGAATTGCTGCCCCGCGCCGCCGCCGCACGGACCTCGGTGGTCTGCCGTGGCGGCAAGACGGCGGCTGGCTGGCACTCCCCGTGTTCGTGGCAGGATCGCTGCTGGGCTTGTCGTGGATGATCGATCTCAACGACGTCTGGGAAGCATCAGCCCGTCATGACCTGGACGATATCCGCGACCGTTTGGCCGCCACCGCCCATGACTGGCTGCCGGGACTGTTCCCCAACGCCCGTCTGGCCCAGGATCGCCGGACGCTGCGTTGTGCCGATCTGTCGGGGCGGACGCCTCGCAAGGAAGGCTCCTGTATCCTGCATCTGACCGGCAGCCATGCCGGGTGGGGCTTCGATCACGCCACCGGGGAAAGCGCTGGTCCCATCGACCTGATCCATCACGCCACCGGCCTGTCGGAGCGGGACTTGTTCGAGGAGGCCGCCCGACTGGCCCGGCTGGATCTACCTGCACCGTCCCGTCCCAACAGCCCGAAGCCCACCCATGATCTGGAGGTGGCCCGTATCGTCGGCTCCACCCAACCGCTGGCCGGAACGGTGGGCGAGTCCTATCTCCGCTACCGTGGTATCGGCGATCCCCAATCGCCGGACCTGCTGTTCCACAATGATCTGGCCGATTTCGACAGCCGCCGCGGCTGGCCGGGGCTGGTGGGCATTGTCCGTGATGGCGCGGGGAATCCCACTGGCGGCATCCATCGCACCTTCTTGCTGGAGGACGGTTCGGGCAAGGCTCCGCCGGGCAAAAAGATGCTCGGCCCCATTGCAGGCGGCAGCGTGCGCCTTGCGCCCATTCCCGCCGACGGCCACCTCGGCATCGGCGAGGGCATCGAAACCGCCCTGTCGGCCTGGGCCATCTTCGGCATTCCCACCTGGGCGGCCCTGTCGGCGGGAAATTTGCGCGACTGGCAGTGGCCGGATGGTATCCGCCGCGTCACCATCTTTGCCGATGCCGGCGAGGCCGGTCAGCAGGCCGCCGCCGCCCTGGCCGAACAGCTCACCGCCGCCAGCATCCCGCCCACCATCGTGTCGCCCTTGCACGGAGATGATTTCAACGACGACCTGCGCAAAGGCGTTGTTGCCAGGGATTACGCCCCGGCCCCAACCGTCACCGAGCCGATGCCGTTCGACTTCACCATGCTGTACGATACCGCCCTGGCGCTGACCTTCCCGCCCGACATGGGCAGTCTCGCCAAGCTGCTGGGTAATCTGGCCCAAGCCCGCCTCGATCCGGTGGAAGAGCGTCAGGTACTGGTGGCCATCAAGGCCACCACCCGCATCCCGGTTTCGGTGACGGAAAAGCAGATCCGCAGCCTCCGTCGCCAGGGAAGCTCCGCCAACGCCCCGACGGTTCAGCCAGCATGGTTTAGCCAACTTCGTACCAGCGCCGACGGCACGCCCGAGCGCAACGAGGCCAACGTCATCACCGCCTTGTCCTGCGACGAAGCCTTTGCCGGGGCGCTGGTGTTCGACGAATTCCGTCAGGAGATCATGGTCAATCGGCCATTGCCCTGGGACGATGGTAGTCCTGTCCCTCGTCCATGGGCCGAGGCCGACAATGTTCGTTGTGCCGAATGGCTTCAGCGCCGTGAGGTCAATGTCTCCCCCCTGGTAGTCGCCCGCAGCATCGGCGCCGTGGCCCGCGATATCACCATCCATCCGGTGCGCGAGTATCTCACCGGCCTACAATGGGACGGCACCCGCCGCCTGGAAAGTTGGGCCGTCGCCCATCTGGGCGCCACCGACACCCGGCTCAACCAGGCATTCGGCTCGCTGTGGATGATCTCCGCCATCGCTCGGATCATGGCCCCTGGGGCCAAGGTCGACCACATGCTGATTCTGGAAGGCCCCCAAGGCGCCAAGAAGTCCACCGCGCTGAAGATTCTGGCGGGAGGCGACTGGTTCACCGACGAACTGGCCGAGATCGGTAGCAAGGACGCCGCCCAGCAGATGCGCGGCGTCTGGATCATCGAGATTGCTGAACTGGACGCCATCGGCCGAGCCGAGGTGTCCCGCATCAAGTCGTTCCTGACCCGCACGGTCGACCGCTACCGCCCACCCTATGAGCGTTACGTCATCGACGTGCCGCGCCAGTGCGTATTCGCGGGCAGCGTTAATCCCGACACCTATCTGCGCGACGAGACCGGCAACCGCCGCTTCTGGCCCATCCGTTGCGGCCAGATCGACCTGGAGGCGATCCGCCGCGACCGCGACCAGCTTTGGGCCGAGGCTATGACCCTGTACAGCCAGGGCGCCATCTGGTGGCTAGACGATCCCGAATTGATCGCCTTGGCCCGCGCCGAGCAGGAAGAGCGGTACCAGGGCGATGCCTGGGACGGCTTGATCGACCGCTGGCTGGCCTTTGACAAGGAGCGGGTCAATTACGGCTATGGCGCCTACGACGACTGGCGCGAGGTGGAGGTCGCCCGATCCGAACCGCTCACCGACGTATCGGTCGGCGAGATCCTGCGGAACGCCATCGGCATAGAGCCGGGCCGATGGACCCGTGCCGACCAGATGCGGGTCACCGCCTATCTGAAGGCCCAAGGCTGGACCCGATACCAAGCCAGGGTGGGCGAAAGAGCCACGGGCTCCAGGGAATGGCGATATACCCGCGCGACGGGATAGCGTTACTCCTCGGCTGATCGAGACACTGGTCGACTACAAGCCAATAGCTTACGCCCGGCCTTCCTGATCGGCGGCACGAAGCGGTACAAGATGATGGTGGCCACTGCGGTTCCAGCCACCGTCCTATCGAACAGGAAATGGCCGATCGGTAGATCCTGCTGTCCGGCCTCGATATTCAGCAAGGTGAAGATTGCCGTGATCGCCAGCGCGGGGAAAACCACGACATAGAGAAGCCAGACCCACTCTCCCACCATGGGGTAGTCGTTCGTATAGGCATCACCTTCCCTGGAAAAGGCGGTGAACTTCATATCCGTCGTGCCATCATCCCCATAAAGCATGCCGAGACGCTTTTCAAGGTCATGCAGGTACGGATATTGCCGCTCAACCTGAACGCAAGCTTGGGAGTACCTGAGCAGCAGCGCAAGGAACATGGCCCATGTTGCGCTGACAATCGCATGCCAGGGCAATGCCACAACTTTGAGCTTCAAGCCTGTTGAACTGGGCTCGGCGAGCGCCTCACGTAACTCCACCGGGTGTCCAACTTCCAAGAACAGAACGCCGAGCACCGCGATTACAATTAGGAACAGCAAGTCGCGTTCCTTCTCCCGCTCCCGCTGGAGGGCGAACGTGTCTTTGTAATGTTCGTGGAGGGTCTTGAGCTGGTCGTCGGACATCCGTTCAGTTCCCCAGAACCTCTTCCAGGGCACTCCTGTTGAAGCTGTGAATCCAGGTGACGCCCTGCCCAAGGAGGGCCGGGGTCGAGTAGGACCGGTCAAGCTTCACCGCAATGATCGGCTTCCTGAGTTCGACGGCCTTTTTGATCTCCCACAGCTGCCAATTGATCTCACCGATCTTCGCCCGGTTACGATGGGGAGCGTTGATGTGCTCCCCGACTATGACCAGCATATGGGTCGCCTGGCTGATTTTGGTGGTCAGCACCGCCTTGATCCTATCGACCTGGTCGCTCTGGATCTCGCTGGGCGTCATGTCGGCGAAGTCGATGTCGATGTTGGGGTTGCCAGCAAAGGCATTGAGCAATGCCCGATAATGCCGGTCATTGTCGAAATCGAAGCTGACCACCACACGCTTCTTCGCCATCTTCTTTCTCCGCCTTGATCTGCGACGCGGCGAGCGGTGCTGCGTCTTCGCTTCCAGTAAGCCCGAGGCGGCAACGATCAAAGCCCCGAGTATCAATCTGATCATTAGACTGCCTGACATAATGTCGGACGCAATGCAATTATAGCGCGTCATATTCCGAAATATAGTGGCAAATTTCTCCAGTGCATGGATTGGGCCACCATATGTGGTGTTTGAAAAGGGCGTGACGATGGATGCCAACGGTGGTCACCAACCCCCAGTGACGTTGGTGACAGGTTGGTGACCTGAAAAGCATCATCCTTTCAATTGGTTGACATGCCTTGTCACCAACCTTCTCTGGTCACCAACGGGGTAAAAGCTATAAGGGCCAAGAAAAAATTACGCACGAAAGGTTGATGGTGAAGCGGCCGATGCCATCTATGATGTTCTTTTTATTTTGGCTGAGAGAGCGTTCACACCCGGTTGGTGACATGTGACCGGCAAGCCATCACGGCATCAACGATCTGATTCTGAACGACGATTCCCGTCACCAACCTTGCATGGAGGGCAAATGTTCGCCGCTGTTTTCTCCGGCATACGATCTTCTTCGATGGCGGCGAATTGTTGTTGAGAACCTCACACCCGGTTGTTAGCCTCCCCCTCGACCAAAGCCGAAGGCCCACAGACTCGTGAGCCTTCATCATGACCACTATTCTCGCCCTTGATCTGGGCACCACCACCGGCTGGGCCATGTGCCTGGCCGATGGTTCCATTGTTTCCGGCACCATGGAATTCAAACCTGGCCGCTATGAAGGCGGCGGGATGCGCTTCCTTCGTTTCCGATCATGGCTCGACCACCTGCTGAATGGCGCCAAGGCAATCGACCTCCTGCATTTCGAGGAAGTCCGCCGCCACGCCGGGACCGATGCCGCCCACATCTATGGCGGCTTTCTCGCCCATCTCACCGCTTGGTGCGAATTGAAAAGCATCCCGTACCAGGGTGTGCCGGTCGGGACCATCAAGCGGCACGTCACCGGCAAGGGCAATGCGGGCAAGGAAGCGGTGATCGCCGCCATGCGATCCAAGGGTTTCAATCCCGAGGACGACAACGAGGCCGATGCCCTGGCCATCCTGTCCTGGGCCACCGACACCCAGGGAGGCAACCAATGAACTGGACGCCCACCCTGGTCGAAGAGCGTCTCGCCGAAGCCGCCGACACCCTGCGCCGTTTGCCCGAAGCCAAGGTCCAGGGCCACGCCAGCACTTGGCCACCCTACATCCAGGAAAGCTTGTCTGCCGAAGACGCGACGTTTCGCCGTCCGCCTCCCTCTGCCGCCGCGATCACCCGGATGGACGAAGCCCTGCCGTGGCTCCAGCAGCTTGATCAGGTCGATGCCAAGATCGTCTGGCTGCGGGCTAAAGGGAAGCCGTGGAAGATCGTCTGCTGGAATGTCGGCCTATCCCGCGCCACCGCCCACCGGCACTGGATGTTCGCCCTGTGCCTGATTTCCTGGAAGCTAAACGGCAAGCGCATCCCCAAGAACATCTCCCTGCGGCAGATACTTGATGTTCGTAAGATGCAGTAAAGCAAGAAATGAGACGCTTTACTGCATGACCGAAGAGGCCAAATTGAGGTAATTGTTATTCATGCTCACGAGGGGCGGCAAACACGATCATTTAATGATCTGCCGCCCCGGTCGGGCGAAAGATTAGAACAAGCCAAGGCGAGGCGGCGCGGATATCGCGGTTCCTCCCCGGCACTTCCCCTATGCGGGCGGCAACAGTGCCGAACTTCGCTAGCGTCAGCCGAAAAATCTAGGTTTCCACTCCGGTTTCCAGTTTCCAGCCCAAAGGCGCGCTTGTCCAACGACAGCGCGCCTTTCACGTTCCCGGCTGAGTGGAAACCTGGGTGGAAACCACTGCCGGAAACCTGATCGGGTTTCCACCGGCAGGTTTCCAGTTTCCACCTGATCCAGGTTTCCATCGCCATGCAGCTTGTCCATCCCGAGCCGGGTCTCCCGGCGGTCGGCTTGATGCCGCACGTCCAGGGGCTGGTTTACGGCTCGGTGTGCAGCGGAATCGAGGCGGCAACGGCGGCGTGGGAGCCGTTGGGCTGGCAAGCGGCGTTCTTCGCCGAGATCGAGCCGTTCCCGTCCACCGTGCTGGCGCACCGCTATCCCGCCATTCCCAATCTTGGCGACATGACCGCCATCGACGGTTTGGCGTGGCGGGGCAAGATCGACGTGTTGGTGGGCGGCACGCCCTGCCAGGCGTTCTCGGTGGCGGGCTTGCGCAAGTCGCTGGATGACGCCCGTGGCAACCTTGCCCTCACATTCGTGGAACTCGCCGATGCCATCGATCCAGCTTGGGTTATTTGGGAAAACGTCCCCGGAGTTTTGTCCACCCGTGACAACGCCTTCGGATGCCTTCTGGGCGGACTGGCCGGAGAAGATGGTCCGGTCGTCCCGCCAGGGAGAAAATGGTCGGACGCTGGTGTTGTCGTTGGACCCGCGCGCACAGTCGCGTGGCGGGTGCTCGACGCCCAATATTTCGGCTTGGCCCAACGACGCCGTCGTGTGTTCGTTATCGCAGGTGCTGGAGACCGGGCCGATCCCGTCCAAGTACTTTTTGAGCGCGAAGGCGTGCGCCGGGATCATCCGCCGCGCCGAGAAGCGGAACAAGGTCTTGCCCCCACGCTTGATGCTCGCGCTGGCCGAAGCGGCGAGACGTCATTCGCCACCAGCGGCGGGCTGATCGCCGAGGCGTTCGGCGGCAACAATACCGCTGGCCCCATCGACGTCGCCACCGCGCTCAATGCCTGCGCCTCGGCCAGCGGGCGAATGGATTTCGAGAGCGAGACCTTCGTCGCCACCACCTTGCGGGCCCGCGACCTGTCCCGTGGCGTCGACAGCGACTGTACCGATACGCTGATCGCCCACACCCTGCGGGCTAAGGCGAATCTCGCCCATCGGCCCGACATCGATACCCTGGTCACCCATTCCCTACGGGGCGAAGGCTTCGATGCTTCGGAAGATGGGACCGGACGTGGCACTCCGCTGGTGCCTGTGGCGATCCCAATTCAGGAGGCCGGTGCCCGCACCGGAATCAGCACCACCGATCCCCGTGCCGGAATCGGCATCGGCGGTGACGGCGACCCCATGTTCACGTTGCAGGCGGGCAAGCAGCACGCCGTGGCGTTCAACCTGCGTGGCCGCGACGGTGGAGCGCAGGCTGAGATTGATGCCGATAACATCGCCAGTCTGCGGGCGGCCAGCGGCGGCTCCAGCCGCAGCTATGTGGCCTTCGCCCAAAATCAGCGGGACGAAGTTCGGACCCTGGATGTTGCAGGCGCCTTGGCGGCGGAGCCGGGAACCAAACAGCAGACATACGTGGCGTTCGACTGCAAGGCCAGTGCGGGGTTTCAGTCCGTCACAACGGATGGTGTCGTTCCCACACTGCGGGCGATGAATGCTCAAGGCAGGGAGAATGGTGGGGGGCAGTTGGCGGTCACCGTTCCGCTGGATTTGCGGAATGCCCTGCGGGATGCCGAAAAATTCGATGCCATGAACCGCCAGGGGCTTGGCATCGGTGACGATGGCGATCCCGCGCCGACACTGTCTCGGGAGCATTCCCACGGCGTTATCGCCGATCTTGCCGTCCGCCGCCTGACGCCCCGCGAATGCGAGCGGCTCCAGGGCTTCTCCGACGATTACACCCAGATCCTCTGGCGCAAGAAGGCCGCCGAGGATTGTCCCGACGGGCCACGCTACCGGGCGCTGGGTAATTCCATGGCCGTGCCGGTGATGCGCTGGATCGGGCGCCGCATCCAGGCGGCTGGACAACGGCCATGACCCGCAATCCCTATCGCATTGACGGTCCGGCGCTGGTGTCGTTCTCGGGTGGGCGCACGTCCGGCTACATGCTGCGCCAGATTCTGGACGCCCATGACGGCCAACTGCCCGAGGACATCCATGTGGTGTTCTTCAATACCGGGCGGGAATTCGAGCAGACCCTGCGCTTCGTCCACGAATGTTCGGTGCGCTGGTCGGTTCCGATCACCTGGCTGGAATTCGATCCCGCCGAGCCGTTCGACACCAGCGTGGTCGGCTACAACAGCGCGGCCCGCGACGGCGAGCCCTTCGAGAAGATCATCAAGGTCCGGGGCTTCCTGCCCAACCCGACCATGCGGCTCTGCACCCATTACCTCAAGGTCAAGCGCGGTATCGCCTTCATGCGCGACATGCGGGGCTACCCGGAATGGATCAACGTCGTCGGCCTGCGCCATGACGAACCCCGCCGGGTCGCCCGCCAGAAGGCCATGAACGAAGCCGGCAAGGAGCGGTTCGAGACCATCCTGCCGCTGGATCAGGCCAAGGTCAGCCGCCAGGACGTTTCGGCCTTCTGGAAGCGCCAGCCCTTCGACCTCGGTCTGCCCGACAACAACGGCAAGACGCCGCTGGGCAATTGCGACCTCTGCTACATGAAGGGAGCGGCCACCATCAAGGGGATCATGCGCCTGTTCCCCGAACGGGCCAGATGGTGGATCGACATGGAGCGCAACGCCCCAGCGCTCGGCACCCTGACCAAACCGGAGATGGCGCTGTTCCGCGCCGACCGGCCCAGCTACCGCGAATTGCTCAATTTCGTCCGCCGCCAGCGGGATTTCGAGGGCGGTCCATCCGATGACTGCCTGCCCTGCGATTGCACGGACTGACCATGACCCATCCGCTTCCCGACACGGTCGAGGCTTGGCCCATCGACCGGCTGATCCCCTATGGCCGCAATGCGCGAACCCATTCGGACAGCCAGGTCGCCCAGATCGCCGCCAGCATGGTCGAGTTCGGCTGGACCAATCCGGTGCTGGCCGACAGCAAGGGCAACGTCATCGCCGGGCATGGCCGACTGGCCGCCGCCAAGTCCCTGGGGCTGGACACAGTGCCGGTGGTGATCCTCGACCATCTGACCGAGGCCCAGCGCCGCGCCTACATCCTGGCCGACAACAAGCTGGCCCTGAATGCTGGCTGGGACGACGAGACCCTGGCGGCGGAACTGCACGCGCTCAATGCCGAGGGCTACGACCTGGATCTGATCGGCTTCTCCGCCGAGGAACTGGATGCCCTGATGGCTCCCCTCGACGACGAGGGCAACGGCCAGGGTGAAGGCGACGAAGACGAAATCCCGGAACCGCCCGCCGATCCGGTGGCGCGGCCCGGCGATCTGTGGATCTTGGGCCGACACCGCCTGCTGTGCGGCGACAGCACCAATGCCACCGATGTGGAGCGCCTGCTGGCCGAGGCCACGCCGCACCTGATGGTGACCGATCCGCCTTACGGGGTGGAGTACGACCCAGATTGGCGAAATCAGGCCGGGGTGTCGTCCACCTCGCGCACCGGCAAGGTGGCCAACGATGATCGGGCCGACTGGCGGGAAGCCTGGGCGCTGTTCCCCGGCGAGGTGGCCTATGTCTGGCATTCGGCCATCTACACCAGGACGGTGGCCGACAGCCTGGAAGCCAACGACTTCAAGCTCCGCGCCCAGATCATCTGGTCGAAGAACCGCTTCGTCCTGGGCCGGGGTGATTATCACTGGCAGCACGAACCTTGCTGGTATGCGGTGCGCAAGACCGGCACTGGCCATTGGCAGGGCGCACGGGATCAGGCCACCATCTGGACCATCGGCAACAATGGTGATGAGGATGAAGCCACGGTCCACGGCACCCAGAAGCCGGTGGAATGCATGCGCCGCCCGATCCTCAACAACAGCGCCGAGGGCGAGGCGGTCTACGAGCCGTTCGCGGGCAGCGGCACCACGGTGATCGCGGCGGAAACCACCGGCCGCATCTGCTTCGCCATGGAACTGAACCCGGCCTATGCCGACGTGATCGTCGGGCGATGGCAGAAGCTAACCGGGCAGAAGGCCGTGCTGAACGGCGATGGCCGGAGCTTCGAGGAAATCGCCGCGGGGAAAGCGGTCAGCGCCGAGTGATCCGGCGCAGGGAATGCTGGTACTTGGCGTCGGAGGGCTTCCAGTCAAGCGGCTTGCAGCCGAGGCGCAGGTCGCGTTCCCAGAATTCAAGGATCTGTTGGTTGGAATAGCCCTTGCCCCGGAAGTATTCGAAGTCGCTTTGCGACCACTGCGGATGGGCCTTCAGGGCGGCGGTGGGGCGGACGGTCAGGGCCATACTACTTGCCCTCCCGTCCAGCGTTGTAGGCCGCTTCCAGGGCCTTCTTGATCTGCCAAACCGCCAGTTCGTGGAAGTCCAGACGGTCGCTCTTGCGGGTGTCCAGGGTCTCCAGGTCGAGGATCTGGGTGGCGATCTCGGTCAGGGCTTGGTCTCGGGTCTTCATGGTGTCGGCCTCCGTTTTGGTGAAGCCACTAACGCTCTGTTTCGGCTGCTTATCAAGCCGGTTAATCATGCAATTTCAAGGCTGTAACGTGATGCGCCAATCCCGCCGCATGTCCCTGGCCGAGGCCGCCGCCAACGTGGTGATCGGCTACGGTATCGCCGTCGCCACCCAGGTGGTGGTGTTTCCGGTCTTCGGCATTCACATCACCCTGGCCGATGATCTGCGGATTGGTCTGGTCTTCGCCGTGGTCTCGATTCTCCGGTCCTACGCTCTGCGGCGACTGTTCGAGGTTTGCCGCCGCTGATCCGGCCGACTTGGAATCGAGACGGCGGGCGGCTACTCTTTCGGTCCACAATTTCCGAGGGGAAGAGCATCATGAGTAAATCCGCCATGTCCAAGGCCATCCGCCAAGCCGCCGGTTGCAGCGTCGCCCAGGCCGATGCTGCCGTCGAAGCGGCGCTGGCCGCTATCGTCGATGGCGTCAAGACCGAGGGCCGCTTCAGCCTCATCGGTTTCGGCTCCTTCTCGAAGTCGGAACGCCCGGCCCGTCAGGGGCGCAATCCTCGGACCGGCAAGACCATCGACATTGCCGCCTCGACCTCGATCAAGTTCAGCACCTCGGCGGCTTTGAAGAAGTCGCTGTAAGTCATGGCCGTCGATCCCGAGCATGTGGCCCGCGCCGCGAATGATCTGATGGGTCACTATGGTCAGGCCGCTCTCGATGTGGCCAGGAAGCAAGCTGAACGCGCGTCGAGGGCCGGTGACATGCCGGCCCTCGATCAAGCCCTGATGGTGCTGACCGAAATCGAGCGCCATCAGGCGGTTTCGTCCACACCGGTGACGTAGGCGTCGGCCTTGTTCCAAGACCCTTCGTCGATCTCCCACTCGGCGTCGGTGCTGTTGAACAGCTTCTCGAAGGCGGTGACCTCGGCCTGCTGGGGTGTTTCGGCCTCGACCTCGACCGTGGTGCTTTCGGTGACGTCGCGGGTGATGATGACGCTGTAGTGGGGCATGGCCGTTTGCCTCAATCCTGGATTTTGTAAATACGGCCGCGGCCTTCGATCTTCTCGCTGATGACCTCAAGCCCCAGCTTTTTCTTCAAGGCTCCGGCGATGGCGCCGCGCACCGTGTGGGGCTGCCAACCAAACTCGGCTGTGATCTCGGCGATGCTGGCGCCTTCGGGCCGCTTCAGCATGGCGATCAGGGCTTCCTGTTTGCTGCCCTGGCGGGTCTTGCGGACGCGCTGCACTTCCTCGGCCTCGTCCGGGCTGCTGTCGGCCTCCGTCACCGGGGTTTTCGGCTGGTCGGCCATGTCTGTCGCCGGTTCTTCTTCCGGGGCGGTGTCCGCGTCCGTGTCGGCCCCCATGCCCAACGCCTCGTAGGCGGCGGGCGTGGCCCGCAGGGTGAGCGGGGTGCCGTCCTCGTCCTCACGCCACACCGGTTGGCTGGGTTCGGCGAGGATTTCCTCGGCCAATTCCTTCTTGATCAGACTGATCAGCACCACCTTCACCGCGCCGCCCTTCAAGGCGGCGGTGATCGGTAGCACGAAGCCGCCTTCGCGGGCGCAAGCGGCGGAGAGGATGACGGCCTGGGTGTCGGAAAGCTGGGTCATGAGGTGGTCCTCCAAGGATGGCGCTGGACTGTCCCGCGCCTGTACCACCTGAAGCCCCGCCAGCCTGAAGCCGGTCGGAGCCTGCCCCCGCGAAGGCGGGGGGCGGAAGGGAAAAACCGCTGATCAGGTGGCGAATTCGCCTTCCTGGAAGGCGCTGTCGCTGATGGCCTTCAGCATCTCCGCGTAGTGGGTCATGGTCCCGGCGTGGCCCCAATTGATCTCGTCGGGCGTCCAGTTGAAGTGCTCGGCGCTTAAGGTCTGCAACCGGGCCAGCATGGCGTCGAATTCGGCCTTCTTGGCGAGAAAGGCGTCCAGGGCTTTGGTGTTGTCGGTGCGCTTCATCGTGGTGTCCTCCGGTGTTCGTGGGGCCATTCATCGCTCTGTCGGTCCCACGTATCAACAGGTTAAGCGTCTCATTTCATTGCTTATTTCAGCGGAAATCGATCATGGGATTATCCGTCCGCGAATACGCGCGCAGGCGTGGCGTCAGCCATACCGCCGTGCGCAAGGCGGTGCAGACGGGCCGGATTCCCCAGGAACCCGACGGCACCATCGACCCGGTGAAGGCCGACGCCGCCTGGGATGCCCAGACCGATCCTGGCCGGAAGGCGACGACGGCCCCGAAGCCGGTCATTGAAGCGCCGATTGCCCCGGCACCTAAGCCCCAGCGCGAAACCACCCCGGCTGTTCCGGCCGCCGCTGGGGCCACCTTCGCCCAGGCCCGCACCGCCCACGAAGTCGCCAAGGCCCAGAAAGCCCGCATCCAGGTGGATCGCCTCAAGGACGAGGTGGTCGACCGGGCGCGGGCCACCGCCCTGGTGTTCAAGCTGGCCCGACAGGAACGGGATGCCTGGATCACTTGGCCCGCCAGGGTGGCCGGGCAGATGGCGGCGGAGATCGGCATCGACCCGCATGTGATGCAGACCCTGCTGGAAGCCCATGTCCACGCCCATCTCGACGAACTCGCCGCCATCGAGCCGAACTTCCGATGACGCATTTGGGTTCCGTGGGGCCGACGCTGTGCTGCTGGCATGGCAAGACGGGGTGCGCCCCGATCCGCGCCTGACCGTCTCCCAATGGGCCGACCAGCACCGCATGCTATCGAGCCGGGCCTCGGCCGAACCGGGGCGGTATCGGACCAATCGCACGCCCTATATGCGCGACATCATGGACGCGCTGTCGCCCACCAGCCCGGTGCAGCGGGTGGTGTTCATGAAGGCGGCGCAGGTGGGGGCGACCGAGGCGGGATGCTGCTTCATCGGTTTCGTCATCCACCATGCGCCGGGGCCGATGCTGTGCGTCCAGCCCACCGTGGAGATGGCCAAACGGGCGTCGCGCCAGCGCATCGATCCGCTGATCGACGAAAGCCCGGCCATCCGGGAACGGGTCAAACCGGCCCGCGCGCGGGATGCTGGCAACACCATGCTGTCGAAGGATTTTCCCGGCGGCACCTTGGTGCTGACCGGGGCCAACAGCGCGGTGGGCCTGCGCTCCATGCCCGCCCGCTACCTGTTTCTCGACGAGGTGGACGCCTATCCGGCTTCCGCCGACGAGGAGGGTGACCCGGTCGGTCTGGCCGAGGCCCGCTCGCTGACCTTCGCCCATCGGCGGAAGGCGTTCCTGGCCTCGACGCCCACCATTCGCGGCCTGTCGCGCATTGAGCGGGAATACGAGGCATCCGACCAGCGCCGCTTCTTCGTGCCGTGCCCCCATTGCGGAGCCATGCAGTGGCTGAAATTCGAACGGCTGAAATGGGACAGGGGCCAGCCGGGCAGCGTCCGTTACGTCTGCGAATCCTGCGACCACGACATCGCGGAGCACCACAAGGGGGGCATGCTGGCTGCGGGCGAGTGGCGGGCCACCGCCATCGCCTCTGATCCCGGCACCGTCGGCTTTCACATCTCGGCGCTGTATTCGCCGCCGGGCTGGCAGTCGTGGCGCGACATCGCCCGCCTGTGGGAGGCCGCCCAGGGCAATGACGACGCGCTGCGGGTGTTCAAGAACACCGTGCTGGGGGAAACCTGGGTTGAATCCGGCGAGGCCCCCGACTGGCAGCGGCTCTACGACCGCCGCAAGACCTGGACCAACGGCATTGTGCCGGCGGGCGGGTTGTTCCTCACCGCCGGAGCCGACGTCCAAAAGGATCGCGTCGAGATCGACGTCTGGGCCTGGGGCCGTGGCCTGGAAAGCTGGCTGATCGACCACATCGTCATCGACGGTGGGCCGGAAAAAGCCGAGACCTGGGAGGCTTTGGAACAGGTATTGGCGAAGATCTGGCCCCATGCCAGCGGTATCGGCCTGAAGATCGCTCGTCTGGCCATCGACAGCGGCTATGAAACCTCGGCGGTCTATAGCTGGGGCCGCAAAATGGGCGTTGGTCAGGTATCTCCCATCAAGGGTGTCGAGGGTTTCAACCGGTCATCGCCGGTTTCCGGCCCCACCTATGTGGATGCGACCGAGGGCGGCAAGAAGATTCGCCGTGGCGCCCGCCTCTGGACGGTGGCGGTGTCCACCTTCAAGGCGGAAACCTACCGGTTTCTCCGTCTGGAGCGCCCCACCGACGAAGAATTGGCCGAAGGAGTCCGTTACCCGGCCGGAACGGTGCATCTGCCATCGTGGGCAGACTCGGAATGGTGCAAGCAGTTCGTCGCCGAGCAGCTGGTGACGGTCAAGAACCGCCGCGGCTTCACCAAGCTGGAATGGCAGAAGCTCAGGGAGCGCAATGAGGCGCTGGATTGCCGGGTTTATGCCCGTGCCGCCGCCTGGATCGCCGGGGCCGACCGCTGGCCCGAGGCCAAGTGGCGCGATCTGGAAGCACAACTGGCCATATCCGAGTTGGCCCAAGCCGAAGAACCCCAGGCGGGCCAGATCCGCCGCCCCCAGACCCGCCGCTCTCGGCGGGTTTTTCATTCCAGCTATATGGGCTGATCCCGATGACCCTCGACGAGATGAAGGCCGAGCGCGAGCGCGTGCTGGCGCGGCGCAACTCGCTGGTGGCCCGCGTCACCGTGGGCGACCGCACCGTCCAGTATGATCTGACCCAGGCCAATCAGGTGCTGGCCGATCTCGACCGCCGTATCGCCCTGGCCGAGGGCAAGGGGCGCCGTCGTCGCATCCTGACCGTGGCCAGCAAGGGGCTGTGACCATGTTGTCGGCCCTGCGCCGCAAGGTGGGCGCCTTTATCGGCGGCTTCGAGGCGGGCATGAGCAACCGCCGCCTCAAGGGCTTCCAGCCCAGCCGCGCCCATCTCAACACCCTGATCGCCGCCGCCGGGTCGGACATCACGGCGCGCGCCCGCCATCTGGTCCGCAACAACGGTTATGCCGCCAACGCCATCGAAAGCTGGGCGGGCAATGTGGTCGGCGCCGGCATCAAGCCGTCCTCGCTGATCGCCGACGCCACCCTGAAGGCGGCGGTGCAGAAGCTGTGGCTGGCCTGGACCGACGAATCCGATGCCGAGGGGCTGACCGATTTCTATGGCCAGCAGCGGCGCGCCGCCAGGGAGGTGTTCATCGCCGGGGAGGTGTTCTTCCGCTTCCGCCCGCGTCGGCCCGAGGACGGCCTGTCGGTGCCGCTGCAATTGCAGATGCTGCCCTCGGAAATGCTGCCGCTGACCCGGAACCAGACCCTGCCCGGCGGCAATGTCATCCGTCAGGGCATCGAGTTCGATCGCATCGGCCGCCGCGTCGCCTATCATTTCCTGCGCCGCCATCCCGGTGACTGCACCGATCCCGGCATGGCTGGGGAAACCGTCCGCGTCCCGGCTTCCGAAATCATCCATGTGATGGACCCAGTGGATGCTGGGCAGTTGCGCGGCGTGTCGCGCTTTGCCCCGGCCATCGTGAAACTGTTCCTGCTCGACCAGTACGACGATGCCGAACTGGACCGCAAGAAGGTGGCGGCCATGTACGCGCTGTTCGTCACCACACCGAGTCCGGGTGAGCCGTTCGACATCGCCGAGGACGGCGGCACCGGCGACCGGGTGATGGACGTCCAGCCCGGCCAGGTGGTGATGCTGGAACCGGGCGAGGAGATCCAGACCTCGGCCCCCGCCGATGTGGGTGGCTCCTACGAGGCGTTCCAGTACCGCACCCTGTTGCAGATCGCCGCCGCCCTGGGGGTGCCCTACGCCTACCTGTCCAACGACATGCTGAAGGCCAATTACTCTAACTCCCGGCTGGCCCTGCTGGAATTCCGCCGCCGCATCGACGCCTGGCAGCACGCGGTCATGGTCTACCAGCTTTGCCGGGCCGTCTGGCAGCGCTGGATGGATACCGCCGTGATGGCTGGCGCCCTGACCATCAAGGGCTATGAGCCCAACCGCGCCGGCTTCACTGCCTGTTCCTGGCTGCCGCCGAAATGGGACTGGGTCGATCCGCTCAAGGACGCCCGCGCCGAGATCGAGCAGATCGAGGCGGGTCTCAAGAGCCGCACCCAGGCCCTGGCCGAGCGCGGCTTCGACGCCGAGCAGGTGGATGCCGAAATAGCCGCCGACAAGGCCCGCGAACAGCGGCTGGGGCTGGTTCTCGGCACCCCGCCGATGCCGTCCGCACCGACACAGTAAGGACCACCATGCACGATCTGCCCCATATCGCGGCCCGTCTGTACGGGACGCCGCTGCTGGTTGCCCGCGCCAAGCTGGATGTGATCCTGGGCGCCCTCGCTCCCCGGCTGGCCGGACAAGCTATCTCCTTCGATGGCGATGCGGCTCCCTCCGCCGAAATGGCGGTGACGCCCGACGGCATCGCCATCGTGCCGGTGATCGGCACCTTGGTGGCGCGGTCGGGCTATCTCGGCGCCGCCAGCGGCCTGACCGCCTATTCGGACATCGCCGATGCCATCGAGGCGGCGGCCACCGATCCGGGTGTCCGGGCCATCCTGCTCGACGTGGATTCCTCCGGTGGTGAGGTGGGCGGCCTGTTCGATCTGGTCGACCACATCCAGGCCATCCGCGCCCAGTGCGGCAAGCCGATTTGGGCGATAGCCGACGAGGCTGCGCTGTCAGCGGCCTATGCCATCGCCTGCACCGCCGACCGCCTGTACCTCACCCAGACCGGTGAGATCGGTTCCATCGGCGTGGTCGCCATCCATGTGGATGAATCCGCCGCCGATGCCCAGGCCGGGCGGGCGTGGAGCTTCATTCATGCCGGTGCCAGCAAGGTGGATGGCAACCCCCATCAGCCGCTGTCGGATTCCGCCCGCGCCACGCTGCAGGCCGATGTGGATGCCCTGTACGGGAAGTTCACCGCCCTGGTGGCCGAGCGGCGGCGGCTATCGCCCGACGCCATTCGGGCCACCGAGGCTGCGGTCTATCGGGGCGATCAGGCGGTGGCCGCCGGGCTGGCCGACAAGGTCGGCACACTCCGCGTTGCCCTCGCCGATCTCGGCACGTCCCTGGCGCGCCCCTCCGTCCGTTCCCCCGTTCTGTCCAAACCCAAGGAGACCACCATGTCCGAGCAAACGGGGGACATCCCCGTTCTGGCGGCTGTGCCGTCCGCCGTCGAAGCGACTGCCGAGATCGAGCAGCGTCTGCGCACCGAATATTCCGAGATCAGTGCCATCTCGGCCCAGGCCGCCCGTCTGGGCATCACCATCGACGCCGCCGATGCCCTGGCCAAGGGCATCCGTCCCGAGGCCCTGCGCCGCACTGTGCTGGATCAGCTGGCGTCGCGCTCCGATGCCGCCGATTTGGTGGCGGCTGCACCGACGGGGGCGACGCCCAAGGCCGAAACCGAAAGCCCCATCGTCCGGCGTGCCCGTGACGCTGCCGCCCGTCACGGAGGTTGACCATGCCCGTCCTCATTGCCTCGCCCACCCTGGGCGATCTGCTGAAGTTCGAACTGAACCCCAGCTACACCCGCGAGACCGTCCCCCTGAAGGCGGGCACGTCCTATCCCCTGGGTTCGGTGCTGGGCCGCATCACCGCCAGCGGTGAATATCGCCTGTCCCCCGCCGCCGAGGTGGTCGGTGACGAAGGCGCCGAGATGGCCGTCGCCGTGCTGCTGGACGCGGTGGATGCCACCGATGCCGCAGCCACCGGCCTGATCGCCGCCCGTGGCCCGGTCATCCTGGCCGATGGCGCCCTGGTGTTCGACGCCTCGGTCGACCAGCCAGCCGAACGGGTCACCAAGATCACCCAGCTCGCCGCATTGGGCCTCGTCGCCCGCACCACCGTTTGAGAGATGCCCCCGACATGAACGCGATCATCAACCCGTTCGACGCGGGCGGCTATTCGCTCGCCGAAATGACCCAGGCCATCAACCTGCTGCCCAACCTCTACACCCGGCTCGGCCAGATGGGGCTGTTCCGCTTCGAGGGCGTCACTCAGCGCAGCGTCATCATCGAGCAGGCCGAGGGAGTCCTCAACCTGCTGCCCACCGTGCCGCTGGGCGGCCCCGCCACCGTTGCCAACCGTGATGCCCGGAGCATGCGGTCGTTCACGGTGCCGTGGATTCCCCATGATGATTCCATCACGCCCCAGGACGTCCAGGGCGTGCGCGGCTTCGGTGTCGCCGATGCCGCCGATCCTCTCGCCACCGTCATGGAGCGCAAGCTGACCCGCATGCGGAGCAAGCACGCCCAGACGCGGGAATTTATGGAGGTCAACGCCCTGAAGGGCGTGGTCCGCGACGGCGGCGGGTCCACCCTGTACGACTACTTCAGCGAATTCGGCCTCGCCCGCCAGCAGGTGGATTTCGCCCTCGGCACCGCCACCACCAACGTCCAGGCCAAGATCCGCGACGTGTTGCGCAAGGTGGAGACCGAACTGAAGGGCGAGACCATGACCAGCGTGCTGGCCTTGGTTTCCCCGGAGTTCTTCGACAAGCTGATCGGCCATGCCAAGGTCGAGCAGGCTTACCAGTATTATTCCTCCACTGGCGCCCAGCCGCTCAGGGAAGACGTGCGCCGCCGCTTCCCCTTCGCCGGCATGGTGTTCGAGGAATACAGCGCCACCGTCACCCTCTCCACCGGCCAGACCGAAACCCTGATCCCGGCGGGCGAAGGCATCGCCTTCCCGCTGGGCACCATGGACACCTTCGTCACCTATGGCGCCCCGGCCAACCTGATCGAGACGGTCAACACCCTGGGCGTGCCCATGTATGCCCGCCAATTGGCCCGCCAGGACGGCAGCGCCATCGACGTCAAGACCGAGGCCTCCATCCTGCCGGTCAACAAGCGCCCGCGTCTGGCGGTGCGGTTGTTCTCGGGGAACTGACCATGTCGGCCTTTGCCGATGCCCTCGACGACCTGTTCGCCGATCCGAACATGGCCGTCACCGTCAGCTACCAGGGCAGCCCCGTGCGTGCCCTGGTGCGGCGGCCCGACCGCGAGATCGAGTTCTCTGACATCACCGTCCATACGGGGACGGCGGTGTTTGAGATCCGGCGGCGGGAGATTCCGGCGCCAGTGGCAGGGGACGTGATCGTCCATGACGGCGACAGCTTCGTCGTCCAGGGCGAACCCCGCCTGGATGCCGAGCGGCTGGTTTGGACAATCGACGTGAGACCGGCATGAAACTGGCCGCGGCCATATCCGGCGATCTGCGCAAGATCATGGCCGAGGAGATCAAGGACGCGGAAGACGCCGTCACTGCCGGGATGCGCCAAGCTGCCGACGGGCTGAAGGCGGATCTCCGCCGTCAGGTCACCGAGGCGGGCATGGGCCAGCGCCTTGCCAATACCTGGCGGGTCGAGCTTTATCCCAAGGGTCGGAAAAGCATCAAACCGGCGGGCTTCGTCTTCACCAGGGCTCCCACCATCATCCGGGCTTTTGACCAGGGTGCGGTGATCAAGTCCAAGCATGGCTTCTGGTTGGCGATCCCCACGCCCGCCGCTGGCACCGGCGCCCGAGGCAAGCGCATGACGCCCGGCCTATGGGAACAGATGCACGGCAGCCGCCTGCGATTCATCTATCGCCGGGGCGCTCCCTCGCTGCTGGTGGCCGAGAACATGCGGGCCCGCACCGGCAAGCGGGGCGGTTTCGCCAAAGGCAGCGCCTCGGCACTCCGCTCCGGGCGCGGGATGACCACAGTGGTGATGTTCATCCTGGTGCCGCAGGTGAGCTTGAAGAGGCGCCTCGACGTGGACGGCGTCGCCGAGCGGTGGGCTTCGGCGCTGCCGGAGCTGATCGTCAGAAATTGGAGCTCGTGATGCCCTCCATCCGCGAACAGATCCTCGTCGCCCTTTTGGCGCGGCTGGAAACGGTGCCCGGCGCCACGGCCAAGCGGGAAGCACCGTTGCCCGAGACGGTGCCTGTCGGTGGTCTGATCATCTTGCGTGACGGCGATCCCGGAGACCCGGAGGTGGTGTTGTCGCCCGTCACCTACCTGTGGGAACACCAGACCGAGATCGAAATCATCCTCCAGCGCGGCCAGGACGACGATAGCGCTGTGCTGGATACCTTGTTGATGGCGGTGGGGAACGCCCTGGCCGCCGACCGTTCCCTCGGTGGTCTGGCTGAAGGACTGGATTGGGGCGCTCCCAAGACATCCGGCCTCGCCATCGACGGTGCCGCCGCCCTGCGCGGCGCCATGGTGCCGGTCACTATCCATTACGCCAGCCCAGATCCGCTAGGCTGATTTCCAATCCACCAAGGACTCCAATCATGGGCAAGACGCGCGCTTACGGCGCCGATTGCGCGCTGCTGGCTGCCTTCGAGGCGAGCTACGGGGTGCTTCCGGCCGACGGCTATACAAGGCTGTCGTTCAAGGAATCCAGCCTGGGGGCCGAGCGCCCGCTGGGCTACGACCCGCTGCTGGGTCAGGGCCGCGATGCCCAGGATCCGTTCTATGAGGCGATCAAGGACGAGGGCGATGTCGGTGTGCCGCTGGATGTGCGGGCGCTCGGCTTCTGGCTCAAGGGCTTGTTCGGCGCGCCCGCCACCGCCGATAATGGCGACACTACCTTCAACCATGTCTTCACCTCGGGCGGCACACTGCCCAGCCTCGCCATCGAGATCGGCCATGCCCAACTGGCGGCGCCGAAGTTCTTCCGTCACGGCGGCGCCAAGCTGGACAAGCTGTCCTTCGACATGGCCCGCTCCGGCGCCGCCAATGCCAGCATCGGTGTGATCGCCCAGGGCGAGACCGAAGCGGCCACCACCATCGACGCCACCCCGGCGACCTTTGCCCTGAAGCGCTTTTCCCAGGGCAGCGGCACCATCCGGGTCGGTGGCGGCCAACTGGCCAACGTGGTCGGCGGCAAGCTGTCCTTTTCCAACAATCTGGAGCGGGTGGAGACCATCCGCGCTGACGGGCTGATCGACGGCGTGGACGAGACCGAGGCTACCGCCGAGGGTTCGGTGGACATCCGCTTCGGCACCGACACCACGCTGACCACCGCCATCGCCGCCGAGAGCCCGGTGGCGATGGAATATGGTTTCACCATTCCCGGCTCGGCCTTTGCCCTGACCTTCCATCTGCCCCGCGTCTTCCTGCCGAAAAAGAAGCAGGAGATCAAAGGCCCCGGCGGCATCCAGGCCAGCTACGACTGGCGGGCGGCCCGCGATCCGGTGGCGGGATATCTGCTCCGCGTCACCCTGGTCAACGACGTGGCGGGGTACTGATTATGATCCGCCTGACCATCCCCAAGGAACCCTACTGGATCGATCTGCCCCACGGTGTCCGGGTGTTCGTCCGTCCCCTGACCACGGCGGTGTACGAGGCCGCCCGGTCACGCGGCTGGCGCATGGCCCGTGCCATCGCCGCCGAGCATGCCGATCTCAAGGCGGCGGGGGCCGATATCACCGGTCTGCCCGATCTGTCCGACGAGGACGCCCTGGCCGGGCTGTCACAGATGTTGTTTGCCCAAGGTCTGGCCCGTTCCGCCATCACCAAATGGGAGGGCGTGCTGGACGTGGCCGATCAACCGGCGGAGGTCACCGACACCGCCATCGCCGAGCTGATGCAGCTTCCCCGCATGGCCGAGTCCTTCGTCGTCCAATACACCGAAACCCATGAAACGGTCATCGCCGAGGGAAACGTCTCCAGGCCCGCGCCGAATGGCACTTCGGCGGCGGGCCTGACTACTGCCGAGGCTGCGGTGGAAACTGCGACTGCCCCTATGACCGCAACACCCCCCTGAGTGAATCCGGCTGGCAAGCCTGGGAATTGCTGACCGGGGCCATCGGCGCCATCCGCATCGGTCCCCGTGGCGGCATCACCGGTCTCGACCTTCCGGCTCTGCTGATCCAAGCCCAGGCGCTGGGTTACGACCAGCCCTTGCTGGTCCGGCTGCTGCCCTTCGCCGAGCGCGGCATGGTGGCGGGGGCGGCCAAGCTGCAATCCGATTCCTGACAGTGATGGATCACCATGCGCGTCCGCCTGACCCAGCTCGACGGCAAGCTGCCCAATCTTGCCCTGATGCGGCTGGCGGCATGGCATCGGGCGCATGGGGATGAGGTGGTGTTCACCCGCAGTGTCGAGCGGGAGATGTTCGAGGGGGAATACGACGTGGTCTATGGCTCGGCGATCTTCACCGCCAGCCAGCCGCTGATCGCCTGCTTCCGCCAATGCTGGCCCTCGGCCATCGTGGGCGGCACCGGCAGCGGCTCCGCCATCACCGTGGAGCAGGTGGTCGGCGGATGGTGGGAACGCTGCAATTACCAGGATCATCCCGGCTTCCAGCCCTCGCTCGGCTTCACCGCCAGAGGCTGCCGGATGAAATGCCGGTTCTGCATGGTGCCGGGATCGGAAGGCCGCCCCAGATCGGTCAACACCATCGCCGATCTGTGGCGCGGGCCGGGGCACGCCAGGAAGCTGCTGCTGCTCGACAACGATTTCTTCGGCCAGCCGGAGGAGCAATGGCAGGCCCGCGTCGCCGAGATCCGGGGTGGCGATTTCCGGGTCTGTTTCAGCCAGGGCATCAATATCCGGCTGGTGGATGACCGGGTGGCCGAGGCCCTGGCCTCGGTCCAATACCGCGACGACCAGTTCCGCCAGCGCCGCCTCTACACCGCCTGGGACAATCTGGGCGACGAACGGGTGTTCTTTCGTGGCGTCGAACGGTTGGAAAGGGCCGGGGTGCCGCCCCGGCATCTGATGGCCTACATGCTGGTGGGATTCGATCCGGCGGAAACCTGGGATTGCATCCATTACCGCTTCGACCGCATGGTCGCCGCCGGTATCCGCCCCTATCCCATGGTGTTCGATCCCGCGCGGCGTGATCTCAAGCAATTCCAGCGCTGGGCGGTGACCGGCCTCTACCGTGCCGTCCCCTGGGCCGATTACGATCCATCCATCCGAAGGCGCAATGCCGGGAGCCAATTGACCCTGGCCGTCGCCTGAGACCTGATCCATGGCCACCAAATCCGTCTCCATTCGCCTGTCTTTGCAGGACGGCGAAACCGTGCGCCGCGCCCTGCTGCAATTGGGCGAGGATGGGCAGAAGGCTCTGCTGCGCATCGAGACGGCGGCGCAACCGGCGTCGAAGTCGCTTTTGGCCATGAATGCCGCCAGCCAGGATATCCAGGGAGGCATGGCGGCCTTCGCCTCCCGGCTTGGCCCCATCGGCTCGGTGATGATGGCGCTGGGCCCGGCCGGGCTGGCGGCGGGCGCGGCCATCGGCTTCTTCGGCAAGGCCATGGTCGAGTCCACCATCAAGGTGGAAAGCCTGGAAGCGCGGCTGAAGGGATTAGTGGGTGCCGCGGCACTCACCGAAACCACCAGCTATCTCTATGCCCAGGCGCAGAAGACCGGCACCGCCCTGGAGACGGTGGTCGGGGCCTATTCCCGGCTGGCGGCGTTGCAGAAGGCCGGGATCATCACTACCGGCGAGAGCCGTGCCTTGCTGGAAGGCTTTCAGTCCACCGCCATCGCGCTGGGGGCCTCATCCGAACAGTTGGAGCAGTCGCTGTTCGGTTTGGCCCAGGGGCTGTCGTCCGGCACCCTGCGGGCCGAGGAACTCAACCAGATCGTCGAGCCCATGCCGGGGCTGCTCCAGGCTCTCGACCGGGCCGCCGCTCTGCCCTCGGGCGGCTTCCGCCAGATGGTCACCCAGGGTAAGGTCACGGCGGATTTCTTCCGCGACACCCTGATCAAGGCGCTGCGGGGCTTCGACGAGGCCGCCAAGGAAAGTGCCGACACCGCCGAGCGGTCCTTCACCCGCATGACCAATGCCTGGCAGGGATTTACCAACGCCCCCTGGCTGCGCAAGGTTCTGTCGGGCGGCGCCAATGCCGGGGCGGCGACGCTGGAATCGCTGACGCCAGGGGAATCCACGGTCAAGTCGCGGCTGGCCGATCTGGACCGGCGCATCGCCGCCCTGGGGGGCGAGCAGGCCCTCGACAAGCCGCTGCCAGCCGGAACCCATTCCGTGGTGGTGATGGCGGTCAGGGAGGAAAACGAGGAACTGCGCCGCCTGCTGGCCGAACGCCAGGATGTCGCCGCCGATCTCGACGAAATCACCCGCAAGCGGGCGGGCATGGAAGCCCATGCCAAGATGGAGCGCGACCGGGTCCGGGCCGAGCAACGCGAGCCCAGCTATCTCGAAAAGCTGACCGACCTCAAATTCGAGGTGGAATGGCAGGAGAAGCTCAATACGGCCCGCGCCGCCGGCAACGCCGAGTTCTCCCGCACCAAGGCCCAATACGAGGCGGCCAAGGGCTTTCGCCAGATCGAGAAGGAGTTGTTCCAGCAGGGCGGCGTCTATCGCACCAAGCCCAAGGAACAGGAGATCAAGGATCTGCTGGCCCGCGAGGCCGAAGCCAAGGGCAATGGCGAGATGTCGGCCCAGGCTCAGGCCGAGGTGCTGGGCTTAAACCTCCAGGCCCGTGGCCAGGAGCGCCTGGCCGAAGCCGCCCGCACCGGCGGTCAGGCCCAGATCGACGCAGCGCGAGCCGCCAAGGTGTTGGAGTTCGCCTTCAAGAACAATGGCGCGGCGGTGGCCGAATACGACCGGGCGCTGCGCCGCATCGATGCCGCCAAGCTGCTGGAACAGAAGAACGGCCTGATCCGCACCATGGGGCAGGAAGCCGCCGCCAATGATCGCCTCGCCGATGCCGCCAAGGGATCGGTGGCCGACACCATCCTGGCGGAGCGCACCAACTGGCTAGCCGAACAGGCATCCAAGGGGCTGACCGACGCCAATGGCGAACTGGCCCAATCCTACGCCCAGGTGCAGAAATCCCGCGCCAACAGCGAAGCCGCTCGCGCCGTCGCCGATCTGGAGCGCGAGATCGATGCCCAGGTGCGTCTGGCCGAGGCGGTGCGCAGCAGTGATCGCAACAAAGTCCGCGACGTCACCATCGACAATGATGTCGCCAAATTCGCCCGCAGCCACAAGCTGGCCGAGGACGATCCCAAGGTGGATGAATACCGGGCGGCTCGCTCTCGCCAATATTCCGAGGCAGTCAAGGACGAGGCCCGCCAAACCACACTGGCCTATGACGCCACGCTGCGGTTTGCCGAGGAACTGGCCAAGCTCAACGAGCAGCGGTCCAGCGGCGCGTTGTCGGAGGAAGCCTATACCCGCCGCTACCGGGAATTGGAGCAGGACAAGCTGGCCGCCAGCCGCGACTGGCAGGACGGCGCCATCCGGGCGGTGCGGGCCTATGCCGACGAAGCCAGCAACGCGGCGGCTTCGGCAGAGCGGGCCATGTCGGGGGCCTTGCGGGCCAGCGAGGATGCCTTCGTCAAATGGGCCATGACCGGCAAGCTGGCCGGGCAGGATCTGTTCAACAGCCTGGCCGAGGAGGCTCTACGGGCTGCTTGGCGCATGTCGGTGGTGGCGCCGCTGTTCGGCGGGGCCGGTGGCGGCATCTTCGGCGGCATGATCGCCGGCATCGGCAGCTTCTTCGCAGGCTCCGGATCAACTGGGGCCAGCGGCGGCGGCGCAACACCGGTGCCTGATACCGGCAATTTCGCCATCGCCCATTCCGGCGGCCTGATCGGTCTCGACCTGCTGGAAACCCGCTCGTTCAGCCCCTCAGTCTTTGCCAATGCGCCGAAATACCACGGTGGCGGTCTGGTGGCGGGAGAGCGCCCCATCGTTGCCCGCGTCGGCGAGGGGGTCTTCACGCCAAAGCAGATGGACAATGCCGATCGCATCCTGAATGCCGCCTTGTCGCAGCCAACGGCGGTGGGCGTGGTGGTGACGGTCAACAACAATGCATCCGGTACCCAGGCCCGCGCCGAGCAATCCCAGGGGGCGGATGGGCGCATCCATCTCGACATCATTGTCGAGGAGATCGAGGGCCGCATGAGCCGCCGCATCGGTCGCGGCGAAGGCATGGCCCCGATGCTGGAGCATCGCTATGGGCTGAACCCGGCGGCGGGGACCTATCGGTAAGGCTTACCCGCAGCAGCCGGTCGCCGTGCCGATCTGTCGCGCCTGCTGAATCGGCGGGCAAGCAACATCGCCGTAGGAACAGAAAACGCAGCAATCCCACGGCTTTGGGCGAAGGACTGTCCCGCAGCCCTTGCAGTCATAGAAAAACTGGCAGGCATCTTCCTGCATGACCTCGACCTCCAAATGCCCGCAATGGGGACAGGTGATGGTCGATGTCGGGGTTACCTCGGCGGCGCTGGTCATGACCGCATCGTATCGCTCTTGATGATCCAGGTGAAGTGATGACCACCACCATCTCCTGGCCCGCCCGGCTGCCGTTGCCGACCTATGACGGCTATGCCCTGGAACCGGAATCGGCCGTCACCCGCACCGACATGGAATCCGGTCCCGCCCGGCAGCGGCGGCGGTTCACGCAAACGCCCACCCGCATCCCGGTGCGCTGGCGCATGTCGGCGGTGGACTTCGCCACCTTCGAGGCATGGTTTCGCCTGAAGCTGGATGATGGTGCCGATTGGTTCGCCATCTCCCTGCTGGGCGGAAGCGGCATCGCCGCCCATGAAGCCCGTTTCGTCGGCCAGGGCAACACCCCCTACAAGGCGGTGCCCAGTCGGGGCGGGGCTTGGATCGTCACCTCGACGCTGGAAATCCGTCAGCGCCCCATGCTCGACGCGGGGGCGTTGGAAATCCTGCTGGCCGAGGACGTGGTCGCTCTCTTCGCCAACATCCAGACTCTCCATACCACCCTGCATGTCGGCTTGCCCGTCAGCATTCGCTGGTGATCGTCCATGACCCTGCAAACCGAACTCGCCGCCGCAATCGCCAAGGTGACCGCGGACAGCACCCTGCTGCACAAGGTGGTGCATGGCCCCGCTGGCGGGACCGAGTGCCAGGTCGTCACCGAAGGTGGGCCGGTCAAGACGGTGGCCAGGGCTATCGCCGATATCGACACCCGGCTTCAGTCCAGTCTGGAAACCCTGGATCAGAAGGTTGCGGCGGCGGCGGCCAGCGCAGGCATCGCCGTTCAAAGCGCCGACGCGGCGGGAACAAGCAAAGCCGCCACCGCGGCAAACGCCCAAGCCGCCCGTCTGTCGGAAACGAATGCCGCCGCCAGCGCGTCATCTGCATCCGGCAATGCCGCTGCGGCCAATGCCAGCGTTGTCGCGGCACAGGCATCCCGGCAAGCCTCGGAAAACGCTGCCGCCCAGGCGGAACAGGCCCGGACAGCCACGGTGGCGGCGAAAGTCGTCGCCACCCAGGCCGCAATCGATGCAGCCGCCTCGGCATCGGCGGCCAACGCTTCCTCCGTCGTGGCTGGCGCCAGCGAAGCCGCCGCCCGGTCGAGTGCGGAAGCGGCGGATTTATCCGAGCAGCGGACAGCGGCAGCCTCGGCTTTGGTCGTGGCCGCCGAAGCCAGCGCCACCGCGTCGGCGGCCCAGGCTCGTGCCTCGGAAAACGCCGCCGCAGCCTCGGCATCGGTCGCGGCTCAGGCCGAAACCGACGGCGCCTTCTGGGCCGGACAGGCCGAGAGCTTCGCCGTCGCGGCCGAAGCGGCGGCCGCCATCGTCGCCGATGCCACCGGCCTGGATCTGCAAACCCTGATTGTTTCCGCCCGCAGGGGTTCGGATTACCGGACGCTCGGCATCGAGTTGTTCTGAGAGGAAGCCCCATGACCACCCTTGCCCATTACCTGACGGTCAAGGCCGCCCAGGACAACGCCTTCGCCACCATCTCGGCCAAGCTCGACGATCCCAATCTGCGGATGGACGATTTCGCCCTGATGGTGAAGGCCATCGAACTGATCGAGACCGTCCAGGACACCGATGCCTACGACGCCCTACTGCGCAAGGTGGCCGTTAAGGCCGCCGGGCTCTACGCCCCGGATTTAAGCGGCGAGGACATCCTCATGCTCACCCGGGCCTCCCGGCTGGGCGACGTCCCCCATGGCGGGGAAGAGCGGTGGATGCTGCTCAACCGCGACGAACGGAACATGGATGTCACCGGGGCCGTGATGATCGGCGAACGCACCCTGGAATGGTTCGGCGACCGTGTCCTCGAAACCTTCTACGCGGAGACCTGATCCCATGCCCCTGACCATCACCCCGATCCCCAATGCGGCTCCCTTCACGGCGTTCTCCGACAATGTCGGCATCTTCAGCAATTCCAAGGCCCGCGAAATCCCGGCCCGGCTCAACGCCATCGCGCAAGGACTGAAGGATCACATCAACACGCTGTGGCTGGCCACGGCCACCGGCTTCATCAACGGCACGGTGATCACCGGTCTGAACGCCGCCCTTGCCAAGATCGAGACCTTCTCCAACGGGATCGAAACCCGCATCAACAATCAGATGGCCGAGTTCCAGGTCAATCTCGCCAATTACCTCGGAACCAATGCCGGGTATTCGGTCAATGCCGCCAACGCCGCCCTGTTCACGGGCGGCATCGTCGCGGGGGACGTCGTCTACGACGTTGCCGGAAGGGCCTCATCGATCCGCCAGGGGCCGCGTCTGATCAACGGCATCACCTACAACGACGACGGAACCATGGCGGGCTATGCCGAGAAACTGACCCTCGGCGGCATCACCTACACCCGCGCCTACAGCTTCACCTACATGCCCGACGGGCAGATCGCCGCCATCACGGAGGTTTGACGATGGATATCCTGACGTTCAACGCGCTGAAACAGTACCAGCGCCGTCTTGACACCGATCTGCTCGATCCCTGGAAGCGTCCGGCCTTTGCCGTGGTCACCATGAGCAGCTCGGCGCCCTGGGGCACGGTGGTCTACAACCACTATCTCCAGGAGCTTTGCCGCCAGCATTACAATGACAGCGGCTACATGCAGGGCAGCACCAGCAGCCTGGGCACCGAGTTCTTCAACAACTGGTATACCTACGGTCGCACGGATTCCAATATCTCCTCGACCGACAGCAATTACGGCGACGGCACCGCCCGATGTGGCCATCTGGGCCACCTGGCGCTGGCTATCGGCCCCGACGGTTCGATGATCGGGCGTGCCAGCCCCTATTCGGCGACGGCACTCCGCAATGTTGGGGTCTGGGTCAACAACAAGACCAACAAGAACCTCGCCCTGTTCATGGAGAACCAGTACGCGGGCGTGGCGCCGCGGGCCATCGCGCCCGGCCGCCTGACCGGCACTGAGGGTTGGCATCTGGCCTGGACCAACACCAAGTTCTACGCCCAGAACAATTTCGGCACCTACAACAAGTACGGGATGATCGGCTACAACGAAAAAACCGGCACGCTGGTCATCAACGAGAACAAGAACGGCGGCACCTCCATGCGGCTGCACGTCTATTCCAACGTCCCACCGTTCGACATCTCCGCCAGCAACCGCCGCGCCTGGTTCAACAATCTTGATGAGACCAAGCACATCTTCTACGACTGGACGGCCAATTCGGCCGGGTATGCCGAGAGCCTCTATCGCGGCATCGTCATTCCCTGCGACGACGGCAAGATCCTCATCGTACGGATGGAACCCAGCAATTACTGCATGCTGGACCGCTTCACGCCGAATGGCGCCGGAGGCTATACCAAAGAAGCCACCCACACCCTGAGCACGACCACCACCTACGGCATGGAATCCGCCGACCGCAACGGCATCCGCTTCCAGATCTCCAACGACGGCAAATACGTCATCTGCTACCAGCCCTATTACTACTATGGGGCTGGGGCCGAGGTGTTTCTGATCCGGGTGTCGGACGGGAAGTACGCCTTCCTGCAATACCAGGATTCCGGCTATGGGCGGTCGTTCGCGCCCATCCGCGACAGCGACTTCATGGTCTCCTACAGCCCGAATTCCGACAGCGGCTACGGCATCTATATGTCGCACATCGACACCCGAACCGTGTTCCAGGCCGTCGCCGACAAGGGCGACATGAGCTCCAAGGTGCCGGGCTTCAACGTCTACATCTTCGACAGCGCCTATCACTCGACCAACTATCCCTACATCGTCCCGATCATCGGAGGCATCTGATCATGGCCGGCAAAATCAGCTTCCCCCACGGCAATGACTGGGGCGTCATCGGTCCCGAGGGCGATTACGACCTGCCGGTGGAATCGACCCTGGGCCACCGCTTCCATCTCGTCGATGACGAGGTCATCGACCGCTACGATGGCGTCACCGATGATGAGGTCCGCGAGATTGATGCCGCGCGCGTCGTCGAGCGGCAGGCCGAGGAACTCCAGGCGGCCAGAACCGCCCTGGTTCGCCGGGTTAAAACCGAAGCGGCGCAGCGCATCGCCACCCTCGACTGGAAGGTGGAACGCGCCCGTGAGCGGGATGCCCTGAACGGCACCAAGACCCTCCAGGAGGTCTATGCCGAGCGCGAGGTCATTCGGCGGGCGAGCAACGAGGCCGAAGCCGCCATCGCCAAACTCGCCTCCCAGGAAGAGATCCTGGACTTCTCCTGGTAGCCCCTTCCCCCGACCCGGAATTCAATGCCATGACCGAACAATCCCCGGAAATCTGGGCGGGCGTCGCCACCCAGTATGTGGGCGCCTGGGGGCAGGCCGCCCCCATGGTGCAGATCGCCGCCATCGCCGCCACGGTGATCATTATCGCCATCATCGCCTGGGCATGGTCGAGGAGGCAGGGGGCGCCGGATGCATCCGGCGTCCCTGTCGAAGCCTTCGCCCATGTGGTCGAGGAACAGGCCCGCCAGACCGAGGCCCTTCGCTCCGCGGTCGAGGGCCTGTCCGAGATCGTCCACGAGATGCGCAAGCTGCTGGCGGCTCGGACCTTCTGCCCGTTCCCGTCGCCCATGTGCGTTCCTGGCAAGGATAACCATGCCTGATCCGGCGTTGTCGCAGGCGCTGAAGGAGGCGTTTGCATCAGCCCCGGCCGGAACGGTGATTCTCGATACGTTGGAGATCTGGCATCCAACTTTCATTGAGCCGATCCGGGTGGTCCGAGACCATGCCGACCTCACTGCCCGGTTGGAGGCTGGCGCTCCCCGCGATGGCGGCAAACGGGTGACCTTTGCAGCACTCGCCTTCGAGTTCTCCCCGCCGCCGGTGGATACCGCCCCGGTGCCGGAAATCACCGTCACACTCGACAATGTCGGCAGCGACATCACCGACGCCCTGGAAGGGGCCGCCATCAGCCAGCAGGTGATCGAGATCACCTGGCGGCCCTATCTCTCCACCGATCTTAACGGCCCCCATATGGACCCACCCATCACCATGACCCTGACCGAGGTCGAGGCCGACACCATGAGGGTTACGGGCCGCGCCCGCATGCTGGATGCGGGGAACAAGTCCTTTCCGTCCATCACCTATACCGCTCGGCGCTTTCCCGGTCTGGCACGGTGATCTTCGCAGGGCACTGCCCTGCACCCGCCAGGGACTCGTCCCTGGACCCCATTCCTTCGAGGGCATCATGCATTGGGCTGCCGCTTATATCGGCCTGCCGTGGTCCGTCCACGGCAGTGGGCCGGACTCGTTCAATTGCTGGGAATTCGTCCGCATGGTGCAGGCCCGACATTTCGGCCGCCTGCTGCCCGAGATCGGCAATCCCGAAGACATGCTGGTCATGGGCCGCACCTTCCGCGACCACCCCGAGCGGCAACGCTGGGCCAGGGTTGACCCGCCTATGGAAGGCGATTGCGTGCTGCTGCGCCGATCCCGCCATCCCATCCATGTGGGAATCTGGCTCGACGTGGATGGCGGTGGTGTCCTGCATTGCGCCGAGGGCGCCGGGGTGGTGTTCCAGCGTTCGGACGCGCTCGCGCTCAACGGCTGGGCCGTCGAAGGCTTCTATCGGTTCTCGCCATGACCGCCTCCATCGTCATCGTTACCAATCCGTTCGAGCCGGTGGCCAGCCGCTCGGTGCATGCGGTGGAAGCCGGGATTACGGTGGGCGGCCTGTTGCAGGGCTGCGGAATTGCCGAGGATTGCTGGTCCGATGGCCCGGAAATCCTGATCGGCGGTATGACGGTTCCGGTCGGCATCTATGCCGTCCGGGCCATCAGCGACAGCGAGGTCGTCACCGTCATTCGCTGGCCCCAGGGCGGCGGTGGCGATGGCGGGGGCGGCAAGAACCCGATGCGGATCGTGCTGACCATCGCGGTGATGGTAGCCGCCATCTATCTAGGCCCCATGGCGGCGGTGGCCATGGGCTATACCGCCGCCGGCAGTGCCGCCGCCATGGCCACCGCCGGAATCGCCCTGGCCGGCTCGATGCTGATCAATACGGTGATCCCGGCTCCCAAGCCTTCCATGCCGTCGCTCAACTGGGGCGGCAGCGGCAGCGCCCCGGCCCCCAGCCCGACCTATTCAATCCAGGCTCAGGGCAACCAGGGCCGATTGGGGCAGCCGATCCCGGTGATCTATGGCCGCCACCTGATCTATCCCGACCTCGCCTCCGAGCCCTACCAGGATTACGTCGGCGGCGAGCAGTACCTCTACCAGCTCCATGTCATCGGCCAGGGCGAGTATGCGGTCGAGCAGATCCGCATCGAGGACACCCCCATCTCCTCCTTCGAGGAAGTCCAGACCGAAACCGTTCCGCCCGGCAGCCGGGTCACCCTGTTCGAGCCGGATGTGGTCACCGCCGCCGAGGTGGCGGGCCAGGAACTGGTGGCCCCCAATCTGGTGCAATCGGGCGACGACGGATATATCGGCCCGTTCACCGCCAACCCGGTCGATACCACGGCCGGGGCGCTGGGCATCGACGTGGTGATGCCGCGTGGCCTCTATTACGCCAATGACGGCGGCAGCCTCGATAGCCGCTCCGTCCAGTGGCAGGTCGAGGCCCGCGCCATCGATGCCGAGGGCGGAGCCATCGGCGGTTGGGTGGTTCTGGCGCAGCCGTCGCATAGCGCCGCCACCAACAGCGCGCTCCGTCTGTCGTTCCGCTATTCGGTCAGTCCGGGTCGCTATGAGGTCCGCCTCAAGCGTCTCGACACCAAGGACACCGCCGAACGCGCCGGCCATGAAATTCGCTGGGGCGCTCTGCGGGCCTATTTGACCGGCCAGCCCGATTTCGGCGCCGTCACCCTACTGGCGGTCAAGATGCGGGCCACCGACAATCTCAGCCAGCGCTCCAGCCGCATGATCAACGTCATCGCCACCCGCAAGCTGCCGGTGTGGTCGGCGGCGGGCGGTTGGTCGGCCCCGCAGCCGACCCGTTCCATCGCCTGGGCCTTCGCCGATGCCTGCAAGGCGGACTATGGCGCAAAGCTGGCCGATAGCCGCATCGACCTCAAGACGCTGACCACTCTGGATGCCGTTTGGGCTGCCCGTGGCGATTTCTTCGACGCGGTATTCGACACCAGCATGACGGTGTGGGAGGCCCTGACCCGCATCGCCCGCTGCGGCCGGGCCGTGCCCATCCAGCAGGGCGGCATCGTCCGTATCATCCGCGACGCGCCCCAGACCATGCCGGTGGCCATGTTCGGGCCGCGCAACATCGTCAAGGGCTCGTTCAAGATCAAATACGTCATGCCCGGCGACGACACCGCCGACGCGGTGACGGTGGAGTATTTCTCGTCCCGCACCTGGAAGCCCGACGAGACCACCGCCAAGCTGGCGGACAGTGCTGGCGACAATCCCGCCAAGGTCAACCTGTTCGGCTGCACCGCCAAGGACCATGCCCAACGGGAAGGTCTCTACATCGCCGCCAACAACCGCTATCGCCGCCGCATGGTCACCTTCCGCACCGAGTTGGAGGGCATGATCCCCACCTACGGCGATCTGGTCGCCATCACCCACGACATGCCCCGCTGGGGCCAGGGCGGCGAGGTGATCGACTGGCGGGCCGAATCCGCCAAGCTGCCTTGGGTTGGAGCGGTTCTGGTCCTGTCCGAACCGCTGACCTGGACCGAGGGCGCCACTCATTACCTGGCGCTGCGCCGCCGCGACGGAAGTCTGGC